>JALWOY010000175.1 GCA_027083355.1 Phycisphaerales bacterium | reverse complement strand
CTCGAACGCCGCCAGCACACCCAGCAGCGTCACCGTCTGCACCCCGACCAGCACCGCCTGCCAGGGCCGCAGCGTGCCCAGCGAGATCCCCCCGATCCCCGTTGCCGCCGTCATCGCCCAGATCACCAGCACCGCCGAACGCCGGCTCAGCCCCCGTCTCACAAGACGATGCGAGAGGTGCTGCATATCGCCCACCATCGGGTTCTTCCCCTGACGAACACGGATCAGCGTCACGCTCAGCATGTCGTACAGCGGCACCGCCAGCACCACCAGCGGCATGAACACCGCGTACCACCCGCCCGCCAGAGGCTCACCCGTCGGGCTTTCGCCCGTGTACGTCGTCCGCGCCGTCAAAAACGCGAGCAGGAACCCGAGCACCAGCGAACCCCCGTCCCCCATGAACACACGCGCCGGCGGAAAGTTCAGCACGAGAAATCCGCCGCACGATCCCGCCAGCAACGCCAGCAACGACGCCACGAACCACTGCTCGCTCATCACCGCAGCAGCCAGAAAACAGGCCGACGCGATCATCCCCACCCCCGCGCTCAACCCGTCCATGTTGTCGATGAAGTTCATCGCGTTCGTCACACCGACGAACCACACCACCGTCAACAACACGCTCAGCCACGCGCCGCCCGCGAACCCGTCCACAACCGTCAGCAGCCGAGTGTCCGTCCACACCGCGATCACCAACGCCGGCAACGCCATCGCGATCAGCTTCACCCAAGGCCCCAGCGGCCTCCGGTCGTCGATCAGACCCACGACATGCAGCAACGCCATCGAACCGAGCACGAGCACCGCCAACCCCGTCCGCGCCCGAACCCCCGCGATATGCACACCGACATCCGAGCCCAGAAGATCGGTCACCGTCCGCTCGTCGAGGAACCACGCCGCCGCCAACGCACCGGCCGCCGGCAGAAAAACGCCCGCGAAGATCCCAACGCCCCCGGTGTTGGGAACCCGACGCCGCTGCTTGATCTGCCCGGGCAACGCCGCCGTGTCGAACGCCCGCGCCCTCAACCCAACACGCCACATCAGAAACGTCACCGGCAGCGACACCGCGAACCCGACCACGACCAGCAGCAGACACAGCACCAGCACAGGCCGAGTCTAGAGCGCCCCGGCCCGATGCGCCCCGCGCAACCCTCCCCGCCGCGCGGGATATCAACTCTGCTCGCGCGAGCAGGACCGACCCCGCCCGAACCATCCACCCACCCGATGCAGGAGTTCCGAACCCGCCCACGTCAGCGCGAACGCGACCAGCACCAGCAAACCGAGCCAGACCAGCCGCGAGGGCCAGGGCCCCAGCGCGTCGAGCAGCGTCGGTCTGTCCGGCAGCCGATCCCCCACATACATGTAGTTCACCCCCAGCGCCTGATCGACCCCGATCATCACAAACCCCAGCGCCGCCGTCACGCAGAACGCCAGCGCCACATCACGCACACCGGGCCGATACCCGCCGACCGCCGCCACATACACCCCGCCGCCGACCACGCCCAGATGCTGCAGCCAGTAAAGCCAATAGAACACGTCCGAAGGCCCCTGCTCGAGCGTCGGTGTGATGAATCCCTGCGTCGAAAGCCCGATCCCCCAGAAAAAAAGAAGCGTCGAACCCCACCGACGACCCGAGAGCATCAGCAGCGGAGCCGCGTGCGCCGCCAGATCGCACAGATGCAGCGGCAGGCTCTCCCCGATCGAGAACCGCGAAGGCATCGCCCAGTAGACATCCACCGCCAACGCCACCGCCAGCGTCCCCCACGCCCAGCAGCCCCGCAGCACCCGCTCCCGCCCAGTCCCGCACCAACGCCGGCCCAGCAAGATCACCCACCACGCCACCGCGACGCACAACAGCACAACAACCAGATGGTGCAACCCGAAAGGGGAAAACCCCCCGTCCCAACCCGCACCACCACCGGACACCACCGCACCGCTCATGATCCACCCGGCGCCTTCTCGTGCCGCAACTGACCGCACGCCGCCGCGATGTCGCGCCCCCGGCTCGCGCGGATGTGCGCGTTCACACCCCGCCCGCGCAGCACCGACTGAAACCGGTGCACATCCCCCGAATCCGGACGCCGAAACGGTATCCCCTCCACCTCGTTGTATCGGATCAGGTTCACGTTCGCCCGCATCGACCCGGCAACCCGCGCCAACGCCTCGGCGTGCTCGGGCCGGTCGTTGACCCCGCCGAGCAGGATGTATTCCAGCGTGATCTCTCGACCGGTTTTCTCGAACCACCGCATGCAAGACGCCGTGAGCTGCTCGATCGTCGTGAACTCGGCCCACGGGATCAACTCCCGACGCAGCTCGTCGCTCGGCGCGTGCAGGCTCAACGCCAGCGTCACCGGCAACTCGAGCTCGTCGGCGAGGCGGTCGATGGCTTTGTGCATGCCCACCGTCGAGATCGTGATCCGCCGAGCGCCGATGCCCGGGCCCCAGTCCGCCGCGATCGTGCGCACCGCACGCACCACGGGCCCGAAATTCGCCAGCGGCTCGCCCATCCCCATGAACACCACGTTCGAGATCCGGCCCACGCCCGCTAGCCGGCCAAGCCGCCATACCTGCTCCACGATCCGCCCCGCGCTCAGGTTCCCGTCCAGCCCCCCCAGCCCCGACGCGCAGAACCGGCAACCCACCGGGCAACCCACCTGCGACGAGATGCACGCGGTCCGCCTCGATCTACTCAACCTCGTGGGACGGGCTTCCAGCCCGTCTCCTCCCCCCTCTTCCTTCCCCGACTTTCCCTCCGACGGGATCATCACGCACTCCGTCTGCCGCGACGGGTCGTGCCCGTCGAGAACCGGAAGCAGCCGATCCTTCGCCCCGCTCAAACTCGGCGTCTCGGGGGCTGGACGCCGGAGCCGGTCGGCGTGAAGCGCCGGATCGTCCCACTCGATCAGCAGTTTCCGTGTCCCGTCCGTCGCCCGCTGCTCGGCGACCGTCCGCCCGGAGAGAAACGTCATCTCCGCCGCGAGGATTTCACGGTCCTTCGACGACAGATTCGTCATCTCGCCGGGGTCCGCCACGCCCTTCCCGTACACCCACTCCAGGATCTGACCAGCCCGGAAGGGCTTCATCCCACGCTCGACGCACCAGTCTTTCAGTGTCGACGGCGTGAACTCGAAGATGTGGTGCGAAGGATGCTGCATCGAATGATCATTGCCTATTGCCTATTGCCTCTCCCCATCTCTCCCCACACTCACCGTCAGCGGCACCGCCCCGTACGCGTCCGCCGTGATCTCCGGCGCCCGCACCCGGATCCGCCGCTCGGCCGGATCGATCCCCCGCGCCCGCATCGCCTGCTTCAGCGTCGCCGGCAGGCCGAATTCCATGTCCTCCTCGAACACGTGCGCCACCTCCAGCGTCGCCCCGAACCGCTCCACAAGCCACCGGCACACCCCCGCCACGAGGTCCTCCGGCGCCGACGCCCCCGCCGTGATCAGCACCGAGCCGATCCGACCGCCCGGCCCCTCGAACCAGGCTTCTTCCAGCATCGACGCGTCGTCCAGCAGCCGGGCCCTCGTCCCCGCGCTCTCGGCGATCTCCGTCAGCCGCACAGAGTTCGACGAATTCGTCGAACCGATCACCAGCACCAGATCCACCCCCGGCGCGAGCCGACGCACCGCGTGCTGACGGTTCGTCGTCGCGTAACAGATGTCATCGCTCGGCGGCGCCTTGATCTCCGGGAACGCTTTTTTCAACGCCTCGACGATGACCCCCGCGTCGTCCGTGCTCAGCGTCGTCTGCGTCAAATAGATCAGCTTCGACGGATCTCGGATGTCGAGCGAGGGGATATCCGCCGGCGACTCCACCACCTGCGTCGCTTCCGGCGCCTCGCCCATCGTCCCGATGATCTCCTGATGGTTCCGGTGACCGATCAGCAGGATCTGCCACCCGCGAGCCGCGTACCGCACCGCTTCCGAGTGCACCTTCGTCACCAGCGGACACGTCGCGTCGATCGCCGTCAATCCGCGCTCCGCCGCACGCGCCCGCACCGCCGGGCTCACCCCGTGCGCACTGAACACGACCACCGCCCCACGCGGCACGTCCTCCAGAGACTCGACGAACACCACGCCCCGGCCCCTGAATCGCCCCACGACATGCTTGTTGTGCACGATCTCGTGATAGACGTACACCGTTTCGCCCTCGAACACGTCCAGTGCACGATCCACCACGTCGATCGCCATCTGCACGCCGGCGCAGAAACCCCGGGGATTGGCAAGGATGATCCGCAAAGCACACCTTTCGCTGCCCGCATTGTTCGACGCCCGGACACGCGGAACAACCCGAAACCCGGTGCCCCGATCCAGTTGTCCCGGGTCGGGTTTCTCAACCAACCAGACGCCGACGCTGAGCCTGCAAAGCGTCGGATTCGCCGACAGATCCAATGCGCACCGAGACCTCCCTCCCTCTCCCCGCCTTGCGGGGAGAGGGCCGGGGTGAGGGGCTTTCTTCTCTTCCTCCTCCCCCTCGTGGGACGGGCTTCCAGCCCGTCGCTCCATCCCTCTCTCTTCTCTCGCCCATATCACGGGCCTCCAGCCCGAGCTTTTCATCCATCCGACACCACCCACAAGGAGGCCCGAGCGGAAGCGAGGGCTTTCTCGATCCAGCCCCGCTGGGCAGGACTTTTCAACCTACCAGACGCCGACGCTGAGCCTGCGAAGCGTCGGATTCGCCGACAGATCCAATGCGCACCGAAACCTCCCTCCCTCTCCCCGCCTTGCGGGGAGAGGGCCGGGGTGAGGGGCTTTCTCTCTTCTCTCCCTCCTCCACCTCGGTGGGACGGGCATCTTGCCCGTCACTGCCTTCCCTCCTCATCCCTGCAAAGAGGCCCGAACGGAAGCGAGGGCTCCCTTCTCTCTCCTTCTCCCCGGTGGGACGGGCATCTTGCCTGTCTCTCCATCCCCTCCTCCACCTCGGTGGGACGGGCATCTTGCCCGTCACTACACCTCTCTCCTCTCCTCCCCAGCAACGAGCCTCGCCCCCCGGTCTTTTCACAATCAACCGAAGAAACACCCGCCCGACCGGGTCTCTATACACACGAGTCGGACCCGATCACATCCCCCAGGGCCACACCACCAGCCCGTGCGGCGCGTTGCGGACATCCGCCGTCAGGTTCACGCTCCGCACCGCCTCCCCGCGCGCCGGGTCATACGCCGTGATCGTCGAGGGCGAGGAAGCGCCGATGATCAGCCCGTCCCCCGTCACCGCCAGCCCCCGCCCGAAATCGGGCCGGGCGTGGTCCTCCGGCAGATCGTTGTGCAACAGCCGATCACGGGGAAAACGCGGGATCTCCAGCGAAAAACGGGGCGTCCCGTCCGCCCCGGCGTGCACGATCCGCTCCTCCGATGTCGAGTTGAACAGCGTCCCCCCGCGGAACGGGCGGCAGTTGTGCGTCATCCGCGGCACCCGCGCCACCGGGCGATATGCCCCCGCTGCCGTCCCCGGCGCCGACGCCAGCAACGCGTCCAGGCCCGTCCCCGCGATGTACGTCCGCCCCCCCTCGCGCCACACCATGTTGATGTGCATCGTGTCGCCCGCGGGCGGGCCGGCGTCCGCGTTAGGATCAAACCGCGACGCCGAGATCCGCGCCACGATCGCCGGTCCCTTCGGTGTCAGAACGCGCGTGTTCGTCGCCGTGAAGTGATACCCCGCCGTGAACCGGCGCGAGTGCATGTCGAACTCCAGCAACGCGTCGTACCCCGTGGCCGTGATCAGGATCGTGTCCCCATCGGCGAAGATCTCGTGGCAGTCCTTGCAATACGGGGCCGGGTACGACCCCACGACCGAAAAATCACGATCGAAAATGAACAGCTCGTTGCCCGCCCCGATGACGACGTGCTCCCCGTGCAGCGCGATCCCGCGAAGCCCGCGCCCACCGCCCCGGCCCGACCAGTCGATGTCCATCTCGTCCCAGTCGAGCACGCGACGGTGCGCGCCCGTCTCCAGATCGACAAGGTACGCCCCGCCGTGGCTCTCGCCCTGGTGCGACGATCGGATGACCTCGGTGACGAGCACGGTCGGCAGCGGCATGCGGCGATGGTAGTGGCTTCAGCCGCCCTCGGCGATCGCCGACGCCACCGCGATCGAACCGGTGTGCGTCAGCGAGAGCGTCCAGCGTTCGATGCCCAACCCCCCGGCGATCTTCGCCGCGACGCCCGAAAGCCGCACCCCCGGCCGGCCCGAATCCTCACGCACGACCTCGATCTCCGTCCACCCCACGCCCCGCGCCCAGCCCGTCCCAAGCGCCTTCATCACGGCTTCCTTGGCCGCGAACCTCGCCGCGTAATGCTCGACGGAACGCCGGCTCGAATCCGCATACGCACGCTCACCCTCGGTGAAGCACCGTTCCCGGAACCGCTCCCCCTGCCGATCGAGCAACCGCCCGATCCGGTCGATCTCTACCGCGTCGATGCCGTGCCCGATGATCGCCACGCTGTCCACCACCGGCCCGTCACCAGCCGGCGCTCCTTTCGATCAGTCGTCCGCGGGACGCACGCCCCGCCCCGACCTCCCCCGCGTCATCAAACATCCTAAAAGGCCCGAGCGGAAGCGAGTGCTCATTTTTGCTCCCTCTCCCCGCTCGCGGGGAGAGGGCCGGGGTGAGGGGCTTTCTTCTCTTCCTCCTCTCCCTCGGACGGGCTTCCAGCCCGTCTCTCTATCTCTCTCCCCGCAAAAGAGCCCGGAGCGTGAGCGACGGGCCGGGTTTCAAACAGCCCTTCGCAGGACGAACTTCCAGCTCCTCGGGTTTCTCAACCAACCAGACACTGACACTGAGCTTGCGTCGGATTCCCACACGATCCACACAACCTGCCAATACCTCCCTCCCTCTCCCCGCCTTGCGGGGAGAGGGCCGGGGTGAGGGGCTCCTGATTCTCCTCTCCCTCCTCCCCCTCGTGGGACGGGCTTCCAGCCCGTCGCTCCATCTCCTCCACCCCCTCGTGGGACGGGCATCTTGCCCGTCACTTCCATATCTCTCTCTTCCTGACTCACGGGCCTCCAGCCCGAGCTTTTCATCCATCCGACACCACCCACAAGGAGGCCCGAGCGGAAGCGAGTGCTCTTTTTTTTCTCCCTCTCCCCGCCTTACCCCGCGACCAACTCAAGTCTCCTTCGCCGCGGGTTTTTTCTTCTCGGAACCTCCCCCGCCCTTTTTCTCCGTCTTCGATTCCTTCTTCCCCTCGCTCTTCGACTCGCCGGCCTTCTTCTCCGCCTCCGCTTTCTTCTTGTAATCGCTCGACCGGTAATCCGTCTCGTAAAAACCGTCCCCCTTGAACAGCACCGCCCCGCCACCGCTGATCAGACGCTCAAGCCCGTTCTTCTCGCACTCGGGACACTTCCGCTTCGCGCTCGCCGTGATCGACTGGAACAGCTCGAACTCGTGACCGCACAACCGGCAACGGTATTCATACGTCGGCATGTTCACACCTCCCCGCCGTGTTCGACCGCTTCGCTTCCTTCGCCGACGCCATCTCCCGGATCATCGACACCCCCGGACGACACCGCGACGACGACCTTCGCTGGCCGGATCACCCGGTCGGCCATCATGTACCCGGGCGAACGCGCCTCGACGATATGCCCCGGCTCGATGTCCGCAGACTCTCGCTTCTCCACCGCCTCGTGCTTCCGCGGCTCGAACTCGTCCCCGGGCGAAGGCATCACCGCCTCCACCCCGTGCGACGACAGCACGCGCAGGAACTCCGCCTTGATCATCTCCACCCCGCCGATCACCTGCTCCACCGTCGCCGTCGATGGGTCCTGCTGCAAAGCCATGTCGAAGAAATCAAGCACACGAAGCATCGACTGCACGACGCCCGCCGACGTCAGCTCACGCGCCTCACGCTCGTTCTGCCTCGAACGACGCTGGAAATTCTGGAAATCCGCCGCCGTCCGCTGCAAAAGATCACGGTTCTCGTCACGTTGACCCGCGACCACCAGCAACGCCTCGGCCAGATCCTCCGCCCCGACGGGGATCTCCAACTCCCCGCTGCGCAGCAGCGAGACGAGCTCCTCCGCACGCTCCGGGCTCATCCCCGCAGCGTCCTCGGCCCTGGAATGTTGCGCCGTTCCCGTCTGTTTCTTCTTCTCGCTCATGGTCACTTCACGCCGCCTCAACGCAGCGCGTCCTTGATCTTCTTCCAGAAACCGTGGCTCTCGGGCAGCACGCTGTGGTCCTCCGTCTCCGCGAACTCCCGCAGCAACTGCTCCTGCTTCTTCGTCAACTTCTTCGGCGTCTCGATCTTCGTCACCAACACAAGGTCCCCGCGCCGACCGGTCCGCAGATCCGGCAAACCCTCACCCTGGATGCGGAAAATCGCCCCGTACTGCGTCGAGCGCGGGATCGAAAGCGTGTGCCGACCCTCGAGCGTCGGCACCTCCACCTCCGCGCCCAACGCCGCCTGCGTGAACGAGATCGGCATCTCCATCAGAAGATGCTCCCCCTCGCGCTCGAACAAATCGTGCTTCTTCACCCGCACCACGACATGCAGATCCCCGCGCACGCCCTCGCCCGTCGGGCTCTGCTCACGCGCAGGGGGCTCGCCCTCGCCCTGCACCCGCACCGCCTGCCCGTCGTGAATCCCCGCGGGGATCTTCACCGTCAGCTTCCGCTTCCTCGGCTGCCGCCCCTTCCCGTGACACTTGGGGCATTTCTCCTTGACCACAGTCCCCACACCCCGACACGACGGGCACGCCGTCACCATCCGGAACATCCCGCCAAGACCCGCCTGCTGCACCTTCCCATGACCGCCGCAGGTCCCGCACGTCTCCGGCTTCGTCCCCGGCTTCGCCCCCGTCCCCGCGCACGTCTCGCACACGTCCAGACGCGTGAACTCCACATCACGCGAACAACCGTGCAGCACCTCCACCAGATCGATCTGCACCTCCGTCTCGAGGTCATACCCACGCGAAACCCGCCGGCCGCCACCGCCGAAGCCGCCGCCACCGCCGAAGATGTCGTTGAACATCGAAAAGATGTCGTCGACATTCATCCGGCTGAAATCGTGATGCGCCGAACCCGCACCGCGGAACGCGCTGTGCCCGAAACGGTCATACTGCCGACGCTTCTCCGGGTCCGAAAGAACCTCGTACGCCTCCGCCGCCTCCTTGAACTTCGCCTCGGCGTCCGGGTCGTCCGGGTTCCGGTCCGGGTGATACTTCATCGCGAGCCGGCGGTAGGCCCGTTTGATCTCGTCGCCGTCGGCGGTGCGTTCGACGCTGAGGATCTCGTAGTAGTCGCGTGTGGTGGTCATGGTGGAGCCGCCGGGCGTCGTGCACTGGGCATCAGGAACTGGGCATCAGGGGAGACGGGCCCCGCGGTGCCGTACCGAGGACGAGTGCCTTGTGCCTCGTGCCCAGTGCCGCTGTCTTCAATCGGGCCCCGCCGATCTCCCGCCGGGGCCCGGCGTTTTTTCGCCCGCGCGCTCCTCCGTGGCGGGCGGGTGTGGTCTCTCCTGATCCTTCCTCTCCTCGTGGGACGGGCATCTTGCCCATCGCTCCATGTCTCCTGTGCTGAAGGCAGGAGGAGGAGGGAGAGAGACGGGCTGGAAGCCCGTCCCACAAGGGGGTATAGCCCACTCGGATTGGTGAGCCCTCAGCTCACCGCACCCGCCACCGGTTCCTTGTCGTCCTTCAGGTCCGTCACCATCACGTCCGTCGTCAGCATCAGCCCCGCAACGCTCGCCGCGTTGATCAGGGCGCTCTTGACCACCAACGCCGGGTCGATGATCCCGGACTTCACCATATCGACATACTCGCCCGTCGCGGCGTTCAGCCCCGTCGTGCGGTCGCTCTCGAGGATCGTCTCCACCGCGAGGTCGCCGTCGTACCCCGCGTTGACCGCGATCTGACGCGCCGGCGCCTCGATCGCGTGGCGAACGATGTCGAAGCCCAGCTTCTCGTCGCCCTTGGCCTTCTTCTTGCCCGCCTCGAGCGCATCCACCGTCCGAAGCAGCGCCACGCCGCCGCCGGGGACGTACCCCTCCTTGGCCGCCGCACGCGTCGCGTGCAGCGCATCTTCGACCAGGTCCTTGCGGGCTTTCTGTTCCTGCTCGGTCGAGCCGCCCACGTTCAGGATCGCCACGCCCCCGGTCAGCTTCGCGTGCCGCTCCATCAGCTTCTCGCGGTCGTAGTCGCTCGTCGACTTCTCGTGCTGGGCCAGGATCTGCTCGGCCCGGGCGGCGATGTCCTTCTTCTTGCCCGCGCCTTCGATGATCGTGGTGTCGTCCTTCGTCACGACGATCTTCTTCGCGCGGCCCAGCTCGCTCAGCTCGATCGATTCGAGCGTCCGCCCCAGGTCCTCGCTGAAGAACGTCCCGCCCGTCAGCACCGCGATATCACCCAGCATCGCCTTGCGACGGTCGCCGAACCCCGGCGCCTTCACCGCGCAGATGTTCAGCACGCCACGCAGACGGTTGACCACCAACGCCGCCAACGCCTCGTTTTCCACGTCCTCGGCGATGATCAGCATCGGCTTGCCGCTCGTCGCCGCCTTGTTCAGCAGCGGCAGCAGGTCCGTCAGGTTCCCGATCTTCTTCTCGTGGATCAGCACGTACGCGTCCTCGAGAACAGCCTCGCCCGTCTTCGGGTCCGTCATGAAGTACGGCGACAGGTACCCCTTGTCGAACTGCATGCCCTCGGTGTAGTCCAGCGTCGTCTCGGCCGTCTTGCCGTCCTCCACCTCGACCACCCCGTCGGCGCCCACCTTCGCGATCGCCTCGGCGATCAGCTCGCCCACCTCCGCGTCGTTGTTCGCCGAGATCGTCGCGACCTTCTTGTAGTCGCCCTTGCCCTTGCACGGAACGGCCAGCGCGTCGATCGCGCCCGCGGCCGCCTCCGCCGCCTTGTTGATCCCGCGCTGCAGGTGCACCGGATTCGCGCCCGCGGCGACATACTTCAGCCCGCCCGTGAAGATCGCCTGGGCCAGCACCGTCGCCGCCGTCGTCCCGTCGCCCGCCTTGTCGGCCGTCTTCTTCGCGACCTGGTGCACCATCTTGGCGCCCATCGACTCGAACGGCTCGGGCAGCTCGATCTCCTTCGCCACCGACACCCCGTCCTTGGTCACGCTCGGCCCGCCGAACGATTTCTCGATCACGACATGCCGACCGCTCGGCCCCATCGTGCACTTCACCGCGTCGGTCAGCCGATCAACGCCCTTCTTCATCTCCACGAGGGCGTCGTTCTTCTGCATAATCTGTTTCTGGCCCATGAATCGTGCTCCTTTGGAGCTGGAAGGCACCGGGCACAAGGCGCCGGGCACCAGGTTTCAATCGTCTTCGTCCGCATCGAAGCACCGGGGCCGAATGCCCGATGCCCGATACCTCTCACCCGCGTCGGCCTCAGCCGATCACGCCCAGCAGTTCCGTCTCACGCAGGATCAGGTGCTTGTCGCCCTTGATCTCGACTTCCGTCCCCGCGTACTTGCCGTACACAACGCGGTCGCCCTTCTTCACGCTCGGCTTGGCCCGCTGGCCGTTGTCCAGCAGTTTCCCCGGCCCGATCGCGACCACCTCGCCCTGGATCGGCTTCTCCTTGCTCGACTCGGGCAGATACAGACCCGACTCGGTCCGGTTCTCCTTCTCGATCGGCTTGACGAGCACCCGGTCTTCCAGCGGTTTGACTGCCATCTTCTTTTTCTCCGTTTCGTTTCTCGCAGTGGAACAGGCGTCCCGCCTGTCTCTTGTTCTTCAGTCCCTCGTGGAACGGGCTTCCAGCCCGTCTCTCCATCCCTCCCCCCCCTCGTGGGACGGGCTTCTAGCCCGTATCTCCATCCCTCTCCCCCCTCGTGGGACGGGCATCTTGCCCGTCTCTCTCCCATCTCCATCTCTCATCCCCAAGGAGGCCCGAGCGGAAGTGAGGGCTCCAATCCAATCCACCGGGCACGATCGGCCAGAGGGGCTCAGAACCCCATGCCGCCCATGCCGCCCATACCACCCATTCCGCCGTCCATGCCGGCACCCGTGGGCTCGGGCTCCTTCTCTTCCGGGTGGTCCGTCACGATGCAGTCCGCCGCCAGCAGCACCGTCGCCACGCTCGCCGCGTTCGTCAGGGCCGAGCGGTCCACCTTCGCCGGCGTGATCACACCCGCCAACATCAGGTCCTCGTACGTATCCGTCAACGCGTTGTACCCGAAGTTCCCATCCTGCTCGGCCACCTTCGACACAACCACCGAACCCTTCGCCCCCGCGTTGTCCGCGATCGTCCGCAGCGGCACCGCCAGCGCCTTGTACACCACGTCGATCCCCGCGGCCACGTCATACTTGAACCGGCCGATGTCGTCCGACGTGACCTCCTTCGCCTTCCCGAACACCGCCTTGTGCGGCTTCAGGTTCGCCACCGCCTCGCGGGCACGGATGAAGCTCACCCCGCCGCCCGGCACGACGCCCTCGTCCAGCGCCGCACGCGTCGCGTGCAGCGCGTCCTCGACGCGGGCCTTCTTCTCCTTCAGCTCGGCCTCGCTCGCCGCGCCGACCTTCACCTGCGCCACGCCCCCGGCCAGCTTCGCCAGACGCTCCTGCAGCTTCTCCCGGTCGTAATCGCTCGTCGAGTTCTCGATCTCCCGCCGGATCTGCTCGATCCGCGCCTGGATCTCGCTGGTCGAGCCGGCCCCCTCGATGATCGTCGTGTTGTCGCTGTCCACCTCGACCTTCTTCGCCATCCCCAGATCGGCGATATCGACCGTGTCCAGGTCGATGCCCAGGTCCTTCATGATCGGCTTGGCACCCGTCAGCACCGCGATGTCCTGCAGCATCGCCTTGCGACGATCGCCGTACCCCGGCGCCTTCACCGCGACCACCTGCAGCGTCCCGCGCAGCTTGTTGATCACCAGCGTCGACAGCGCCTCGCCCGTCACGTCCTCGGCGATGATCAGCAGCGGCTTCTTCGCCTTCATCACCTTCTCGAGCAGCGGAACCAGCTTCGTCACGCTCTCGATCTTGTCCTCGTGCACCAGCACCAGGCACTTGTCGAACACGACCTTCATCTCCTCCACGTCCGTCACGAAGTTCGCCGAGAGATAGCCGCGGTCGAACTGCATCCCCTCGACCACCGTCACCTCGGTCTCCCGGCTCTTGCCCTCCTCGACCGTGATCACGCCGTCCTTGCCCACCTTCTCGAACGCGTCCGCCATGATCTTGCCGACCTCGGGGTCGTTGTTGGCGCTGATCGTCGCCACGTTCTGCACGTCCGCCTTCCCGTCCACCGGCGTCGCCAGCTCGTCGATCGCCCCGCACGCCGCCTCGACGCCCTGCTTCATCCCACGCACCAGCGCGTTCGGGTCCACCCCCGCCGCGATATACCGAAGACCCTCCCGGAACAACGCCTCGGCCAGCACCGTGCTCGTCGTCGTCCCGTCCCCGGCGTCATCGCTCGTCTTGCTCGCCGCCTCCTTCACGAGCAACGCACCCATGTTCTCGGCCTTGTTCTTCAACTCGATCTCCTCGGCCACCGTCACCCCGTCCTTCGTCACGGTCGGGCCGCCCCAGGACTTGTCGATCACCGCGTTGCGGCCACGCGGGCCGAGCGTCGCCTTCACCGCTGAGGCGAGCTTCTCAACCCCCGCAAGAAGATGCTGACGGGCTTCGAGGTCGAACGCAAGGTCTTTCGATGGCATGGTTCTGTGCTCCTGAATCTGCTCGTCGGCCCGCTTTCCCTCGGCGTGCCGCGTGTGTCTCCGTGCAAGGTCGGTGCAAAAATACACCACCGGCCACCCAATCCTCGGCAACCCGCGTGCCAGTGCCACCAAACCCGGACCCCCCCGACGAGGGCTTCCGGCCGGGTCAACCCTCGCCCACCACGGCATCACAGGGCGGATCGCCCCGCCCCACCTGCCACGATGGCAGGCCGGGTTTCAAACAGACACTCGCAGGCCCAACTTCCAGCGCCACCAGGTCGGGTTTCTCAACCAACCGGACGCCGACGCTGAGCTTGCGTCAGATTCCCAGCCCGCCCAAGCGTGCCGATGCCTCCCTCCCTCTCCCCGCCTCGCGGGGAGAGGGCCGGGGTGAGGGGCTCCTGATTCTCCTTTCTCTCCTCCCTCTCGTGGGACGGGCTTCCAGCCCGTCGCTCCATCCCTCTCTCTTCTCTCGCCCATATCACGGGCCTCCAGCCCGAGCTTTTCATCCATCCGACACCACCCACAAGGAGGCCCGAGCGGAAGCGAGGG
>JALWOY010000174.1 GCA_027083355.1 Phycisphaerales bacterium | reverse complement strand
GATGGGGCCGCGGCGGCGGACGCCGGGGCTGGAAACCCGTAACATGCCGCGGACGGGATCCCCAAGGATGGGGTCCGTGGCTTCGATCGGATATGGGAACCGCATGGGTATATACGACCGGGATTACGTCAGGACGGAAAAGCGGAGCGGGTTCGGCGGGGGTGGCGGCATGGGGCCTGCGGGGCGTGCGCCGCGGTTCAGCGCGTGGTCGTTCAACACCTGGCTGATCGTCGTCAACTTCGCGGTGTTCGCCGTGGGGGCGTTGTTCCCCGAGGTGGGGAAGCTGCTGTTCGCGCTGGGGAGTTTTTCGACGCAGCGTCTGTTCCTGCTCGAGGTCTGGCGTCTTGTGACGTTCCAGTTTTTGCACGCGAACCTGATGCACGTCGGGTTCAACATGCTCGGGCTGTATTTCTTCGGGTCGCTCGTCGAGCAGTATCTCGGCAAGAAGCGGTACGCCGCGTTTTATCTCGTCTGCGGTCTCAGCGGCGGTGTGATGTACATGCTGCTGAATCTTGTCGGGCTCATGGGTCTCCCCCTCCCGGGGGCGCTCACCGTCAGGGCCACTACCCCGCTGGTCGGGGCGTCCGCGGGCGTGTTCGGCGTGATCGTGGCCTGTGCGTACATCGCGCCGAACGCCGTGGTCCAGTTGATCTTTCCGCCGATCCCGATGAAGATGCGTACGTTCGCGTACGGGTATGTCGCGTTCGTGGCGTTGAATCTTTTCTTCCTGCGCGGG
The DNA here is from genome assembly GCA_027083355.1 of Phycisphaerales bacterium. GTDB lineage: Bacteria > Planctomycetota > Phycisphaerae > Phycisphaerales > UBA1924 > UBA1926. The sequence continues at coordinate 13,584 of JALWOY010000174.1, read as the reverse complement.
CCGAACCAGGGGGGCGACGCGGCCCACCTCGGCGGGGCGATCGCGGGCTACTACTTCATCCGCAGGCCGCATCTTTTGCGGGATTTCTTCGACGTGTTCAAGAATTCGAACTTGCCGCCGGACGGGCGGAAGCGGTCGGTGTCCGAGGCGGAGATCGACGCGATCCTCGACAAGATCCAGCGCGAGGGCATCCACAGCCTCACCCCGGCCGAGAAGAAGATTCTCGCCCAGAACACCCGCGACCGCAGGCGGTAGCCCGGGCTTACGTCCGCCCCGCGGCGGCGGCGTCGCGGGCGGCGACGGCGAGCCGATCGCAGTGTTCGTTCTCCGGGTGCTCGTTGTGCCCCTTGACCCAGTGGAAACGCACGTCGTGGACGGAGAGCAGCTCGTCGAGGCGCATCCAGAGCTCGACGTTCTTCACCGGCTTCTTCGATGCCGTCTTCCAGCCGCGTTTCTTCCAGTTCTCCATCCACTCGCTCAGGCCCTTGAGCACATACTGGGAGTCGCTGTAGAGATCGACACGCGAGGGTCGGGTCAACGCCGAGAGCCCCTCGATGACGGCCGTCAGTTCCATGCGGTTGTTGGTCGTTGCGGGTTCGCCGCCCGAGTCTTCGCGTTCGGCTCCCGAGGCGGTGTGCCGCAGGAGATAGGCCCACCCGCCGGGGCCGGGGTTGCCCGAGCAGGCCCCGTCCGTGTACAGCTCGACCGCGGGTTTGGGCTGGCGGTGTTCTGTCATCGCAGCGAGCATAGGCGGCCTCGGGATTCGCTACGATCCGCGCATGCCCACCGCTCCCGTCCACCGCGTCGAGGTTCACCCGACCGCCGGCGATCCGGTCGCCGAGCGCATCATCCGTGACGCCGCCGCGATCGGCGTGCAACCCGCCGCCGCCCGGTCGGCTCGGATCTATCTGATCGAGGCCGATCTCGACGAGGAAAGGCTGGGGGCGATCTGCGATCGCTTGCTGGCCGACCCGGTGGTCGAGCGCGCGGTGGTGGGTGTGTCGTCCGTCGCGTCCGCGTTGGTCGAGGTCCATCCGCTGCCGGGCGTGATGGACCCCGCCGCGGGGTCGGTGCGGGACGCGCTGCGCGACCTGTTCGGTGTTGAGGCGGCCGTATCGACGGGCACACGGTACGAGTTCGAGGGCATCGACGCCGATCAGGCGGGCCTGCTCGCCCGGCGTCTGCTGGCGAACCCGGTGATCCACGCGATCCACGCCGAGCCGTTCCATCCGGACGAGCTGCCGAAGGGGCACGAGCACGAATCGCCCCTGACGCGCGTGCCGCTGCGTGACCTCGACGACGCGGCCCTCGCGCGGCTGAGCCGGGAGGCGCACCTGTTCCTCAGCCTCGACGAGATGCGGGCGATCCGCGACGAATACCGCGCCCTCGGCCGCGAGCCGACGGACATCGAGCTGGAAACCCTCGCCCAGACGTGGTCCGAGCACTGCGTCCACAAAACGCTCAAATCGACCATCACCTACCGCGAAACCGACCCGAGCCGCGACCGTGAGGGCGCGGTCCCCGCCGACCCGATCGACTGGTCGGGCCGACCGGGGCACACACGCAACCCGGACGGGTCGGTGACGATCGACAACCTGCTCAGGTCCACCGTCGCCGCCGCAACGCACGAACTCATCGCCGACGGCCTCGACTGGACGCTCTCGGTCTTCGTCGACAACGCGGGCGTTATCGCCTTCGACGACGACCACGCCGTCTGCGTCAAGGTCGAGACGCACAACCACCCCAGCGCCATCGAGCCTTACGGCGGCGCCGCCACCGGCATCGGCGGGTGCATCCGCGACATCATCGGCACGGGCCTCGCCGCCAAACCCATCGCGAGCACGGACGTCTTCTGCGTGGCGTATCCGGACCATTTCACCGCGGAAGCCTCCGAGGGACACGCCGGGAAGCCGGGTTCTTCCGGGGATGACGCCGCGCCCGCCGGGGCGAAACCGCTCCCCGCCGGCACGCTCCACCCCCGGCGGATTCTTTCGCAGGTCGTCGCCGGCGTCCGCGATTACGGCAACCGCATGGGCATCCCCACCGTCAACGGGGCCGTCTGGTTCGACGATCGCTACGTCGGCAACCCGCTCGTCTTCTGCGGCTCGGTCGGCGTCATGCCGCGCGGCGAAAACGACCGCATGATCTCGGGCGAAGCGAAGCCCGGCGACCGCATCATCGCTCTCGGCGGACGCACCGGCCGCGACGGCATCCACGGCGCGACGTTCTCCAGCGCCGAGCTCACCGATACCCACGCCGACGAGTTCGCCCACGCCGTCCAGATCGGCAACCCCATCGAAGAAAAGCGTGTCCTCGACGCGATCCTCCGCGCCCGAGACTTCGCTCCGGATGAGCCGCGACCGTCAGGGAGCGGTCCCCTCTTCAACGCCATCACCGACTGCGGCGCCGGGGGGTTCTCCTCCGCCGTCGGCGAGATGGGCGAGAAGATCGGGGCCGAGGTGCACCTCGACCGCGCCCCGCTGAAATACCCCGGCCTGACACACACCGAGATCTGGATCTCCGAGGCCCAGGAGCGCATGGTCCTGGCCGTCCCGCCCGAGAACGTCCCCGCGCTGCAGAAGATCTGCGACGATGAACACGTCGAGCTCGCCGATCTCGGCCACTTCGGCACGCCGGGCGCGGAACTGATCCTCAACCACCGCGGCGTCGAGGTCGGCCGGCTCCCCATGTCCTTTCTGCACGACGGCATCCCCATGCCCTCACGCGAAGCCGTCTGGTCTCCATCTCCTCCCCTTGGTGGGATGGGCTTCCAGCCCGTCTCTTCAACACCTCCTCCCCCTCGTGGGACGGGCTTCCAGCCCGTCTCTCCCACATCTCTATCCTCTCGTGGCACGGGCGCCCCGCCCGTTACTCCCTCTCCTTCCATCAAAGACATGCTCCTCCGCCTCCTCGCCCATCCCAACACCGCATCCAAGCACCGCATCATCCGCCAGTATGACCACGAGGTACAGGGCAACACCGTCATCAAACCCCTCGGCGGCCCGGCCCAACGCGGCCCCATGGACGCCGCCATCGTCGAGCCCGTCCCCGGCACAGCCCGCGGCCTCGCCATCGCCTGCGGGCTCGGGGTACACCGGCTCTCCGAGCCGGGGCCGGAGAACCGGGCGGCACACGACCCCTATCTCATGGCCCTCGCCGCGATCGACGAGTGTGTCCGCAATCTCGTCTGCGTCGGGGCCGACCCGGACCGCATCGCGATCCTCGACAACTTCTGCTGGCCCTCATGCGGCAAGCCGGAGAATCTGGCGAGCCTCGTCCGCGCCGCCGAGGGCTGTTATGACGGGGCCAAGGCCTACCGCACGCCGTTCATCAGCGGCAAGGACTCGCTCAACAACCAATTTACCACCGACACGGGCGAGACGATCGAGATCCCCCCGACGCTGCTGATCTCCGGCGTCGGCATCGTCTCCGACCTCGCCTACTGCACCACGATGGACGCGAAGAAACCGGGCGATCTGCTCGTGCTCATCGCCCCGGCCGACCCCTCCCCCGCGGCGTGGACCTACGCCGGGCCCGCCGCCGCCCGTTTCGTCGCGGACGTGATCGCCCGCGGTCTCGTCCGCTCGGCCCACGATGTCTCGGACGGTGGGCTGCTCTGCGCCGTCGCCGAGATGCTCATCGCCGGCTCGACGCCGGCCGACCCGATCGGGGCGGACCTCACCCCGCTCGGCGACGACCCCCACGACCCCCATTTCACCGCGTTCGCCGAAAGCCCCTGCCGGTATGTGCTCGAGATCGAGCGGGATCATCTGGTCGACTTGAACAATCTCATTGCCGATGAGTGCATCGCAACTATTGTGCTCGGCGAACTGAACGCCTCGGGCGTGCTGCGCAACAACGACGAGCAGGTCGATGTCGAATCCCTCGCCGCCGCCTGGCTCGGTCTGGAGATATGAGCTCTTCTCCCGGTGGGACAGGCGTCCCGTCTGTCTCCGCATCACGCTCATTCGAGTAGCTTCTATGTGTTTCAGACGCCGACGCTGAGCCCGCGAAGCGTCGGATCGTGGTGGTGGGGCTGGACGCACCCGATCCGACACTTCGGCTGCATGCGCAACCTCAGTGCCGGCGTCCAGAACCACACAAAGGCGCCGCGGTCCCGGTTGATCGTGAGAAGACCGCTTCCCCCCGGTCGCGGCTCCTTGTGGGGGGGTGTGTGCGCTGTGGATCGCTCCCCCGAAACGAGCCCCGGGCGCAAGCCCGGGGGGTTTCTTGGTCGACGGGTTTTTCTGTACCCGGGCGTGCGCACGGATCTTGTTGATGCACACGGGATTTATCTGGGTTCCAGATCACGCCAGCCCCAGCATCCGCAGCCGCCGTTTCATCGCCCCCATCGGCAGCCCGACGATCGTCGTCTCGTCGCCCTCGAACTCGATCGGCCAGCCCGCCTCCAGCCGCTCGAACAGGTTGTACGCGCCCGCCTTGCCCCGCCAGTCGCCCGAATCGAGGTAGGCCTTGATCGCCTCATCCCCGATCGCACCGACGCGCACCCGAGCGCGGTCGACGAACAGGTCGAGCATCTCGCCGCGCTGATCGACGAGCGCCACCCCGGTCAGCACGTCGTGACGGCGCCCCTCGAAAGACCGGATGATCCGCCGCGCGTCCTCCCGGTCGGTCGGCTGGCCGATGATCTCGCCGTCGAGCACGCAGACGGTGTCCGCCCCGAGCACGACCGCGGGCTCGTCCGGGTCGAGCGAGTCCGCCACCGCCCTGGCCTTGAGATACGCGAGCGACGCGACCCAGTTCTCCGCCGGTGTGCCGCCCGGGTGCAGGTCGGAATCATCGACATCTGACGCCACACGCACCTCGTGGGCGATCCCCGCCCGCGAAAGCAGCGCCCGGCGACGCGGCGATCGGCTCGCGAGGATCAGCCGGCGGTCCGCGATGGGTGTGCTCTCCCTGCCCTGCGTCATGATCACCACAAGCCCCTTCTGCCGAACGCGAAAACCCCCGGCCCATTGCCGACCGGTGCCCCCGATCCGTCGGGCGGCCCGACAAGCAACCCGGCGCCGGGCACTGGCCTGACACACAGGCTTTGACGCCCCACCCCGGCCTACGGTTCGCCCATGCGGGTGCATCTTGTACAGATGAACATCGTCTGGGAAGACCGTCACGAGAATTTCACGAAAGTTGATCGGCTCGTTCAACCCACCCCGATCAACCCGGGCGATCTTCTTGTTCTACCCGAGATGTTCGACTCCGGTTTCAGCCTCAACACCCACACCACGCACGACGGCAAGGGCGAAACACTGGCGTTTCTCGAAGATCTCGCCGCCCGGTGCCGCTGCACCGTCCAGGGCGGCCGAACCGTCCTCGAACCGGGCGAAAAAAAAGCCACCAACCGCGCCCCCGTCTTCTCACCCGAGGGCCGGTTGCTCGCCGAATACTCGAAAATCCACCCCTTCTCCTTCGGCCGCGAGCCCGAGGCATTCCGCGGCGGGTCCGAGGTGATCACCTACAACTGGGCAGGGCCGAATGACGAGCAGTTGACCGTCTGCCCCGCGATCTGTTACGACGTCCGATTCCCGGAACTGTTCCGGATCGGCCTGCTCCGCGGGGCCGAGGCGTTCGCCATCGGGGCGAACTTCCCGCATGCGAGGCAGGACCACTGGCGGGCCCTGCTCATCGCACGCGCGATCGAGAATCAGGCGTTTGTGCTGGCGGTCAACCGGACCGGGGACGACCCGCACCTGCACTACGCCGGCGGGTCGATCGTCGTCGGGCCCAAGGGCGAGATTCTGGGCGAACTGGGCGACGAAGAAACCGTCCTGTCGGCCGACATCGACCCCGACGCTGTGCGGTCGTGGCGGCAACAATTCCCGGCGTGGCGCGACGGTCGCCTGATCGAAGACCCGGACGGAACAGAGAAGGAGCGGCGATGAGCGAGGCGATGTTCGGAGCGGGCTGTTTCTGGAGCGTCGAGCACGCCTTCCGTCAGGTCGAGGGCGTGACCGACACCGAAGTCGGGTACGCCGGCGGCACGGTCGAGAACCCGACCTACGAGCAGGTGTGTTCGGGCGACACGGGCCACGCCGAGGTGGTGCGCGTGGAGTTTGACCCCGCCGTGATCACGTACGACCGGTTGCTCGACGCTTTCTTCGCCTGCCACGACCCGACCCAGCGCGACCGGCAGGGCCCGGACATCGGCAAGCAGTACCGCTCGGCGATTTTCTATTTCGACGAGGCCCAGCGTGAGGCCGCCGAGCGGAAGGTCGAAGCGCTCAAGAAGGACCGCGACATCGCGACACAGATCGTGCCGGCGATGCCGTTCTACCGGGCCGAGGAGTATCACCAGCGGTACATCGAAAAGAACGGCGGCGCGGCCTGCGGGATCTGAGACGGTTCCCGGGAGATTCGCATGTTTTCTGTCGCGGGCACCGGTCGCTTTCCCACCGGGAGGGGCGGGGGGCAGGGCCGGGCACGACCGACCGGCTCCCCGGGCGTGCTCATCGGCGGTCTTAACGCCATGCGGGTCGAGGTTTGGGGGTTTTACGGCCGGGTCCGGGCCGTGCACGGTCGTCGTGAAGCCTTTCACGATGAAGTTTGAGCCGTACATGGATGTCGTGAAGGCATGCACGGCGATGTTTGTGCCCTTCACGATCGCCGTGAAGCCATTGGCGAAGAAGTTTGTGCCCTTCACGATAATGTTTCATGCCTTCACGAAGACCGTGAACCGGGCTGATGGGCGAATAAAGCGGTCGGACGCAAACGGGCAGCCGATACCGGGGGGAGACACATCCAGCCCCACCGAATCGGGTGCCCAGCGGGGTTCGTTTTGGGCAGGCAACCGGGCAAAAGAGCTCCACGACACGGGCCGGATCTCACCGCGGAGAACACCGAGAGCCGCGGAGAGGAGAGACCGGGTTAGGGCGGATTGTTGTTTCACCACCGAGGACCACGGAGGGCCACGGAGGCAGATGGCCAGATGAGCAGGTGGCCAAAGATCCAAAGAGCCAGATAGTTCAAGCATATGACCACCTGGCCATTTGCGATCCGGCTCTCTGTCACCACGGCCATTTGACCCCTGGCCCTCCGGCTATTTGGCAATCCGCCCAATCGGTCGGTGCCGCGGACTCGCCCGCAGAGGAATCGGTTTCTACTCGGTGGTGATCGTGTACAGGCTCAAACAATGCGCACACCCGGTCGGCGGTGGGTACGCGGGTCACAGGACGGGAGCCGCCCAAACCATCGACCGGCTGAACGCCCGATCGAACGGCAAGACGAATGCTCCGCCGACACCCAAACACCCTCCGCCAACAGCCCAGCCCTTGCGGCGGGCATACACGCAGAATGTCTGCCCGATCAGAATGAAAATCGGGTATCATGGCGGAGGGTTGGAGGATTCGGGTGAAAGAAGATCAAACAACCGACCAGAACCGGGACAAGAGCGCAAGCGATGTGGATGCGCTTCTCACGCGCACGGTCTACACAGAACTCCGCCGGTTGGCGTCGAGTTATGTCGATCGTCTCGACAAAGACCCGGCCCGGATTCAGGCCACGGCCTTGGTGCACGAGGTATATCTAAAGCTTACAAAGAGTCCGGACCTCACGATCACGGATCGGGAGCATTTCCTTGCTGTCGCGGCCGGCGCGATGAGACAGATCCTGATCGATCTGCATCGGTATCGCGCCGCCGCGAAACGGGGCGGGAACGCTTACCGGATCACGCTCGTGGATCATCATGCCGTCACGGACAACCGTGAGTTGGACTTTCTCGAACTGAACGATGCGATCGATCGGCTCATCGCCGTCGATCCGAGAGCGGGGCGGGTTGTGGAGATGCGCATCTTCGCGGACGCCGATGAATCCATAATCGCTCATGTCCTGGATGTGTCAACACGGACCGTGCGCAGCGAATGGGCGTTTGCACGCTCTTGGCTGCGGTGCGAGCTCGGTCGGGGTCATCCCCCACGGCCCGATGAAGCCGGGAACGAAGCCTCATGAACGGCCCCGATCCCATGCGCGACAACCGCTACTGGCGGATCAAATCGCTCTATTTGCGGATCGTCGATCTTGGTGCCGATGACCGCCGGGCGATCCTGGACGCCGAGTGCTCCGAAGATGCCGAGCTCAAACAATCCGTCGAGCGGCTGCTCGACACCGGATCCTGCACAGAAGCGTGGGACGATCTCGTTCCATTCCGGGATCGCCTCGGCGACCAGAACGTCGCACAATGCGTGATGCCCGAACAGATCGGGCAGTACACGGTGCTCGGACTGATCGCCGAGGGCGGGATGGGCACGGTGTACCGGGCCCGGCAATCCAACCCGGAGCGGATCGTCGCGCTGAAAGTGCTCAGGCCGGGCCTTTTCCCGGCGATGCTCCGGCAACGCCTCGAACAGGAATCACGCGTGCTCGCCCGGCTTGAGCACCCCGGGATCGCCAGGGTCTACGAGGCCGGTTCTTTCGAAACCGAGTTCGGCACTTTGCCGTTCCTCTCTATGGAGTTCGTGGACGGACCCACGCTTCAGGAATATATGACGATCTCACGTCTCTCGGTGCCGGATCGAGTCCATCTGGTGATCGAACTCTGCAACGCCATCGCGCACGCGCATCGGCGCGGGGTGATCCACCGGGACCTGAAGCCCCGCAATATTCTGATCGACAGCGACAGCCGAGCCAAGGTGGTCGACTTCGGGATCGCCCGGCTGCTCGATCCCGATCTCGAGCACGCGACGATGCACACAACCCACGGCCAGTTGCTCGGCACCCTGCCGTACATGAGCCCGGAGCAGGCTTCCGGTCTCCCCGAAGAGATCGACACGCGATCGGATCTCTACGCCCTGGGCGTGATCGCCTACGAACTGTTGGCCGGTCGTCTTCCGTTTCGTTTCGAGAACGAATCGATCCATGACGCCCTGCGGACAATCCAGGAGACCGAACCACCCCCGATCGAACGAATCGACACACGCCTTCGAGGGGATCTGTCGAAGGTCGTCGCGAAAGCGATGGCGAAAGAGAAAGAGCAGCGCTACGGCTCGGTATCCGAGTTCGCCGATGATCTCGGGAGATACCTGCGTGATGAGCCGATCACGGCCCGACCGCCGGCGGTCGGTTATCGCCTCGGAAAGTTCATCCGTCGGCACCGGGCGCCGGTGGCCTTCGGCATCGTCGCGGCTCTCGCGCTGCTGGTCGGCACATCGACCGCTGTCTGGATGGCTGTGCAGCGTGCGGCCGAGGCCGCAACTCTGCGAGAAGTCAACTCGTTCTGGAACGATCTGCTCGGGGCGCCGAACCCCGCCGAATCCGTGCTCGGGCCGGATGCACACCTCGAAGTGTCCGTCGTGGACTACCTCGACGAGGCGTCGAGAAGGCTGGGGACGATCTATTCGGACAGCCCGAAAGTCGAGGCGGAGTTGCGGTCGACCATCGGCACGACATACGCCGCACTGGATCAACCGGAGCGTGCGCTCCCGGAGTTGCGGCGTGCTTTCGATCTCTATCAATCTTCGTACGGGGCCCGCCACATCAAGACGCTCGCATCCCGGACCAGGCTCGGGGCGGCCTATGCCGCGTGTGGTGACCTGGATGAAGCGGAGAAGATATTCTCCGAGACGCTGCCGAGCCTCGAAAAGGCCGCGGGCCCGGGGCACGAATCCGTGATCGACTGTCTTGTTCAGCTGAGCAAGATCAAAGCAGCTCGAGGGGATTTCGAATCGTCATCGACGCTCCTCGACCGGGCGATGAGCCGTGTCCGATCCGAGGGTCTGGAAAAGACCCCGCGAGGCCTGGATGTCATCAGGGAGACGGCATTCAGCAGGATGAGGTCCGAGCATTACGCGGAGGCGGCGGACTTATTGACCGAGTTCATCGATCTCAGCGCCGAGGTCTACCACGAAGCGCACCCGAAAAGACTCGCCGCCCTTTCCGTCTCGGCGGAACTGAGCTGGCGCGGAGGGCGTCACGATGAAGCGCTCGAAAAACTCCGGCAGGTCTTCGAGATCAGGGAGCGCGTCTATGGCCCGGATCACGGGCTGACACTCGATACGCAGGCGAATATCGGGCAGGTCCTTTTTTCCTCCGGACGCCGCGACGAAGGCATCGCGACCCTCGAGCGCGTGCTCGGCATTATGCTGGAAAACGGCCGTGACGATGAGGATATCGGGGTCATCGAGACCCGCTCAAACCTCGGGCGGCTGCTGTACGTTGATGAGCAATACGAACGCGGCGAATCCATGAACCGGGCCGCGCTATCCGCGATCGACCGCGTTCAAGGGCCGGATGCCCCGCTTGCGTTGAGCACGCTGAATCACCTCGCGGGCTGCATCATGCATGGGCGGGGCATCGAACCCGCTGCACCATATTATGAGGATCTCCGGGCTCGGGTCGACCGGGTCTATCACGAGCGGGTCGACGGACGTGAGGCGGCGCTCCGGATCAGCCTCGGAAAATACTACCGTGCCGCGGGGCGGTGGGACGAGGCCGTCGCGGAACTGGTACGGGCGTACGAGATCGCGACCCAACTTTCTCGGACAAAGCTTTCCAGGACCGCCGCGAGGGTACTCGCCGAGGGGTTCACGGAAAAGGGGTCCGAAGCCGAGGCAGACCGTTGGCTCGAGCGATCGCGGGGTGACTGAATCGCCAACGGCAGGCGGATTCTGAGCCTCGCTCCATTTTTTCTAGAAAATCATTTCCGCGCTTCGGCCCTTTCTTCGTTGTTGTCTATGGAGGCAACTCCGATGGCCGGGGGCTGGACGCATGGCGTTCAACGGTCTTGCTGGGTCGTTGTCTTCTGAAGCGATCGGAGAGCACGGGGCTTCTGGCATCGTCCCGATCTGATCGCGGTGTTTCTTCGAAAGGAAACGAAAATGAACATCCGGAACAAATCAGCCATGTTCGCACCTCTCCTCCTTGCCGCGGCAAGCGTGAACGCCGGCTCGCTCCTGCTCGACGAGACCACGGACACCGTCTTGATCGATGGGTCTTCCATCATCGGCACGGCCTTGACCATCGAGGCCGTGGTGAAGATGGACACGGACGGGTCGGTCTACAATGAGTGGCAGGATTCAGAAGAAGACAAGTCGCTGAAGACAGATTCTGGTTTCGTGTTCGGTGACTTGTTGACGAACGTCCATGCCTCAATCGATCCGGGTGTGTGGAACCACATCGCGCTCGTGTACGACGGATCAGAACTTCGATACTACGTCGACGGTGAACTCATGGAAGCCGCCAAAGAAACGGGTGATGTCCCGGACTACCCCGGCCGAACAGTCATCGGTGCAATCGATCGGTCAGTCACACCCCCTGACACATTCCGAGCGAGCATGCTGGGTCTGATCGACAGCCTCCGAATCTCGGACAGCGTGCGATACACCGGGACATCGTTCCCCCCCCACCGCGGGGATTTCCATGTCGACGCCGACTCGATCATGGTCTTCAACTTCAACGGCCCGGCCTCGGCCACGCAAGTGATCGACCTGGCCAGTTCGTATATCGGGACCTTCGGCACCGGGTTCACCGGCGCCACATCGCCCACGCTCGTCGCGGAATCGTCCGCCCCCTGCAACCCGGCCGACCTCGCCCTGCCCTTCGGCGTGCTCGACCTCAACGACGCCGCAACTTTCAGCATCAATTTTTTGGGAATGAATTCCATCTCGGACCTCAACGGCGATGGGTTCTTCGACTTGACGGATATCAGCCTGTTTGTGAACGCATTCTTGTCGGGTTGCCCCTGACCGCCGATGCGGCGTGCCCGAGCCGACCCGGTAGACCACTCGGGGGCGAGGCGGCTGAATCGCCAATGGCAGACAGATTCAGAGCCACGCTCCATTTTTTCTGAAAAACCATTTCCGCGCGTCGGCTCGTTCTTCGTTGTTGATTATGGAGGCAACCCCGATGACCGGGGTCTGAACGCATGGCGTTCGACGGTCTTGCTGGGTCGTTGTCTCCTGAAGCGATCGGAGAGCACGGGGCTTCTGGCATTGTTCCGCTCTGATCGCGGTGCTTCTTCGAAAGGAAACGAAAATGAACACCCGGAACAATTCAGCCATGTTCGCACCTCTCGTCCTTGCCGCGGCAAGCGTGAACGCCGGTTCGCTCCTGCTCGACGAGACGACGGACACCATCCTGATCGATGGGTCTTCCATCATCGGCACGGCCTTGACCATCGAGGCCGTGGTGAAGATGGACACGGACGGGGGGGTCTACAACGAGTGGCAGGATGGGGCAGAAGACAAGTCATTGAATACAGATACCGGTTTCGTGTTCGGTGATTTGTTGACACTCGTCCATGCTTCAATCGATCCGGGTGTGTGGCACCACATCGCGCTTGTGTACGACGGCTCAGAACTTCGTTACTACGTCGACGGTGAACTCGTTGATTCCGCCGAAGAAACGGGCGATATTCCGGACTACGATGGCCGAACAGTCATCGGTGCAATGGATCGGATAAGTTTCCGATCGAGCATGCTGGGTCTGATCGACAGTCTCCGGATCTCGAACAGCGCGCGGTACAGCGGCACATCGGTCCCCTTCCAACGCGGGGATTTCGATGTCGATGCCGACTCGATCATGGTCTTCAACTTCAACGGCCCGGCCTCGGCAATGCAGGTGATCGACCAGGCCAGTTCGTATGTCGGGACCTTCGGCACAGGGTTCACCGGCGCCACATCGCCCACGCTCGTCGCGGAATCATCCGTCCCCTGCAACCCGGCCGACCTCGCCCTGCCCTTCGGCGTGCTCGACCTCGGCGACATCGCCGCTTTCACCTCCGGCTTCCTGGCGATGAATCACATCGCGGACCTCAACGACGATGGGTTCTTCGACCTGACCGATATCGGCCTGTTCGCCAACGCGTTCGTTGCGGGTTGCCCCTGACCACCGATGCGGCGTGCCCGAGCCGACCAGGTAGACCACTCGGGGGCGAGGCTACTGAATCGCCAAAGGCAGGCTGATTCAGAGCCTCGCTCCGTTTTTTTCTGAAAATCATTTCCGCGCGTCGGCCCGTTCTTCGTTGTTGTCTATGGAGGCAACCCCGATGGCCAGGGAATGGACGCTTGGCGTTCAACGGTCTTGCTGGGTCGTTGTCTTGAGGTATTCATTCCTTGACGGAAAAGGGGAAGTAAAATGACACAAAGAATGAACCGCGCCAGGCATGGGATGAACACGATCGAACCCGGTTCGTACTTCGGCATGTCACCCGTGATCACGATCGCTATGTTCATCGCGGCTTTTCTTGTCACGGGTGTGACATTTGCCCAATCTGTGTACGTTGGGCCTCCGGGGGGGCTTGGTCAGAGCCGGCCAACTGGAATCCGAACGTTGTTCCCGACAACAGCGGCGGCGGATCATTCAATGTGATTTTGCCCGCGGGTAGCTACGTCAACTTCGATTTGCCGTTGCCCACATAAATCACCGGTGCGAGCTTTGAGTCGGGCACGCAGATCGACTTGTTCGATACATCGCTGGAGATCCTGGGCGTGGCATTGCTGGACAATGTCTTGAAACCTCTGAACTACCCCCATCATAGCGGATTTTCATCCTGAGCGAGCGGATTTTCTTTGCATTGTCGAGGATTGCGGGCTGGGCGATGCTGCCCGCTGCCGATTCGTTGGGCTGTCGGCGGCT
>JALWOY010000173.1 GCA_027083355.1 Phycisphaerales bacterium | reverse complement strand
CCCACCGCTCCTCGTTGATCGCCGGGTCATCCTCCGCGATGTGGCTGAAACACCGGATCTTCAGATCCTCGCCCGCCACCGTCCGCAGCCCCGACACGACCGCCGACGAATCCACCCCCCCGCTGAGCGCACACCCCACATCCACATCGCTCCGCAGATGCAGCCGGAGGTTGTCCAGAAACTCGCCGCGCACCCGCTCGGCCGCTTCCTCGAACGGCAACCGCTCGGCCCCGCCCAGCCCGATCGCCCCCCACCGCCGGGGGCCCTCGACCACCGACCCGTCACGCCCGACCCGCACGAGGAACCCGGGCCGGAGCCGGCGGATGTCGGCAAAGAACGACCGCCCGTCGTGCCCGGTCATGTTCCAGACCAGATAGTCGTACACCGCCTGCGCGTCCGCCCCGCGCCCGATACCGGGCACCGTGAGCAGCGCCTTGATCTCCGACGCGAACGCAAACCCCGGCCCCGCCGTCGAATAAAACAGCGGCTTGATCCCGAAGAGATCGCGTGCCAGCGTCGTCTCGCCCGTCTCCGCGTCGTGCACCGCGAACGCGAACATCCCCACGAGCCGGCCCAGGCACGCCTCCCCCCACCGTGCCCACGCCGCCAGCAGCACCTCCGTATCACACCCGGACGAGAACCGCATCCCCCCCGCCTCCAACTCCTCCCGAAGCTCGACGTAGTTGTAGATCTCCCCGTTGTAGACGATGTGATACCGCCCGTCCGGCGTCGACATCGGCTGCCGGCCCGCCTCCGACGGGTCCAGGATCGCCAGACGCCGGTGCACCAGCACGCCCTCGACAGACCCCACCGCCGGCCGCGCCGCCGAGACACCGCCCCGCGTGAGCCACAGCATCCCGTCCCCGTCCGGCCCGCGGTGCGACAGCCGCCGCGACATCGCCGCCGGGGCGTCGCCCGATCGCTGCGCCCATGCCCCGCCCAGGATGCCGCCGATACCGCACATGCCGCGTCACGGTATGGCCAGCAACCGCTCGTAGACCGACAGCAGCACGGGCTGGTCCACAACCTCCCAGCAAAGCGACACCGCCGCCGACCGCGCCCGATCCCCCTCCGCACGCGCCAACGCCGGATCACCGATCCGCTCGGCCAGGGCCTCGGCGAGCGCCCCCGCGTCCCCCGGCGGCACCACCGCGCCGCACCCGTGCGCGCGCACGAAATCCGCCTTCGGCCCCTGGTCCGTCGCCACCACCGAGTTGCCCGTCATCGCGTACTCCAGCAGCTTGACCGGCCGCCCCGTATAAAACGGCACCCGCCGGAACGGGATCACCCCGATCGACGTCTCCCCCAACAGCGACAGCACCTCGTCGTGCCGCAACACCCCCAGATGCCGGACGCGATCGGGGAACTCCGCCGCCGCCGATGCGATCGCCTCGCCGATCGCCGGGTCGATCACCGCCCCCGCGAGATCCAGCCTGATGTCGACCCCCGCCCCGATCAGCCGTCGCGCCGCGTCGAGCAAGACGTCGATACCCCTCGCCCGGCTCAGCCCGCCGGCGTAGACCACCCGCCCGCCGTCGCGATCCGCCCGCAGCGCCGACGCCGGGATCATCCCGCACGCGTTGGACACCACCGCCGCCTCCACCCCGCGCCGGGCGTAGTGCGCCGCGAGATCCTCGTCCACCGCGATCACGCACCCCGCAGACCGCGCCGACGACGAGTCCATCATCGAGAACACCCGCCGCAGCAGCCAACCACGCAGCGCCCCCCGGTGGCTGCTCCGCAGCGCCGGGTAATACTCGTGCGCGTCGTAGATCAGCCGCGACGGGTCGCACCAGCCGAACAGCCGCGCCGCGACCGCCGACTCCGGCTCGTGTGTGTGCACGATCCGCGGCCCGGGGATCGACCGCACCACCCGCGTCGCCGCACGCCAGCACGAGGGCCACGACGAGGGCCCCCGGTACCACGGCAGCTCGTGCCACACCACCCCCGCCGCGGGCCGCCACGACGCGTCCGACGCCGGCGGGCACGCCAGGTGGATCTCGCCGTATTTTTCGAGCAGCGACAGCACCTCTTTCCCGTACACCCGCGCGTCGTCGGCACCGTGTTCCATCGTCAGGTGCAGGATGCGCGGTCGGTCGGTCGGCATGAGAACCCGGGGTGTCGCGTGCGGGGCAATGACCATCCTACACCGCCGCCGGCACGCATCCGGCGCCGTCCGCTATCATCCCCATTCGCATCGTTCGAACACCCCACGGGAGAATCGCGTGTTCGTCCACATCGGAGAAAACGTCCGGGCCCACCACACCGTCCGTTCATACGGCCGAAACAGCATCGGGCGCGATTCGATCATCCTCGACAACGTCCAGCTCGGCTTCCCCCCCACCGGCCGGTTGCTCGAACTCCGCCAGGTCGACCTCAACCTCGAACACGCCGACTACGAAGGCACCACCATCGCCGAGAACGCCATCATCCGTTCCAACGCCGTCCTCTACGGCGGCGTCCGCATCGGCCACCACGTCCGCACGGGCCACCACGTCCTCGTCCGCGAGAACACCACCATCGGCGACCACGTCCTCATCGGCACCAACACCGTCATCGACAACGACTGCACCATCGGCTCGCACGTCAGCCTCCAGTCCTGCGTCTACATCCCCACAGGCACCGTCCTCGGCGACCACGTCTTCCTCGGGCCCTCCGCCACCATCACCAACGACCGTTACCCCATCCGCGTCGAGAACGCCCCGCTCGAACCGGCTCGCCTCGAAAACGGCGTCTCCGTCGGCGCCAACGCCGTCATCATGCCCGGCGTCACCATCGGCGAGGGCGCCATGGTCGGTGCCGGCGCCGTCGTCACCAAAGACGTCCCCGCGTGGCACCTCGCCGTCGGCGTCCCCGCGAAGATCACACCGCTCCCCGACGATCTGAAGCAACGGAACTTCATCCGATGAACACCGCCACGCCCCGGCCCGGCCGGCTGGAAGGCCGACGCATCATCGTCACCGGCGGCGCGGGCTTCATCGGCAGCCACCTCTGCGACGCCTGCCTCGACGCCGGCGCCGAGCGCGTCGTCGCCGTCGACAACCTCTACCTGGGACGACGCGAGAACCTCCGCGACGCCGAATCCTGCCCCGACCGCTTCTGCTTCGTCGAGCAGGACGCCTCGGATCTCGACGCGATGCGCCGCCTCGTCCGCGACGAGAAACCCGACATCCTCTTCAGCCTCGCCGTCATCCCCCTGCCCGTCAGCCTCGAACAGCCCCGCTTCTGCATGGAGCACAACACCGCCATCGCCGCCGCCGCGTGCGAACTCGCCCGCGAGGGCGCCGTCCCCTCCCTCGTCGCGTTCTCCTCCTCGGAGGTCTACGGCACCGCCCAAACCGTCCCGATGGACGAGCACCACCCCCTCCTGCCCCGCACCCCCTACGCCGCCAGCAAGGCCGCCGCCGACCACCTCGTCGCCTCCTACATCGAAACCTTCGGCGTCGACGCCCGCATCGTCCGCCCCTTCAACAACTTCGGCCCGCGCCAGAACGACCGCGCCTACGCCGGCATCATCCCCGTCGTCATCCGCCGCGTCCTCGCCGGCCAGCCCGTCGAGATCCACGGCGACGGCGAGCAGACGCGAGATTTCATCTTCGCCCGCGACACCGCCGAGGCCGCCATCGACATCGCCCTGCACCCGGACGCCCGGGGCCGGGTGCTCAACGTCGGGTCGGGCCGCGAGACGAGCATCAACGAACTCGTGCGCACACTGTTGGACGTGCTGGGCCGGCCCGACCACGAGGTCCGCCACGTCGAGCCGAGGATCGGCGATGTCCGCCGCCACCTCGCCGGCATCTCGGCCCTCCGCGCGCTCACCGGGTTCGAGCCGACGACCCCCCTCCGCCGGGGGCTCGAGGAGACCGTCGCGTGGTACCGCTGAACGGACCGAAGATCCGCCTGACACGCCCCGTCACCGGGCCCGAGGAGCTCGAAGCCGTCCGCGAGGTCTTCGAAAGTGGGCACCTCGCCCAGGGCCCGCGCGCCCGGGCGTTCGAGCGGGCGATCGAACAACGGTGCGCCGCCCGGCACGCCGTCGCGACAAGTTCGTGCACCACCGCCCTGCACCTGGCGCTGGCGGCGCTCGGCGTCGGCCCGGGCGACGAGGTCGCCGTCGCCGACTTCACCTTCCCCGCCACCGCCAACGCCGTCATCCAGCAGGGCGCGGCCGTCGTCCCCGTCGATATCGACCCGGACACCTATGCGATGGACCCCGCCGACCTCGAACGACGGATCACCCCGCGCACGAAAGCGGTCATCGTCGTCGACCCCCTCGGCTCGCCCGCCGACCACGCCGCCATCGCCGCCATCGCCCGCGCGCACAATCTCCGCACGATCGACGACGCCGCCACCGCGATCGGCGGCGAATGCCGCGGCTCGCTCATCGGCGCCAACGCCCACTCCGACATCACCTGCTTCAGTTTCCATGCACGCAAGGTCATCACCACCGGCGAGGGCGGCGCCCTCACCACCAACGACGACACCCTCGCCGAAACGTGCCGCACCCTCCGCGCCCACGGCGGCGTGCGTGTGGAAAACAGGTTCCGATTCGAACACGCCGGCTTCAACTACCGCCTCAGCGACATCCAGGCCGCCATCGGGCTTGTCCAGCTCGAACGCCTCGACGACATCCTCGCCGCCCGGCGGGAGCGCTCGCTGGCGCTCTCCGATCGCCTCGCCCCGCTCGCCGAGGCCGCGGGCGTCCGCCTCCCCGCCGACCCGCCGTGGGGCCGGCACCTCTACCAGAGTTACGTCGTCCGGCTGCCCGACCGGGCCGACCGCGACGCGGTGATCCGCCGCCTCGCCGCGCTCGGCATCGAATCGACCATCGGCACCTACGCCGTCCACGCCGAGCCGATCTACGCCCGGCTCTGCGGCACGCAGCCCGGCGACCGCCCCGCCTCATGGCGCGCCCGGCGGTCGTGCCTGACCCTCCCGATGCACCCCGGCCTGACCGACGCCGACCTCGACACGATCGCCGCCGGCCTCGCCGACGCGCTCGCCCAGCAGGACATCCCATGACACCCCCCGAATCCTCAACCGATTCAGGGGTGGTGATCGCCGAATACCGCGGGCCCGACCGGCCGGCCATCGAACGCCTCATCGCCCGGGACCCGGCCGCGCAGGTCTACGCCTCGCCCCACTACCACGCCGCCCTCGAACAGATCACCGGCGGCCGATGCGTCACACTGACCGCCGCCGACCGAAAAACCGGGCGGGTCGTCGGCGTGATGGCCTACCTCGAACGTGAACACCCCGAACTGGGGTGCGTGCTCAACGCCCTCCCCTGGTTCGGCAGCCACGGCTCGCCCCGCGTCGAACCCGAACTCGAACCGGCCGAGGCCGACCGCGTCGCGGCGGCCCTCGCCGGCGCCTTCGCCCGCCGGGCCGACGCCGCCTTGTCGGGCACGCTCGTCCTCTCGCCGCTCGACACCCCGAGCTGGCATGAGGCAGTCATCCGCGCCTTCGGCCCGCACGGCACCCTCGATCGGGTGGCGCAGGTCACGCCGCTCCCGCCCCCCGGCGACGACGCCCTCGACCGGCTGCTGATGGATGTGTTCTCGCAGAAGACCCGCAACCTCGCCCGCAAGGCGCTCCGGCAGGGGTTCGACATCGCCGACGAGGCCGACGGCCCGGCCGCCGACGAGGCGTGGGCTTTTCTCGCGGAGGTGCACGCCGCGAACATGCACGCGATCGGCGCGACGCCCAAGCCCGCGACGCACCTGGCCGCGCTGCGGGACATGCCGCGGGACATGCGCGCGCTCTATGTCGCCCGCGACAACGGCCGACCCGTCGCGGCGCTGCTGACGCTCACCTCCGGGCGGGTGGTCGAGTATTTCGTCCCCGCCGTCCTCGCCGAGGAACGGTCGCGGCAGCCCAATACGGCCCTGATTGTGCGCGCGATGCTCGACGCGATCGACGCGGGGCGGACCACCTGGAACTGGGGCGGGACCCCCCCCGCGAACCGCTCCCTGCACCATTTCAAGGCCGGCTTCGGCGCGGCGGACCGCCCGTATGCCTACCTCACCCGGCTGGGCACCGGCGGGAAGATCGCCGGTGAGACGCCGGAATCGCTCGCCCGGGCCTTTCCGGGGTGGTTCGTCGCCCCCTATGACTTGCTCGGGGGCACGCCATGAGCCGATTCGACCGCGGCATCCTCGACCGATTCCTCGCCGACCTCGGGCGTCGGGTGGAGGGTTTGACGCCCAAGATCCCCCCGCCGGGCATGCCGCCGGCGGAACGCCCGATCGTGTGGGTGGTCGGCACGCCGAGGTCGGGCACGACGCTCGCCGCGACGGTGCTGCGTCGCACCCTTGATCTGGGGTATGTGACGAATGTCGCGGCCCGGTTCCCGACCAACCCGGTTGTGGGGATGATGCTGGCCGAGACGCTGCGCGTGCACGCGCCCGATTCGGGCGGGCCGGAGTTCGACATCGGCCGGACGCGGGGACTGACCGGGGACCACGAATTCGGGATGTTCTGGACGCGTTGGCTCCGGCTCGACGAGACACCCGACGGGTCGCACCGGCTGGGCGATGCGCAGCGCGACGCGGTCGACACCGACGGGCTGCGGGCAACCCTGCACGCGATGATCGGTGTGGCCGACCGCCCGCTGATGCTCCGCAATGTCATCTGCGGGCTGAACGCGTTGCTGCTCGCCCGCGTCCACGAGCGGTCGGTCTTCGTCGAGGTCCGGCGAGACCCGATCGACACGGCGTGGTCGATCCTCCGGTGCCGGCGCGAGCGGGCCGGGGGCGAGGGGAACTGGTGGTCGCTGCGTCCGTCGAACTGGCGGCGGTGCGCCGAGGCCCCGACGCCGACCGAGCAGGTCGCGGGGCAGGTCGCGGGCATCCGCGCCGATCTGGCCGAGGAACGGGCAAGGGTCGAGGCGGCCGGCGGGCGGTGGGTGACGCTCGATTATGCCTCGTTGTGCGCCGATCCGTGCGCGTCGGCCCGGCGCGTGGCCGAGGCCGCGGGGGGCGGCGCGATCGAGACCCGGACGGATGCGCCCGCTGTTGATACCCTCACGGCGCGGCGGCCGGCGATCGACCCGTCGGACCGCGCCGCATTGCGAAGCGCGTTCGACGCGCTGGGCATGACGACTGTCGATCCGTGACCCTCCCGGGGCCCCCCGCATGAAGATCCTGCACGCACCGGTCAACATCGCCAACCAGGGCTGGCTGCTCTCGCGGGGTCAACGGGCGCTCGGGCACGAGGCCGACCTGCACGCCGTCGACACGCAAACGTTCGGCTTCCCGGCCGATCTGACGCTGAACCTGCAGGAGGGTACGCGGCCGGAGCGGGTGTCGAAGATTTTCCGGTACGTCGCCGAGTGCGTCGGGGCGGACTACGACGTGTACCACTTTTACTACCACGCCTCGCTGATGCCGCGGAGTTACGGCATCGCGCCGTACGCGGACCTGCCCATCCTGCGCGGGATGGGGCGGCGTGTGTTCTTCCATCTCGTCGGGTGTGATTTCCGCATCCCGGCGTTGTCGTACGCCCGCAACCCGCACTCGATGTGCGTGCCGTGCCGGGCGTGTCTGGACCGCGACAAGGTGGGGATGCTCGAGACGATCGCGTCGCACGCGAGCGGGCTGATCGCCGGGGGCGAGCACAGCCGGCTTTTCGTGGGTGATTTCGGGCTGAACATGCTGCCGGTGGCGGTGGACCTGTCGGCGCTGGAGCCGGGCGAGCCGCAGCGGGAGTCGCCCCTGATCGTGCACGCGCCGACGAACCGTGCGGTGAAGGGGACGGATTCGATCCTGGAGGCGGTCAAGCGGCTCAAGGCCGAGGGGATGCGGTTCGATTTCGAGTTGATCGAGGGCGTGAGCCACGACGTGGCGGTGCACCGCGTGCGACGGGCGGACATCCTGATCGATCAACTGGGCAGCGATTTCCACGCGACGGCGGCGGTCGAGGCGATGGCGATGGGCCGGGTGGTCGTCGGGGGGATGCTCGAAGAGGCCGCGGCGCAGTACGGCGAGCGTTCCCCGGTGGTGCCGGCGAACCGCGACACGCTCGTCGATGTGCTGCGGGGGTTGATCGGGGACGTCGAGCGTCGGGCGCGGATCGCCGAGGCGGGCCCGGCGTACGCCGCGGCGCACCACGACCACCTCAAGATCGCCGAGCGTTCGATCGCGATTTACAACAGGCCGGTGCCGCCGGTGGGCAAGGGCGAGACCGCGTCGGCCATCGCGTCGCGGCTTCGTCAGCGAGTGCGTGCCGCGACACCTGCGTACGCGGCGACCGCCACGCCCGACGCCGCCGACATCCCCCCCGCCGACCGGGCGGCTCCGGCGGGCGAGCCGCGGTTCCCGTTCCCGGTCGAGCCGCTGCCCAACCCGCGGCTGGCGCTGCCGCTGCACCACCGCTTCGGCCAGGGGCTGGAGGAATACGTTGATGACAAGTACCGCCTCGGGCGGGCGTTCTTCCGGAATCGGCTCGACGAGCTCGGGCTGACCATCGACGGGCCCGTGCTCGACATGGGTTCGGGCCCCGGGCACTGGGCGATCACGATCGCCGAGGCGAACCCCGATGTCCGCGTGGTCGCGTGCGACCGCAACGACTTCCTGCACGCGTGCTGCGTCGAGAAGCGCGACGAGATGGCGCTGGACAACCTCGAGCCGGTGCAGGCCGACATCCGCGAGCTGCCGTTCGACGACGGCGAGTTCGCCACGGTGCTGTGCATCGGTGTGCTGCAGCTGGTCAATGTGTCGAAGGCCTTCCCCGAGCTCGTCCGCGTGACGCGGCCGGGCGGGCGGATCCTGATCAACGTGCCGGGGCCGGGGTTTTATGTGCGCAACATGACGGGCGCCCTGGTGGGGCGGCGTCTGGACATCTTCAAACAGAACCTCAAGTTCGTCCGCAACACGCTGAAGAAAACCGACGGGGCGTTCACCTATTTCACCCCCCGCCGGCTGCGGTCGCTGGCCGACGAGCACGGGCTGCGGCTCGAATGGGTCCGGCCCACGGGGCTGTACCCGCCGCAGAAGCCGCGGTTCATGGGGCTAACCGTCAACATGGACGTGCTGTTCACCGTGCCCGACGCGGGGGCCGGCACGGGGGCGTCGGCGTGAGGCGCATCAGGCCGCCTGCGGGGATGCGGCGGGCGTTCGTGAACATGTACGAGCGCCTCGCACGCGACGCGCGGGTGCGCGTCCGGCCCGTTGTCGAGCACTACGCCCGCAACGAGCGCGACGCGGGGCTGGTCAACGTGTGCATCCGCCACGATGTCGATATCCGCCTCGACCGGGCGGCCGAGATCGCCCGGTATGAGGCCGACCTCGGGCTGCGGAGTTCGTGGTATTTCCTGACCGACACCGCGCCGTACCGTGTGTGGGAATCGGACATCCCGCGCGAGATCGCCGCGATGGGCCACGAGGTGGGCGTGCACAGCGACCATCTCTACGAACAGCTCGCCCTCGGCCGCGACGGGTTGGCGAGGCTCCGCGAGGACGTGCAGCGGATGGCCGAGCACGCGCGGTGCACCGTCCACGGGATCTGCTGGCACGGGGGCAAGCACATCGCCGCGTTCGGGGCGAACAACTACGACCTGTACAAGGACATCGACCCGGCACAGCTCGGGCTCGAATATCACGACGCGGTGTTCTATCACGAGGGCACGCGGAAGTGGCGGTGCGACCGGATCATCAGCGACGGCGAGAACAACCTGCGGTTCGTGCCCGGCAAGCCGGGGCGGGAGATCGACCGGGCCGAGTCGGGCGCGGACATCCTCGTGGTGACGCACCCGTTCATGATGTACCCGCTGCGTTTCCCGCCGAGCGTGCGCTACCCGGATTACCCGCACCTGTCGCCGCCGCGCAGACGGACGCTGGTGATGGACCTCAAATCGTGCATCGCGTACAACAAGCAATATCTCGGGGAGAAACGCACCGCCCGCCTGCGCCGGCTCGTGGCGCTGCTCGAACGGATCGGGATGAAATAGATCAAATCACGGGGTGGCCGGGCCGGATTTCGGGCCGGCCACGGGACGCTCCGCGGTGCGCCGTTCACTCCAGCGCGGCGGCGCCCGAGACGATCTCGGTCAGCTCGGTCGTGATCTGCGCCTGACGCGCGCGGTTGAACTTGGTCTTGAGCGTCTTGCCCATCTTGCCGGCGTTGTCCGTCGCCGCCTTCATCGCCACCATCCGGGCGACATGCTCGGAAACCACCGCGTCGTTGAACGCCTGGAACAGCACCGCCTTGACCGCCGCGGGCAGCAGCGAGCCGAGCAGCTCCGCCGCGTCGGGGCTGAACTCGTACGGCCTGACCGGGCCGGTCTGTTCACCTTCGAGCGCGTCGCTGCTGAACGGGAGCAGACGGAGGACGTCGGGCGTCTGCCGGCCCGCCGAGATGTACTTCATCGAGATGATCCGCACCGCCGACACCTCGCCCGCGCCGAACATCGCCATGTACCGCTCGGCCAGCGCCTCGACGTCGGCGTATCGCGGGGTGTCGCCGAACTGCGTGTGGTGCTGATCGATCTCGATCCCGTTGAACCGCAGGGGGGTGAGGCCCTTCTTGCCCACCAGCTCGACCGGGCCCTCGACATCCTTCAGGTTGGCCAGCGCCGTGCGGATGATGTGCGCGTTGTACGGCCCGCACAGCCCGCGGTCCGAGCAGATCACCAGCGTCAGCACCGGGCCCGAGCGGTCGTGGGCCGTCAGCAGCGGGTGCTCGATATCACCCGCCGCCGACGCGAGTTGTGCGACGAGATCGAACAACCCGCGCGTGTACGGCTTGGAGGCCGTCGCCGCCTGCTGGGCTTTGGCGAACTTGCTGGTGGCGATCATCTGCATCGTGCGCGTGATGCGCTGGATGTTCTTGACCGCCTTGATCCGGTTCTTGATCTCGCGTGACTTGCCCATGGGGCGGGAGTGTAGGACCGCAACGCCCCGGAACCGATCCGCCCAGCCCGCCACGGGGCACAAAAATGAAACGGGCGACCGACCGGCCGCCCGATCCGTGTTCGGTTTCGATATGGTATCCCGTGGTCAGCCCCTCGTCTTGAGATAGGCGTCGATCAGATCCGCAACCTCGTCGACGATCTCTTTCGGCTCCTTGTCCTTCGTCGGCCACTTCACCGCCAGCACCTCGCTGTCGAACCCGATGACGTAGATCGTCGGGTACCGCCTCACCTTGTACGCCCGCGCCGTCGCGTCGCACCCCACGGGTTTGCCCTTCGGGTTCAGCAGAAGCGTGTGCTTGTAGTGGCTCATCACGTCGCGCACCGCCTGCTCGTCCCGCTCACGCACCGGCAGCCCGAACACCCTGACCGGTTTCCCCTCGTACCGCTCGGCCAGATCGCTGATCAGCGGGCTGAACGTCTTGCACGGCACGCACCACGTCCCCCAGAAATACAGCACCGCCACGTTGCCCTTCAGGCTCTCGAGCGACACCGCGTTGCCCTCGCCGTCGACAAGCTCGAACCCGTGTGCGGGCAGGTCCTTCGGGAACGGCTTGGGCGCCTCGGCCGCTCGCCTCGCGTCGATCTCTTCCTTGAGCGGCGCGTTGACCTCGTCGGCCGAGATCTGCTTGGCGTGCTGCGTCCGCGAATAGCCCTCGGGCGTCTCGATGGCCAGCGAGGCCGGGTCGATCTCCGGGTTGACCTTCACGTTCTTCAGATCGAGCACGATCGTGAACGACAGCATCCCCTCGTCCGTGATCCGCTCGACGCGCCGCGGCAGGTGGTCCTCGACGCCGAAATACCACTTCGACGCGGGCGTGCGGATCAGCGTGCCGCCCGCCTTGCGGCTCGACTTGCTCATGTCGTAACGGATCTCGACGACATCGCACGTCACCCCGTCGGCCTGCGCCTGGTCGAGCTTCTTCCACGAGGTCGCCTCGCGCAGCTCACGCGAGAACGGCTCGGGCGCGGTCAACTCGGGAACACCGAACAGATCGATGATCGAACCGGCCTGTGCGCGTTTGTCCGTGTACGAGCGTTCCTCGACGGATTTCTTTTCGTGGTCCACCCACACCAGCAGCTCGGGCGTCCGCAACACCGTCACCTGCTGCTCGGGATCGCCCTTCTTGTGGATGTAGGTGCCGTCGAAGCGGGTGAACCACGAACGCCCGTCCACAGGCTCGTCCTGACGGACCAGCCGGATCTTGCCCTTGCCCGTCGGGATGTACGCCTGGAACATCCCCTTGCCCGCGCCCGACAACACCGCGTCGGCGCTCAACGCGTGCAGATCCCGGGCGGCGTCGACCGCCGCGAGAAGCACCGATTTGCCCGACGTGTCCTGACCACGCGCCGGCGGCACGACCGCCGAGACCGCGAAAACCACGGCAAGGAACAAGAACGGCTTGAGTTTGTTGTTTGTCAGCATATCGCTTGATCTCCTCATCAACGACCGGCCCGGCGCAGTGTAGATCGGAACCCCGGTTCAAACCGGGCACGACGATCAGGGTTGCGGCCCGCCCAGCAATGTCCCGAGCGCTTCGCCCGGGCGTTCGTGCCGCATCAGGTGCTCGCCGACGAGCACGATATGGACACCCGCGCTCCGAAGCCGGGCGAGGTCGTGCGGCGACCTGATCCCCGATTCACTGACGAGCACCGTGCGGTCCTCGACAAGATCGACCAGCCGCATCGTGTGGTTCAGATCGGTTGTCATCGTGGACAGATCGCGGTTGTTGATGCCGAGGAGGCAGTATGTGGGGTGCGGGAACCCGACGTGCGGGCGCACCCACAGCAGGTTGTCGGTGCTGTGGACTTCGAGCAATACGGTCATCCGCAGTTGCTGGGCCAGGATCAGCATGTCCACGAGCGTCGACTCGTTGAGCGCCTCGGCGATCAGCAGCACCGCGTCCGCCCCGGCCGCCCGGCTCTGCCACAACTGCCACGGATCGATCAGAAAATCCTTCCGCAGCACGGGCAGCCCGACCGACTCCTTGACCCGATCAATAAACGAAAGGTGGCCCCCGAAGAAGGGTTCGTCCGTCAGGCAGGAGATCGCCGAGGCCCCCGCGTCGGCGTAGGCCCGCGCGACCGCCCCGGGGTCGAAATCGTCCTTCGCGTATTCCGGGCGGATCCACCCCGCCGACGGGCTCCGACGCTTGATCTCGGCGATCACCGCCGTTTCGTTCGAGCCGCGACGTGTCACCGCCCGAAAAAAGTTACGGGGCGGGTCCGCCTGCGCCACCATCGCCTCGAGCTGCGAAAAAGGGATCTCCGACTTGGCACGTTCCACCTCTTCATGCTTCCGCGAAAGAATCTCGGCGAGGACCGGGGGTGGATCGTGCTTTTCCATCGCCCCCATTGTTGCGGCCGCGACGCTCGCTGTCTGCACCCCGATCGCCCCGGCTCAGGATCAAGCGCCGCCCGGCGACGTGGGCGATACCCGTGTCGAAGACATCGCCGCGTGGATCACGGGCCACGAGGGCTGGATCCTCGGCGTCCTGACCATCATCTCGATCATCATCATCTGGCGGTTCAACGCCGTCCGCCCCGGCGGGCTCGACGCCGGCAAACGAGACGTCAAACCCGTCCCCTTCGTCATGTGGCTCTTCGCCGCCGCGACGACCTGGCTCGCCCTCGGGCTCGGCGCGGCGGCGCCCGAGAAACTCGGGCTGATCGAGGGCGCCCCCGTCCACGATCAGGCCGTCCAGTTGCTGCTGGCGAACCTCACCGCGGCCGTTGTCGGGAGCGGGCTGCTCTGGTTCGTCGCACGAGAAGCCCCGGAGGGGGGGACCAAGCCCGGCTGGTCGGACGTGCCCATCGGTGTCGGCCTCTTCCTCGTCGTCTACCCCCTCGTCGCCCTCGCCGGGCAGATCGGGCTGTGGACCATGCGCGGCATGGGCGCCGTCGAGCAGGACCGCATGGCCCACGAAACCCTCCGGCTCATCGCCCAGCACCGCGGCGACGCGTGGATGTGGGTCCTCGTCGGCGTGCTGATCGTCCTCGTCCCCATCGCCGAGGAGCTGATCTACCGCGTCTTCCTCCAGTCCGCCCTGCGCCGCGTCTTCCCCGGCCCCTGGATGTCGGTTGTCCTCACCAGCATGCTCTTCACGGCCGTGCACCTGCCGTCGATCCCCGAGGGCGGCGAGTACGCGCTGGCCTCCCTGTTCGTCCTCTCGCTCGGCATCGGGGCGTCGTATGAACGCACCGCGAAGCTGGGTGTCCCCATCGCCATGCACGCCGCATTCAATGCGCTCAATCTCGCGATGGCGTTCCTGATCGAACCGGTGGCACAGGGGTAATACACGTCACGGCTCGTTCTGATGTGTGCAGCCTTTTCCGGATCAATCGGAATCGACGACAATGAACCCCGAGCGTGTGGGCCTTTTGCATCATGCGGCGATTGGGAGCTTTCTTTTTCGTCGGTGTGCCGCGTCGATGAGGAGTTTTCCGATCACCCAGCGTTCGACGCGGCCCCGCCGGCGGACCCAGTTGGGGAGCGACGAG
>JALWOY010000172.1 GCA_027083355.1 Phycisphaerales bacterium | reverse complement strand
TGCTGCCCCCCCCCGCCCCCCGATCGCGCCGCACCCGCCGTACGGCTACGTCGAGCTCGCCGCGATGCGTAAGGCAACCCCCGACGAGATCAAGACATACCTCGACGCCCTGAAAACCCAGCCGAAGAAACCGGCCGAAACCACCCCCGAAAAGCCCGCGACCGAAAAAACGACACCCGCAAAGAACCCAACGCCCGAGCAGCCCCACACCGCCGGCACCGACGCCCACCCGGCGGGCAATCAGCCCGATGCAAAGCCCGACGAACACCCGGCTTCGGAAACCCCCGGCATTCCGGAGAATCAAAGCGATGCCAATGCTGAATCACCCGGCACCGACCAACCCGAGCCGGACACTTCGCTCCTGCAGGACATGGTCCTCCCCGGAACCGAGAAGCCCGTCCAGCAGCCCGCCGAGCAAACCGATTCCGCCGAGGCCGATCAGCCGAACACCCCGCCGTCTCAGCAGGCCGACAATCAGCCCGAAAAACCCGAACCCGAAAAGGCCAACCCCGAACAACCCAAACAGGACTGGCTCAGCTGGGATCAACTCGAATCGACCCTCGCCGCCGCCCGTGCCGCCGGCCGTGAAACGCTCGAAGATTCCCTCGACGAGCTGATCGCCGAGTATTCCCGATCGCTCGCCCACGCTCAGACCGAGCCGATGCGCCGCGCGCTCCAATCCCGTCTCGACTGGCTCCGCCTCCGAAAAACAGCACGCGACACACGCCTCGAACTCGACGCGGCACTCGAAAAGTCCAAAGACATCGACAAAATCGCTCGCCAGAAGATCCGCGAATGGCAGTCCGGCCGCTACGACATCGTCGGCAAGCTCGTCCCCAGCGCCGTCTACAACGGCAAAACCCTCCCGCGGATGTACCGCATCCGCGCCGCCGGCGAGACCGGGCTGGTCCGGACCATCGGGTATCTCAAGGACGTCCCCTCGCTCGACCTCCAATCCAAAGTCGGTCGCGTCGTCGGCGTTGTCGGAAAAGCCCGGTTCGACAAGGCGCTGCACGTCCGCGTGATAACCCCCTCGCGCATCGACATCCTCCGTCCCACGAAGCAATCACCCGCTTCGAATCCGTGAAAAAACTCCCTCCCCGAACTTCCGCGGGTGGGTCTACAGTCACGCAGTGCCCGACCACACGAAAATCACATTCGCGCAGGCGCTGTCCGCCTACGAACACCCCGCCTTCGCCGCCGAACAGGTTGTTTCCCAGATCACCGACCAGATCGGGCCCCGGCCCGATCTCGTCACACTCTTCATCGGCGGACCGCTCGCAAAGAACGCACGCACCATCGCCCAAACCGTCCGCGACAACACCTCCGCGAAATGCATCCTCGCCGTCACCGCAGCCGGCGTCCTCGGCGGGGTCCTCGAATTCGAAAACCGCGCCGGCGTCTCCGCACTCGCCGCCAGACTCCCCGGCGTCACCGTCACGCCACTCACGAACGATGACTTCAACGCCATCGCGGACGCCAAGGAAGACGCCCCCGCAGCCCTCGCGCAGCGCGCGCCCGACCCCGCCGCACTCTTCGTCGTCGCCGACCCTTTCAGCGTCCCACTCAACGGCGTGATCCCAACCATCGGCAGAGCACTGCATAACAGCCGATCCGCTCCACCCGCACTCTTCGGCGGTGTCGCCTCCGCCGCCGAGAAACCGGGCCAAAACACGATCGTTCTCGATGATCACGCCGACAACCAGGGCATCTACGGCGTCGCCCTCTCCGGACCGATCAGATGCGACCTCACCGTCAGCCAGGGGTGCAGGCCCGTCGGCGAGAACATCGTCGTCACGAAGGCCCGCGGCAATCTCCTGCTCGAGCTCGCCGGCAGACCCGCCCTCGAAGTCCTGCGAAGCCAGATCGCCACACTCAGCGAAAAAGACAGAAAACTCCTCGCCGGCGGCCTCTTCATCGGGCGAGTGATCGACGAATACAAACAACACCTCGGCAGGGGCGACTACCTCATCCGCAACGTCCTCGGGGCCGACGAACAGAGCGGCGGCGTCGCCGTCGCGGACATCATCCCCCCCGGCAGAACCGTCCGCCTCCACCTCCGCGACGCCGACACAGCCCGGGAAGACCTCGCCCTCCTCCTCGACGCACAGACAATCCACGGCCCACCCGAGGGCGCCATCCTCGTCACATGCGCCGCACGCGGCGAACGCTTCTTCGGCAAGCAGAACCTCGACACCGTCGCGATCCAGCGGGCATTCCTCCCCGCAGAGGCCGGACACGAAGCCGCCAAATCGGGTGAATCGATCGACCCGCTCCGCTTCGGCATCCCCCTCGCCGGCTTCTTCGCCTCGGGTGAAATCGGGCCCGTCGGAAACCACACCTTTGTCCACGGCTACACCGCATGCCTCGCGTGCTTCAGAAACCCATAGCCGCGCAGGCCAGACAGTCCCGACCCGCCCGTCATGTTCTCCTCTCCCTCCTCCCTCTCGTGGGATGAGCTTCGAGCCCGTCTCTCCAACTCTCTTCCGCAAAAGAGCCCGGAGCGTGAGCGACGGGCCGGGTTTCAAATAGCTCCTCGCAGGACCAACTTCCAACTCCGCCGGGTCGTGCTTTTATTGATCTATCAGACGCCGACGCTGAGTCTGCAAAGCGTCGCATTCTCCGACCGATCCAATGCGTGCCGAAACCTCCCTCCCTCTCCCCGCCTCGCGGGGAGAGGGCCGGGGTGAGGGGCTTTCTCTCTTCTCTCCTTCCCCTCGTGGGACGGGCTTCCAGCCCGTCTCTCCATCATCTTCAATTTCCTCCAAAGAGAGGCCCGAGCGGAAGCGAGGGCTTCCCTCCGCTCCCCATTCTCGGCGCCCCGCCTCATCACAACAATGACTTCCTCCCTCTCCCCGTCTTGCGGGGAGAGGGCCGGGGTGAGGGGCTCCTGATTCTCCTCTCTCTCTCCTCCCTCTCGTGGGACAGGCTTCCAGCCTGTCTCTTCATCTCCTTCTTCTCGGTGGGACAGGCTTCCAACCCGTCTCTTGCACATCAGCAACCGTCAAGCAAACCGAGCAGCTCATCATGGATCGAACCGTTCGATGCCACGACCGCCCTCGCATGCGCCGTCTCCACGCCATCCCAATCCGTCGACCGCCCCCCGGCCTCCGAGAGAATCGGCCCGAACGGCGCGATATCCCAACAACGCAGATCCGGCTCCACCAACGCATCGCACCGACCCGTCGCGATCAGCATCGCCGCATATGCGTCCGGCCATCCACGCGTGTGACCCGCCCGATTGTGAATCTCAAGCCAGATCGGTGTCTTCCCCTCGCCCCAGTAATCCAGCGATGTCGTCGCTACCGTCGCCTCGGACAGCGAAGCGACTCCCGAAACCCGCGCCGGGATCGGAGCCCGCCCACCCGACACATGCCACGCGCTGCCACCCCGACGCGCATACACCATCTCCCCCAGCGCGGGGGCATAAATCACACCCGCTTCAACATCACCGCCGACGCGTTCGACCCCGATGAGCGTTGTGAACAGCGGCACCCCGTGAAGAAATGAAAAGGTCCCGTCGATCGGATCGATGATCCATCGGAACCCCGAACCACCCGCCGTCTCGCCGAACTCCTCGCCAAGAATCCCGTCCCCGCTGAACAAAGACCCGATCCGTTCGCGGATCAGCCTCTCCGCCGCCCGGTCACCATCCGAAACCGGCGTCCCGTCCGCCTTCAGATCGACCCCCAGATCCGCGCCCCCGGCATCCCCTTCGAAATACGACAGCAAAACTTCCCCGGCCTCAAGCGCCACCCGTACCGCGGCATCCAGCCGTTCCGCGATCCCCTCACCCGTATTCACGCCCGACATCCGACCACCCCGCCCCGCCGGATCGCGTCACCGAGCAGTTCGATCTGCTCCGCCGTGTGCGCCGATGTCACACTCGCACGGAAATACACCGCCCCCGGCCCACCCGGATATCGCACCCACGGCACATACACACCAGACCGACGCAACACGCCCGCCATCGCCGGGCCCGAAACACCGGTGGGGGGGGTAAACGCCGAGATCGGCGTCGCCCGACCGTCGGCCTTGTCAACGCCGCACGCATCACCCAGCAGAACCGCGTTCCACTGCAAACGCGACACCCGCCCCGGCTCGTCGCGAACCAAACCGATCGCCGCGAGTCCGGCCGATGCAACCAACGGCGAAGTCGGCGTCGTGCAGATATACGCCGTCGAACGCGCCCGGATGCGCTCGATCAGCGTCCCCTCACCGACGACCACACCGCCGCCGCACCCGAGCCCTTTCGCCAAAGTTGTCGTAACCACGACCCGCCCGTCGAGCCGAATCCCCAACGCATCGCACGTCCCCCGCCCGCCATCGCCCAAAACGCAAAAACCGTGGCAGTCGTCGACCAGCAGCACATCCCCAGGCCGGAGCACCCCGAGAACCCCGACCAGCGGCGCCACCGCGCCGTCCGCGGCAAACACCCCGTCCGTCAGAACCGCCGCCCGCCCCCGCAGGTCCGCCAAAAGCCCGGCCAGCGCATCCACGTCGCGATGCGGATACGTCACAACGGGCAATCCCGCGAGCCGCGCCGCATCGAACAGGCTCCTGTGCGCACGAGAATCGACCACCGCGAAACTGTGCGTCTCCTCAAGCCCCTGCAACGCCGCCAGATTCGCCGTGTACCCGTCGGGCAGCAACAGCCCGTCACCTCGACCGCACGAAATAAAGTCGGCCACCGCCGCCTCGAGCGCTTCATGAATCGGCGTATTGCCCGATGTTTCCCGAGATGCCGAGGTGCTCACCCCGTATTCACCGGCAGCGGCGATCACCGCCTCACGCACACGGGGTTCGTGCGCCAGCCCCAGATAGTTGCACCCCGCGAAGCAGACCAACCGCTCCCCGTCGACCCGCGCATAGGCCGCTTCATCCTGAACAATCCGCTCACCGGGCATCCTTGCACCCCCGCTCCTGGTTCTCGACGCACCAAACCCCTTCCCCGCAATGAATAGGTAGGCGCCCGATAGGTCACGCGTCCGAAAGGCCGGCCACCCCGCCAATCAAACCATCTCTCTCCCCGCAAAAGAGCCCGGAGCGTGAGCGACGGGCCGGGTTTCTAATAGCTCCTCGCAGGACCAACTTCCAGCTCCACCGGGTCGGGTTTCTCAACCAACCAGACGCCGACGCTGAGCCTGCGAAGCGTCGGATTCCCGCCCGATCCACACAACCCGCCGAAACCTCCCTCCCTCTCCCCGCCTTGCGGGGAGAAGGGGCACCCGCGTTCGCGCCTCTTTCGACCGAAAAGCACCGGAATGCTCTGGGTCCAAGATCAGACCGCCGCCCCCCCCGCGTCCCCATTGTCGCCCTTGCCGCAAGAGCCGAACGCCCGCAGCGCGTCGATCGACTCGCGGACCACCCCCGCGTCCATCTCGTGCACATCCACCGCCGATCCGATCCCCGCCAGCAGCGAAACCGTCAGACGCCCCCCCAGGTGCTCGCGGAATTCCTCCAGCCCGTCCAGCAGCGCCGGGTCATCCAGCAAAGGGTGATCGAGCTCGAACCCGAGCGACCCGAGACACGCCACCACCCGCTCGGCTTCTCCCACGGGCATCCTCCCGGCCAGGGCCGAATACACCGCGTCCAGCGCGACCCCCACAGCCACCGCCTCGCCGTGACGAAGTTCGTGCCCGGACAGCTGTTCGAGCTTGTGCGCCGACCAGTGCCCGAAATCCAGCGGCCTTGCCTCCGCTGTCTCGAACGGATCGCCGCCCTCGACGATGTGCCGAAAATGCAACTCGGCCGAACGTTCGATCACCCGAACCGCCGGCCCGATCTCACGCCGCACGATCGCCGGCGCGAGCCGCTCGATCTCATCGAAGAACGAGCCGTCACGCACGAGCGCGACCTTCACCGCCTCGGAAAACCCCGCCCGCCAATCGCGATCGTCAAGGGTTTTGAGGAAAGCCGTGTCGTTGATGACCGCATGCGGCGGCGCGAACACCCCCAGAAAATTCTTCTTCCCGAACGCGTTGACCCCGTTCTTGACGCCCACCCCCGAATCGTCCTGCGAGAGCGTCGTCGTCGGGAATCGAACGAGCCGCACGCCCCGGTGCGCGATCGCCGCGGCGTACCCCACCGCGTCGAGCACCGCCCCGCCGCCGACGGCGAAAACATACGAACGCCGACAAAGGTGCGCGTCGTGAATCGCCCGCAGGATGTCGTCGAGGAGCGAAGGATCGTTCTTCACACGCTCTCCGCCCGGCACCACCCGCACCGGCACATCAACCCCGAGCAGATCGCCCAGCTTCGCCCGGGCCACCGCCTCGAGCCCCGGATGCGCCCGCGCGACCCCATCGTCGATGAACACCACCCCGCGGGGGGGCAGGTGTTGCGTCGGATGGGCGGACCGTCGAAGGGGAAGGACCGACGCCTTTCTCCGCCCTTTTCTCTTGTAGGCAGAACGTCCAAGCATCCATGCCCAAGGAGGCCCGAGCGGAAGCGAGGGCTCTCTTCTCCCGGTGGACCACCGGATGAGACTGCCCCCCCGACTCTCTCCGCTCTCCCCACACGCCCCATCCCGGGTCGGGTCCGCCCCCCCCGACAGCACATCCTTCAGCACCCCGTTCCCCGGCTCGAACACCCCGCGCGTGAAAAACACCCGGTGGTCGAAATGAACATCGATCGGCCCGTGGCAACGCATCCGCGGAGGGTATGCCCCGCGCCCCCCGGCTCAAACCTCACCCCATCCGCTATCATCCCTGTTTGGCTCCGTGCCGACACCAGCAGAGAACCCGATCCATGACCACAACAACCGAAATCGACCTCTCCAACGCGGCCGATCGATGCCGCCAACGCGGCGTCATCCTCCCCACCTTCGCACAGATGCGAGACCCCGCGCGCATCCCCCAACCCATCCGCGACCGCCTCAAAAACACCGGCCTCTGGGATGTCGACCCCGTCAACCTCTTCCGCATCACGTGGAAGAACGAGCCTACACCCGAAGGCGGCCTCTACAACACCGGAAACTGGATCGAATTCCCCCCATCGCTCACCGGCACCGACGCCCGCATCGTCGGCCTCGTCGGCAAGTGGTTCCCCACCGGCGCCCACAAAGTCGGCGCGGGCTACGGCTGCCTCGTCCCCCGACTCGTCTCCGGCGCATTCGACCCCACCACACAAAAAGCCGTCTGGCCCTCCACCGGAAACTACTGCCGCGGCGGCGCCTTCGACTGCGCCCTGCTCGGCTGCGACGCCGTCGCCATCCTCCCCGAGGGCATGAGCCGCGAACGCTTCGAATGGCTCAAACAGATCGGCGCCGAGGTCATCGCCACCCCCGGCTGCGAATCCAACGTCCGCGAGATCTACGACAAGTGCTGGGAGATCCGCCGCACCCGCCCCGACTGCACCATCTTCAACCAGTTCGAGGAGTTCGGCAACGCCTGCTGGCACTATTCCGTCACCGGCGCCGCCTTCGAGGACGTCTTCAACCAGATCAGACGCGACAATGACACCCTCGCCGGCTTCGTCTCCGCCACCGGCTCCGCCGGCACCATCGCCGCCGGCGACTACCTCCGCACCCTCAACCCCAGCATCGCCGTCGCCGCCGTCGAGGCCCTGCAATGCCCAACCATGCTCCTCAACGGCTACGGCGACCACCGCATCGAGGGCATCGGCGACAAGCACATCCCCTGGATCCACAACGTCCGCAACACCGACGTCGTCATCGCCGTCGACGATGAACAGTGCATCTCGCTCATGCGCCTGTTCAACGAAGACGCCGGCGCACAAGCTCTCCGCGACGCCGGCGTCCCCGATGAAACCGTCGCCTCGCTCCCCCTGCTCGGCATCTCCTCCATCTGCAACCTCGTCGCCGCGATCAAACACGCCAAACTGCTCGGCTTCGGAGCAAACGACGTCGTCATGATCCCCCTCACCGACTCGATGGAACTCTACGAAAGCCGCCTGACCGAACAACGCGAACAACGCGGCCCCTACACCCCCGACCGCGCCGCCGCCCACATCGACCGCTACCTCGCCGCCATCTCGACCGACCACATGCGCGAGCAGTCCGCCGCCGACCGACGCGCCCTGCACAACCTCAAATACTTCACCTGGGTCGAACAGCAGCAACGCGAACTCGAAGACCTCGAACGCCTCTGGGACCCCGATTTCTGGCCCGAGATGTTCGCCCAGGTCGACGAATGGGACCGCCGGATCGAGGCCTTCAACCAGCGCGTGGGGATCAAGCCATGACACCGACCCCGATCACGCTCACCGTCAACGGCGAACAAAGAACCTTCACCGGCGACCCCGACTCGTCCCTCCTCCGCTTCCTCCGCGATCAGTGCGGCGACACCACAACCAAGGACGGCTGCTCCCCCCAGGCCGCCTGCGGCGCCTGCGCCGTCGAACTCAACGGCAAGGTCGTCCTCTCCTGCGTCATCCCCATGAAAAAAGCCGCCGGCGGAAACGTCACCACCCCCGCCGGCCTCGACCAAACGCCCGTCGGCCAAGCACTCACCGACGCCTTCGCCGCCCGCGGCGGCGCACAGTGCGCCTTCTGCATCCCCGGCATCGCCGTCCGCGCCGCCAACCTCATCAAGTCCAACCCCGACCCCTCCGAACAGGACATCCGCCTCGCCCTCAACCAGCACCTCTGCCGCTGCACCGGCTACCAGAAAATCATCGAATCCATCCAGACCGCCGCCGAATCTCTCCGCACCGGCACCCCCGTCCCCAGGCCCGATCAAAGCGCCCGCGTCGGCACCCGACACGAAAAATACAACATCCGCCCCGCCATCCTCGGCAAACGCCCCTACGTCGCCGACCTCGCCGAGCCCGGCATGCTCCACGGCGCCCTCCGCCTCAGCGACCACCCCCGCGCCCGCGTCCTCAAAATCAACACCGCCGAAGCCGAGGCCCTCCCCGGCGTCAAACGCGTCTTCCTCGCAAACGACATCCCCGGCGACCGCCGCGTCGGCCTGATCGTCCGGGACTGGCCCGTCCTCGTCGCCGAGGGCGAAACCACCCGCTACGTCGGCGACGTCCTCGCCTGCGTCGCAGCCGACACCCGCGCCACCGCACGCCGCGCCGCCGACCTCATCCACGTCGAATACGAAGTCCTCGAACCCGTCACCGACATGTTCGAGGCCATCAAGCCCGACGCCCCCAAAGTCCACGAATCCGGCAACATCCTCGGCGTCAGCCACGCCGTCAAGGGCGACGCCGACGCCGCCTTCAAACAATGCGCCCACGTCGTCGAACAGACCTACACCACCCAGATGATCGAACACGCCTTCCTCGAACCCGAGGCCTGCCTCGCTCTCCCCACCGACACCGGCGTCAAGGTCTACTCCCAGAGCCAGGGCGTCTACGAGGACCGCCGACAGATCGCCTCACTCCTCGACCTCGACGAAAAAAACGTCGACGTCGCCCTCGTCCCCAACGGCGGCGGGTTCGGCGGCAAGGAAGACCTCTCCGTCCAGGGCCACACCGCCCTCATGGCCCGCATCCTCGGCGTCCCCGTCAAAGTCGAACTCTCCCGCGACGAGTCCATCCGCCTCCACCCCAAGCGCCACCCAATCCACATGCACTACAAAGTCGGCTGCTCCGCCGACGGGAAACTCCTCGCCGTCAAGGCCCGCATGCACGGCGACACCGGCGCCTACGCCTCCGTCGGCATGAAAGTCCTCGAACGCGCCGCCGGACACGCCACCGGCGCCTACCACGTCGAAAACGTCGACGTCGAAGCCACCACCGTCTACACCAACAACCTCCCCTGCGGCGCCATGCGCGGCTTTGGCGCCAACCAGGCCAACTTCGCCATCGAATCACTCATCGACGAACTCTGCGAAAAAGGCGGCTTCGACCGCTGGCAATTCCGCTACGACAACGCCCTCACCGAAGGCCGATCCACCGCCACAGGACAAATCCTCGCCTCGGGCGTCGGTGTCCGCGCCACGCTCGAAGCCGTCAAGGATCAATTCCGAAACGCGAAATACGCCGGCATCGCCTGCGGCCTCAAAAACACCGGCATCGGAAACGGCATGCCCGACGACGGCACCGCACGCATCCGCATCACGGCCCCTGACCACATCGAAATCCACCACGGCTGGACCGAGATGGGCCAGGGCGTCGACACCATGGCCCTCCAGACCTTCTGCCAGGAAACCGGCCTCCCACCCGACATCGTCTCCGTCCACGTCGAAACCGCCTACGAAGCCCCCTGCGGCATGACCACCGCCTCCCGCGCCACCAGCCTCGTCGGCAACGCCGTCATCGACGCCTGCAAAGCCCTCAAAAAAGACCTCGAAACCAACCCCCTCGCCGATCTCGTCGGCCGCGACTATTTCGGCAAATGGGTCTGCGACTGGACAACCAAGCCCGGCGCCGACACCACCACCCCCCCCAAGACCCACTACTCCTACTCCTACGCCACACAGCTCGTCATCCTCGACGACAACGGCAAAGTCGACCGCGTCATCGCCGCACACGACGCCGGCAAGGTCATGAACCCCACCCTCTTCGAAGGACAGATCGAAGGCTCCGTCCACATGGGCCTCGGCTACGCACTCACCGAAGAACTCGTCCTCGAAAACGGCGTCCCCAAATCCACACGCCTGCGAAAGTGCGGCGTCATCCGCGCCAAGGACATGCCCAAAATCGAAGTCATCGGCGTCGAAGTCCCCGACGAGTTCGGCCCATACGGCGCCAAAGGCGTCGGCGAGATCGGCCTCGTCCCCACCGCCCCCGCCGTCGCCAACGCACTGGCAACCTTCGACGGCAAACGCCGACGCACGCTCCCCATGAAAGACTGACACGATGCCCGCTCCCGCCCCCCTCTGCCTCACCAACGCACGCTTCATCGACCCCGACACCCTCGACATCCGCACAGGCCACCTCGCCGTCACCCAAGGCCCCCAAGGCTCGGCCGCCTTCGTCGATGCAATCCCCCCCGACGCCGAAACCATCGACTGCACCGGAAAACTCGTCACCCGCGCCCTCGCCGTCGGCCACCACCACATCTATTCCGCACTCGCCCGCGGCATGCCCCCCCCGGCCGCCCCGCCCACCAACTTCGTCGAAATCCTCCAGCGCATCTGGTGGAACCTCGACAAAGCCCTCGACGCCGACATGATCCGAGCCTCGGCCCTCGCCGCCGCCGTCGATGCCGCCAAGTCGGGCGTCACCTTCATCATCGATCACCACGCCTCCCCCAACGCCGCCGCCGGCAGCCTCCACACCATCGCCCACGCCCTCGAATCCGTCGGCCTCGACCACCTCCTCTGCTACGAACTCTCCGACCGCGACGGCCCCGAAAGCCGCGACGCCGGCCTCCGAGAAACCGCCGAATACCTCCAGAGCCGCCCGGGCCTCGTCGGCCTCCACGCCTCCTTCACCGTCTCCGACGAACTGCTCGACAAGGCGATGCACCTCGCCCACGAGCACAACACCGGCATCCACGTCCACGTCGCCGAGGCCCAGTCCGACCAGCAACACTGCCTCCAGCACCACGGCCTCCGCTGCGTCCACCGCTTCGCCCAAGCCGGCGCCCTCGACCTCCCGCAAACCATCCTCGCCCACTGCATCCACCTCGACGAGTCCGAACGCCGACGCCTCGGTGACGCGAACGCATGGGTCAGCCATCAGCCCGAGAGCAACCTCAACAACGCCGTCGGCATCGCCGACGCCACCGGCTTCGAACACCGCGTCTTCCTCGGCACCGACGGCATGAACGGCGACCCTCTCGCCGCCGCACGGGCCGAATACCTCGCCTGCCAATCCGCCGACGCCCCCTCGCCCCTCGTCGTCTACCGCCGCCTCCGCCGCGTGCACGAATATCTCGCGGCCAACAACATCCCGGGCGACGCCCCCAACAACCTCGTGATCCTCGACTACGACCCGCCGACACCGATCACCCCGGACAACTGGCCCGCCCACGTCGTCTACGCCCTCAACCGTTCGCACATCGACACCGTCATCAGCAACGGCCGCGTCATCGTCCGCGACCGCCGCTGCACCCTCGTCGATGAAGCCGAAATCGCGGCCCACGCCCGCGAACAGGCCGCCCGCCTCTGGAGCAAACTGTGATCCGCCCCTCTCCCTCTCACGGGTACCTCGGCTCTCCGAGCCGAACTCTCCCCCTCTCCTCCCTCTCGGTTGGACAGGCGTCCCGCCTGTCTCCTTCTTCCTCTTCATGTTCTCGTGGGACGGGCTTCCAGCCCGTCACTTCCCCCTCTCCATCTCTCATTCCCCAAGGAGGCCCGAGCGGAAGCGAGGGCTTTCTTGACCAAACTCCACTGCCTCGGCTACCTCGGCTCTCCGAGCCGAGCTCTCCCCCTCTCCTCCCTCTCGTGGGACGGGCTTCCAGCCCGTCACTTCCCCATCTCCATCTCTCATGCCCCAAGGAGGCCCGAGCGGAAGCGAGGGCTCTCTTCTCCCGGAAGGACAGGCACCCCGCCGGTGTACCACCGGCAACTCGTTCCCGGTGCTCCCCTCCGTATCCCTCTGTGGTAAACCCAAAACAAAGAAAGCCGAAACCATGAGAATCAACCGCGACCGACTCATGGACGCCCTCGACCAGCTCGCCCGCATCGGTGCTTACGAAGACGCGGGCTTCCGGGGTGTCCGCCGACTCGCCCTCACCGACGAGGACGCCGCCGCACGCCGCCTCGTCATCGACTGGTACAAAGACGCCGGCCTCACCGTCAGCACCGACGCCATCGGCAACACCTACGCCGACCGACCCGGCAAGGACAACACACTCCAACCCGTCATGGCCGGGTCGCATGTCGATTCCGTCCCCACCGGCGGCCGCTTCGACGGTGTCCTCGGCGTCCTCAGCGCCCTCGAAACCGTCCGCACGCTCAACGACAACAACATCACCACAAACCACCCCCTCACCATCGCGTTCTTCACCGACGAAGAAGGCTGCCGCTTCGGCACAGACATGCTCGGCTCCGCCGTCGCCACCGGCCGCATCCCCCTCGAACAAGCCCTCCGTCTGACCGACGCCGACGGCCGCACCGTCGGCGAAGAACTCGACCGCATCGGCTTCAACGGGCCCGAGCCCGTCAACCAGCGACGACCCGCCGCCTTCGTCGAATGCCACGTCGAACAGGGCCCCATCCTCGCCCGCGAAGGCTTCGACCTCGGCGTCGTCACCGGCGTCCAGGGCATCTCGTGGCGACGTCTCACCATCACCGGCGCCGCCGCACACGCCGGCGCCACCCCCATGAACTACCGCAAAGACGCCGGCCTCGCCGCCGCTCGAATCAACGTCGAAATCCGACGGATGTGCGACTCCGGCGACTTCGGCCCAGACATGCGCGCCACCATGGGCGTCATCCGACCCGAGCCCGGTTCGGTCAACGTCATCCCGGGCCGCGTCGTCGCCACCGTCGACCTCCGCAACCCCGACGAAAAAGCCCTCGAAGCCGCCGAACACGCCCTCGACCAATACATCGAAAAACTCGCCGCCGACGCGGGCCTGCACATCACCTCCGAGCAGACCGCCCGCACGCCCCCCGTCGCCTTCGATAAACAAGTCCAGGCCGTCATCGCCGCCGTCGCCGACGACCTCGGCCTCAAACACCGCCCCATCATCGCCGGCGCCGGCCACGACGCCCAGGAGTGGGCCCGCCTCTGCCCAACAGCCATGATCTTCACCCCCGGCGAAAACGACGGCATCAGCCACAACCCACGCGAACTGTCCACGCCCAAACAGTGCGGCGACGCCGCCGACGCACTCTGCAACACCATCCTTCGCCTCGCCGGGGCCGACGCATGACCACCATCCGCGCCGCCATCACGCAAACCATCAACGCCTGCCCGGACATGCCGGAGCGCCCCGAGGATCTCCCCGCCCTCGCCGACCGTTTGGATGACATCCGCGACGCCAACACCGCCCACCACATCGACCTCATCGACGCCGCCGCCGATGCAGGCACCCGGATCATCGGCCTCGGCGAACTCTTCCCTGCCCCATACTTCGCCCTCGAACGCCGCGAGATGTGGCGAAACCTCGCCGAAGACCCAGACGAAGGCCCGACCGTCCGCGCCATGCAACGCGCCGCCGCCCGACGCAACATCGTCATTATCGCCCCGATCTACGAGCTCGAAAAAGCCACCGGCCGCCGTTTCAACACCGCCGTCGTCATCGACGCCGACGGCTCCATCCTCGGCAAGTACCGCAAGGTCCACATCCCCCAGGGCTCAAACGAACAGGGCACCTTCGACGAACGCTTCTACTACCAGCCCGCCGAGATCCCGCAGAACGCCCCATCCCCGAAGATCCTCGGCAAAAACCCCTACTTCCCCGTCTTCGACACCGCCGCCGCCCGCGTCGGCGTCGCCATCTGCTACGACCGACATTTCGAGGGCGTCATGTCATCACTCGCCCGCGCCGGCGCACAAATCGTCTTCTCGCCCGCCGTCACCTTCGGCCAAAAATCCCGCCGCATGTGGCCTCTCGAATTCGCCGTCGACGCCGCCCGACACAACATCTACATCGCCGGCTCAAACCGATCCGGCTCCGAACGCCCCTGGAACCAGCCATACTTCGGCCAGTCCCACTTCACCGGCCCCAACGGCCCCCTCGAAAACATTTCCACCCACCCCAACCTCATCACCGCCGACCTCGACCTCGACCAGCTCGAAGCCCCCGACCCCGCCGGCTGGAACCTCCAACGC
>JALWOY010000171.1 GCA_027083355.1 Phycisphaerales bacterium | reverse complement strand
TCATCGAACAGCATCGGTCCGTCCGGCGGACCCCCGGGGGCGAACCCGGGGCCGTTCTTGTCGCCGCGTCGGCCGCGCGGGCCATGGGCGCGGCGTTCGGCCCGCATCATCTCGCGGTGTTCGCGGATCAGCCCCAGGTATTGCTCGCGCTGCGCTTCGGGCAGCAGCTCGGCGATCTGCATCTCGAGCGGGCCGTCCTTGAGCACGGGGCGGAACATCTCCATCATCTGCCGCATGTGCTCGCGTCGGGCGTTCCGGTCGCCCTTCTTCCGCCCGGTGCGCATCGCGTTGATCGTGTCGAGGTTTTCCTTGACGATCGCGTCGATCAGCGCCGCCCGTTCTTCGAGCAGCACGTCCGCCGCCGACCGGGTCGCCTCGTCGAGGTCGATCAGTTCGAGGGCTTTCTCGGCGATCGGAATCTCGGAAGGACGCATCGACCCGTCGAGGTTCCGCTCGATGAGTTTGGCCGGGTGGGCGTCCCCGCTCACGTCCGGGCCGGCCAGCACGGGCCTGTCGTCACGGGCGGGCCCCCGGGGGGCATCGGGCGCGGCGACGGCCGAGAACACCAGCGCCGAACAGCCGACGGCGAGTGTGAAGATTGATCGTTCGTTGAAAGCCATATCGCGGCTCCTTTCCTCAGTGAGGGGTCATCGGACCCCTTCGCCGGGGGAAGAACGCCGCGATCGGCGGATCATTGCAGGCGGTGCGGGTTGTTTTTCAGCGTCGGCGGCGCCACCCGATCAGCCCGGCCGGGGCGAGTGCGGCCAGCCCCGCCGGGGCGGGCACGATCGAGACGTTGTCCAGCCCGACGTTGAACAGCCGGGGGTCGCCGATGAGCGCGTCCGGCACCGCCACCCCGATCTGGATGAACCCGATATTCGAGAACACGTTTTCGAACGAGGAATCCTCGAACGTGACAAAGGACGGGTTGTTCGGGCTGATGTCGATGGACACCTCCGTCCACTCGCCCGCGAAGACCGGGATGAAGTTGATGGCCACGGCCCCCGGGAAGGCCGCCCCGCCCGTGTCGGCGGCGAAGCGCACAAAGACGGTGATCGGCTCGGGGATGTCGTGCTTGATCGAGAATGTCAGGTTCGTCACACCCGCGGCGATCCAGTCGCCGATGAACGCCCCGCCCGAAGCGTCGGTGCCGGGGAAGAGGCCTTTGTTGCCCCTGAACAGGGTGTTGAAGTCGCCGGATTCATTGAACTCGAACCCCGTCTGCGAGGCGATGTAGCCCGAGTCATCCACGCCTCCTGTGGCGAACTCGGCGGGGGGGAGGAAGTCGCCGCCAAGCCAGTTGTTGGCGCCGTTGTCGAAGGTTTCGGTGAAGGGATTGGTCGGGCCGGCGAGGGCGGCGGTGGAGATGGTCAGGGAGGCGAGAACGGCTGATTTCATGGCGTGCTCCACACAAAAGAGAAACGGATATGGAAATACTGTATATTCGGGGTCATGCTATTCTTATTGAGAACAAGAATCAATCCTGGTTTTATTCTCGGCTCTCAAAGAGATGTACTCCCTGTTATGGGGGCTTGCCAGCGAATCAGCAGATCGGAATCGACCCGCGGGCAAATCCGCGACGTAGGCTTTCCGATGGAGACTGAGGACATCGTTCAATAAGGACGGGTTATGTGCGGGATCATCGCCTACATCGGCAACAGGCCATGCCGGGACATCCTGATTGAGGGGCTGAAGCGGCTCGAGTATCGCGGGTACGACTCGGCGGGCGTCGCCATCACATGCACGGGC
This sequence comes from Phycisphaerales bacterium, assembly GCA_027083355.1. Lineage (GTDB taxonomy): Bacteria > Planctomycetota > Phycisphaerae > Phycisphaerales > UBA1924 > UBA1926. The sequence continues at coordinate 47,711 of JALWOY010000171.1, read as the reverse complement.
GGTGACGGGTCGACCCGGATCTGCAAAACCGTGGGTCGGGTGGCCGACCTCGAGGCCAAGCTGGACGCCGACGAACCCAAACTCGACGGCACGCTCGGGCTGGCGCACACGCGGTGGGCGACGCACGGCGCGGTGACCGATCCGAACACGCACCCGCACACGGACGACACGGGCACGATCTGTCTTGTCCACAATGGCATCATCGAGAACTACCAGTCGCTGAAGAAACTGCTCGAAGAGAAGGGGCGAGTGTTCCGCACCGAAACGGACACCGAGGTTCTCGCCACGCTGATCAGCGAGTTGTACGACCCCGATCACGGGATGGATCTGGAAGCCGCGGTGCAGGCGGCGCTCCGCGAGGTGACGGGTGCTTACGCGATCGCGGCGATCTCGTCGAAGGACCCGGACACGCTCGTGGTCGCGCGCAAGGGCAGCCCGCTCATCGTCGGCATCGGCAACGGGGAATACATCGTCGCCTCCGACGGCTCGGCGATCATCTCGCACACGTCGCGGGCGATGACGCTCGACGACTATTCCGTGGTCCGGCTCTCACGCGACGGCTTGCGGACGAGCACGATCGACAACGTCGAGCTTTCGCCCAAAGTCATGCAGCTCGAGATCGAACTCGGCGAGATCGAGCTGGGCGGGTTCGAGCACTACATGCGCAAGGAGATCTTCGAGCAGCCGCGGGCGCTGCGGCGGACGATGAGCGGCCGTCTGGACATGAACGAAGGCTGCGTCGTGCTCGGCGGTCTCCAGACGCACGCCAAGGAACTCGTCCGATCTCGCAGGGTCATCATCTGCGGGCAGGGTACGGCTCTCAACGCGGGGATGATCGGCGAATATCTCTTCGAGGATCTGGCGAAGCTCCCGACGGAGGTGGAGTACGCCAGCGAACTCCGCTACCGGAACCCGCTGATCGAGGAGGGCACCGTTGTCATCGCCGTCAGCCAGTCCGGCGAGACGGCCGACACGCTCGCGGCGTTGCACGAGGTGATGGACCGCGGGGCACTCGGGCTCGGGGTGATCAATGTCGTGGGCTCGACGATTTCGCGCGACACGGACGCGGGCGTGTATCTGCGTGTCGGTCCGGAGATCGGCGTCGCCTCGACCAAGGCGTTCACGGGGCAGGTGACGGTGTTGACGATGATGGCGTTGTTCCTCGCCCGTCGCCGGATGATGTCGGGCACCGAGGTCACCGCGTTCATGCGTGAACTCGAACGAGTGCCCGATCACATCGAGAAGACCCTCGAACAGGACGACGCGATCCGTACCCTCACCGAGAAGTATATCCACCGTGAGAACTGGCTCTTCCTCGGGCGGGGCTACAACTATCCCACGGCGATGGAGGGTGCCCTGAAACTCAAAGAGATCTCGTACATCCACGCCGAGGGGATGCCCGCGGCGGAGATGAAGCACGGCCCGATCGCGTTGATCGACGACGGGATGCCCGTGGTGTTCATCGCGACACAGGGTGCGCAGTATGACAAGGTCGTCTCGAACATCGAGGAGGTCCGCAGCCGGGGCGGGCATGTGATCGCGGTGGCGACGGAGGGGGACGAAGACATCCGCCGACTCGCCGAGGACGTGATCTATATCCCCCCGTGCCCCGAACCGCTCAGCCCGCTGGTGGCGGTAGTGCCCCTGCAGTTGATCGCCTACCACGCGGCGGTGCTGCGCGACAAGGACGTGGACAAGCCTCGGAACCTGGCCAAGTCGGTGACGGTCGAGTAGTCGCGCCGCGGGTGTTCAGGAATCGCGGCCGGCCCGAACGTCGCCGAGCGCGTCGAGCAGGCGGGCCTCGTCCCACACCTCGACACCGAGAGTCTCGGCTTTCTGGAGCTTGCTCCCCGCCTTCTCGCCCGCGATAACGAGATCGGTGTTCTTCGAGACGGACCCCGTGACCTTGGCGCCGAGGGATTCGAGTTTTTCCTTCAGTTCGTTGCGCTGGAAAGACTCGAGCGTGCCCGTGAGGACGATGGTCTTGCCTGCGAACGGGCTGTCCGGCGTGTCGGCAGCGCCGGGCTCGGTGTATTCCCGGCTCGTCAGGTCGACACCGACGGCGCGGAGGGCGTCGAAGGTCTTTTTCGCCGCGTCGCTGTGGAGATAGGCGTGGACGATCGGGGCGGTGTCGCGGCCCAGGCCCGTCTCGTATTCCTCGGGGAGTTTGTCGGGTGATCCGGCGATCTTCTCGCGGTCGGCGGCGGACATCGTGTTGAACGCCCGCGGCATCAGCGCCTGTACCGGGGCGGCCAGCAGCGCGTCGAGATCCGGGAAGACGCGGGCGAGCGCCCGCGCCGTCGCGTTGCCGACGTGCCGGATGCCCAGCCCGGCGAGGACCCGGGCCAGCCCCCGGCCCTTGGCGCGTTCGATGCCTTCGAGCATGTTCCGGAGTTTCTTTTCGCCCATGCGGTCGAGGGCGAGCAGCGCGTCGCGGTGCTCCCCGAGGCGGAAGATGTCGGCGAAACCGCGGAGGGGGATCTCGTCGTCGGTGCCCGCGGTGGCGAGGATCTGGTCGATGGTCTGCTCGCCGAGGCCGTCGATGTCCATCTGGTTTCGGCCGACGAACCAGACGAGTTTCTCGCGGAGCTGGGCGGGGCACTCGGGGTTGACGCACCGGCGGGCTGTTTCGGTTTCGGGGTCGAATTCGTCGCCGGGGTTGTGCACCCCGCCGTCGGCGGTCTCGATCTCGACGGGCGAGCCGCAGACGGGGCAGGTGTCCGGGGGGATGACCGGCTCGGCGTCGGGCGGGCGATCCTCGGGCACGGGCGCGACGACGTAGGGGATGATCTCGCCGGCCTTCTCGACGAGGACGGTGTCGCCGACGCGGATGTCTTTTTTGCGGATCAGCCCGAAGTTGTGCAGCGAGGCGTGGCGGACGGTGCTGCCGGCGAGCAGAACGGGTTCCATGACGGCGCGGGGGGTGATCTTGCCCGTCTTGCCGACCTGGAACTCGACGTCGAGCAGCCGCGTCGGCTTGCGCTCGGCGGCGTACTTGAAGGCGATGGCCCAGCGCGGGGCCTTGCTGGTCGACCCGAGGCGGTCCTGCTGGGCGAACGAATCGACGCGGACGACCATGCCGTCGGTGTCGTAGTCGAGCGTGGCGCGGGTTTTTTCGAAGTCCTCGATGATGCGCACGATGCCGTCGGCGTCGTCGGCGGTCTTGAGGTGTTCGCTGGTCGGCAGGCCGAGCCGGGCGATCCTCGTCATCAGCGCGGTGTGGCTGTCGGCGAAATCATCGTCGGAGATGAACCCCCGGCCGTGGGCGATGAAGCGGAGGCGGCGCTCGGCGATGGCGGCGGGGTCGAGCTGTTTGATCGTCCCGGCGCAGGCGTTGCGGGGGTTCATGAAGGGGTCGAGTCCCTGTTCGACGCGGTCGGCGTTGATGCGTTCGAACTCGGGGCGGGGGATGAAGACCTCACCGCGGATTTCGAGGATGTCGGGCGCGCTCCCGCGGAGTTCGAGGGGGATCGACCGGATCGTGCGGGCGGCGTGGGTGACGTCGTCGCCCTTTTCGCCGTCGCCGCGGGTCAGGGCGAGGGCGAGCGAGCCCTGTTCGTATCGCAGCGACATCGCCACACCGTCGATCTTGGGATCGCAGACGAATCGGGGCCGGTCGGCGGAGGGAGTCGCGAACAGCCCCGGTCGGTCCGCGGCCGCATCATCGGCGTCGGTCCCGAGCAGGCGGCAGACGCGTTCGACCCACGCCCGGACGTCGTCCTCGCTGTAGGTGTTGTCGATCGACCGCATCGGGACGGTGTGGCGGACGGTGCGGAAACCCTCGATCGGCTCGCCACCGACGCGTCGGGTGGGGCTGTTCGGATCGTCCAGCTCGGGGTGCTCGGCCTCCAGGGCGACCAGCTCGGACATCAGGGCGTCGTACTCGCGGTCCGGCATGATCGGGTCGGCGTCGACGTGGTACGCCTCGTCCGCTCGGCGGATCAGGTCGCGGAGTTCGCGGACGCGTTGCTCGGGGGTCGAAGCCACGCCCCATGATATGATGGCCTGCTCATGCCGACCGAAGCGAAGATCATCGACGGCCGCGAGCTGGCCCGCATCGAACGTGAGGGCATCGCCGCCCGGGCCGGGGCGTTGCGCGCCGCGGGCGGTGCGGCCCGGCTCGACGCGGTGCTGGTCGATTCGGGCGACAACGCGGCCCGGGTGTACGCGGCGAACCAGGCGCGGACGTGCGGCACGCTCGGGATCGAATACCGCCTGCACGAATTGAGCAAAGAAACGGACGAGCGCGGCCTGCTCGGGAAGATCGACGAACTGAACGGCGATCCGTCCGTCCGGGCGATCATGGTGCACATGCCCGTGCCCGAGTCGATCGATGAGCACCGCGTCAAGAGCCGGATCAACCCGGAGAAGGACGTCGAGGGCGTCAACCCGGCGAACATCGGCAACATTATCTACGGGCGGTCGAGCTTCGCCCCCTGCACGGCGTTGGCGACGCTCCGCCTGATCGACTCGACCGGGCTGGATTTGCGGGGCAAACGGGCGGTGGTGATCGGCGCGAGCCACACCGTGGGCAAGCCGATCGCGGCCCTGCTAATGACTCGGGACGCGACGGTGATCAGCTGCAACGAGTGGACGTGGGGGATCGAGGATCTGGCCCGGACCGCGGACGTGCTCATCGCGGCGGCGGGGCGAGCGGGCCTGGTCACGCCGGACTGGGTCAAGCCCGGGGCGGTGGTGATCGACGTGGGCGTGAACCGGGTGAAAATGCCCGACGGGACGAGCAAGACCGTGGGGGATGTCGCGTTCGACACGGTCCGACGGGTGGCGGGATGGCTCAGCCCGGTGCCGGGGGGCGTGGGCCCGATGACGGTGGCGGTGCTGCTGCGCAACGTGGTCGAGGTGGCCGAGCGGCTCTCGGAGGGTTGACTGATGGGGTCCGGTGGTCTTGAATCAAGCGGATCGAATCCGCGTATCGGGGTTGGTTTCCGCACAAAAAGGGGTACAGCGTGAACACGAACACGCTTGCAATCGGGATGCCGGGCGGCTGGGAATGGGTGATGATCGCCCTGGTGATGCTGCTGCTGTTCGGCAGCCGGCTCCCCAGCGTGGCCCGCAGCATCGGCGAGGCGATGCGCGAATTCAAGAAGGGCGTGCACGAGATCAGCGACGATGTCGTGAATCCGGCGAAGGAAAACCCGTACGCCGCGAGTCGCCCCCCGCTGAGTTCGGGCGGTGTGGATCACCGTGTCAGCCGCGACGCGGATACGGCACCCGTTGAAACCGGCGAGAACGTCAAACAGGCGGATTCGTAGGACGTCGTGCCCAATCACCGCAGTTTGATTTTCTCGAACCCCGCCGCGGTGAGTGTGTCCTGTACGCGGACCACCGCCTCGTAGGGCACGCTGTCTTCAGGGACGAGCGAGACCGAGACGGCCGCGGGGTTGACTTCACCCGCGAGAGCCCGGGCCGCGGGTCCGAGCCGGTCCAGAGCCGCCGCGTCCAGCCCGAGACCCGACACGACCACCCGGCCCGCGTCGGTGTGCAGCCGAACGGTGAAGGTGGGGGCGGTGATGGCGAACCTCGGGTCGGCCTTGCCCTCCCTGTTGGCGGTCCGGCCCAGCCCCGCCTGCAGCAGAAGCTCGGGCCCCATGATCACCGTGCTGGCCATGAAGAAGATCAGGATCACCAGCACGACGTCCACCATCGGCGTCATGTTCGGCCCGGTGTGCCGGTCGTACAGCGCCCGGGCGTCGCGGCGTCTCCACCCGTGCGTCATGGTTCGACCTCCGCCGCCCGCGTCGCCAGTTCAACGTGATGCACACCCGCCTCGCGGCACGCGTCGAGCGCGGCCCGGACATGCTGGTACGGCGTCGCCCGGTCGGCCCGGATCTGCACGGGGCGATCGGGGTGTTGCGAAACCAGCACGCCGACCATCCGGTGCAGCACGTCCGGCGGCGCCTCCACCGCCTCGATCGTCATCGTCCCGTCGGCGCGGATCGCGATCGAGATCGGCGTGTCGGTCGGCTCGGCCTTGACGCCCCGGGCGGCCTCGGGCAGATCGACCTCGCCCCGCCGATCGATCGCCAGCTGCCCGACGAGCAGGTAGAACACGATCAGCACCATCACGATGTCGATCAGCGGGGTGACGTTGACGTGCCCCCCGCCTCGGGGCGCGAACCGGTGGGCCGACGTGAGCGGGTGAGCGGGTTTCATGCGGCGTTCTTGGGCGTGGCGGCGTGCGGGCCGGTCGCGGGCCGGAGCGCTTCGGGGCATTCGTCGCCCGCGGGGATGTGCCCCACGAGCCGGGCCGTCTCGGCGATGGCGCGTGTGCAGTGCCGGTCGATCAGCGAGCGGTAGAACCCGAATACGAGCAGGCAGGGGATTGCCAGCAGCAGCCCGAGCAGTGTATGAAACAGCGCCTTGGAGATCCCCTCGCTCAACTCCGCCGGCCCGGCCTGGCCCCCCGTAGCGCCGAGGCTGGCGAACGCGAGGATCATCCCCCACACCGTCCCCGCGAGCCCGATCAGCGGCCCGAGGTTGCCCACGATGTTCAGCGGCTCGATCTTGCGGAACCACCGCGCCGTCTCGGCGCTGGCGGCCATCTCGGCGGCGTCCTCCATCGCCTCGCGCCCCCGGTGCGCCTCGGCGAGCGCCGGCCGGAGCACCGTCCCGACAAACGTACCGTCCGTTTTCGCGAACTCGCGCAGCTCGCCCCACCGCGTGTGCTCGACCAGCGACACCGCCCGGTCGAGCGACTTGGGCGGCAGGATCGCCCCGGCGCGCACGTCGAGCACGACGCGGACGATCACCGCCGCCGCGTAGAGCGAACCCGTGACCAGCAAAACGGTGAACATGTCGAACGACTGGCTGAACAGGGCCCAGAGGTCCCCCGTCGTTCCCTCGATCGCGAGCGTGGTTGTCATCGTGTGCATCACCGCAGAGCATATCGGCAGGCCGAGGGCCGCGGCGCCGCGATCGGCCCGGATCATTCTCGCCCGTGGGCTTGCCTCCGCAACGGAACCGGGAACGATCCACCGTGCCCCACCTCCCCAGACACACCCACCGGCAGGAAACCCCCGACTGGCTCCGCGCCGTCAACCCCTTCGGTTGGGTGACGCGCACCATGAACTGGTTCAGCCCCGACGGCATGCCCCCGCTGACTAGGCCGAACTACGCGAAAGAACTCGCCGCGGCGTTCTTCCTGCCCTGGATCATGGCGGTGGTCGAGGGCGGGGTGATCGGGGTGATCGTCAAGAAATTCTTCCACGGCGTGGCCGACGAGGCCATTCTGAACTACGCCGTTGCGACGCTGACCTCCGCCCCCGCGTTCGCCAACATCACCAGCTTCGTCTGGGTCCGCCTGACGCACGGCAGGCACAAGGTGCGCAGCATCACCGCCCTGCAGGTCGCGGTTATTATGCTCGTGGGCCTCATTGCCGCGACCCCGCACAGCGCGTTCGGGTTGTGGATGACCGTCGCGTGCGCGGTGGGCGCGCGGGTGTGCATCTCGGGTGTGGCGACGCTCCGCGCCACGGTCTGGCGGCTGAACTACCCGCGGCAGGTCCGCGCCGCGCTGACGGGACGCATCGTCACCGTGCTCATGCTCGTGCTCGCCGTCGTGGGCACACTCGTGGGCGCGGCGATGGAATACAACCCCTCGTCGTTCCGCGTATTCATCCCCGCCGCCGCGGCGGTCGCGTTGATCGGGGTGAAGATCTGGAGCGGGGTCCGCGTCCGTGGACACCGGGCGCTGCTGACAGCCGAGCGAACGCGTGAACAGAGGCCGTCGTTCAACCCGCTTCGGATGATCCGCCTGCTGATCGACGACAAACGCTACGGCGCGTTCATGCTCTGCCAGTTCACGCTCGGCGCCGGCAACCTGATGCTGCTGGCGCCGCTCGTGCTCATCGTGACGGACCACTTCCATCTCGGCTATTTCAGCGGCATCCTCGCGACGCACGCGATCCCCATTATCACCATGCCGTTCTTCGTCAATATCTGGGCCAAGCGGCTCGACGCGTGGCACATCACCACCTACCGCGCCGTCCATTCGTGGGTCTTCGTCGTCATGGCGGGCCTCATCTTCGCCGCCGCTCAGCTGAACCTCGTCTGGCTGCTCTACCTCGGCGTCGTCGCACGCGGCATCGCCTTCGCCGGCGGCGCCCTGGCGTGGAACCTCGGGCACAACGACTTCGCCCGCGACGACAACGCGGCCCAGTACATGGCCGTCCATGTCACGCTCACCGGCCTCCGCGGGTTGATCATGCCCTTCGTCGGCGTGAGCCTGTACGAGTGGTTCGAGCGCGTCGAGCCGGGTGGGGGCTCGTGGGTCTTCGTCGTGGGCGGCGCGATCGTGGTGGTGGGGGCGCTGGGGTTCTATGCGATGCACCGCAGATTCGGGCGGGGACCTGCGAACCACGCCGAAGCGTGAGCCGTGATCTTCGCGGTGAATACCGGGATTCCGCCCCGGTCCGGCTCACAATCAGCCAACGTCACACCGTCGCTTCGTGATTTTCACAGAATCCGCTTGCTCCGCGGATAACTCCCCAGCACCACCATCTCTTTGCAGTGGGCCTTGACCCGAGCGAGCGCCCGTTTCATGCCGGGGTCGCCGCGGTGGCCCTCCGCGTCGGCAAAGAACGTGTACGTCCAGTTCTCCCGCCCGCTCGGCCGCTTGTCGAGGTGGCTCAGGTTGATCCCCTCGGCCCTGAACACACCCAGCACCTCGACCAACGCGCCGGGCTTGTCCTCCGTCGTGAACATCACGCTCGTCTTGTCGTCGCCCGTGCGTTCGGCTTTCTCCCGGCTCAGCACGAGGAACCGCGTGATGTTGTTCGGGTTGTCCTCGATCCGGGGGAACAGCGTCTTGAGCCCGTACATCTCGCCCGCGAGCGTCGTCCCGATCGCAGCCGTCGTCGGGTCGTGCCCGATCGAGATCGCTTTGGCGTTTTCCTCGGCCGCGATCTGTACCGCCCGGCTCGAACTCGCCGCGGGGATCAGATCCGCCCTCGGCAGCTGCTGCGACAGCCAACCCCGGCACTGCTGGAACACCTCGGGCTTGGAATACACCCGGCGGATCTCCGCCGGCGGACAGTTCGCCAGCAGCGCATGATGAATCGTGATCTGCACCTCGGCGTAGATCGAGAGATGCCCCGCGTTGATCGTGAACGCGTCGAGCGTCTCGGCGATCCCGCCCCCGGTCGAGTTCTCGATCGGCACCAGCCCGTAGTTCACGTGCTTGCGGCGGACTTCGGTGAACACGCCCGCGATCTCGTGCAGGTCGTCGTACTCGACCGACGAGCCGAACTGCTTGACCGCCGCGACGTGGCTCTGCGAACCCGGCGGGCCCAGGTACCCGATCCGAAGGGGCTGCTCGAGCGCGAACGACCCGCTCATCAGCTCGCGGTAGACCCCCTCGATCGTCCGGTCCGGCAACGGCCCTGTGTTCGCGGCCAGCACCTTTTCGAGCACCTCCGCCTCGCGGTGCGGAGCATAGATCGGGGTGTTGCTCCCGCGCTTCAGCCGCCCGATCTCCACCACCGCCCCGGCCCGTTCGTTCAGCAGCTTGATCAGCCGGCGGTCGATCCGGTCGATCTCCCGGCGGAGCGAAGCCAGATCACGAGAAGTCCCGCCGGCTTGGGTGCCTGTTTTCTTCGTTCGGCTTGAGCCGGCGCGCCGGCCCGAACCGGTCCCGGATGATCCGGTTTTCGCCGTTTTTTTCGTCGTTTTCTTTTTCGCCATATGGTCGATCTCCCGCGGGTTTATCGCCCATGCGGGGGCGTTTGTCCACTCCCCGGGGCCGTCCGATGGGCTTTTCGAGGGCCGCCGGGCAGAAAATCGCGTCTCCGGGTTCCGAATCCCGATTGAATGGGAAGTATGTGCGCATTGTTTGAGGTGATTCCGGCGGTGTCGCTCGCCCAGGCTGTGACACCACCCGATCAGGGCGGGTCCGACGGGTTGGCTGACCGTGCTTTTAGTCTGGTGCAGGCGCTGCCTGTCGAGGCTCATTTCACCATGATCCTCGTCCTGCTGGGCGGCCTTGCACTCTGGCTGTTCGGGGGTCGGCTCGTCAAACCACTGTTCGCCCTCGTCGGCATCGCGCTGGGCGGGGTGGTCGGGCTGATTGTGCTGCCCGCGCTCGGTCTTGAAGAAGTCGGCGGGGCCCCCGGCTCGCTCGTCGGCATGGGGGTCGGGGCTCTGATCGGTATGGTGATCTCGCTCGTCTTGCTCAAGGTCGCCATTATCTTTGTCGCGGGGCTGGGGTTCGCCGCCGCGGGCTTCCTCGGCGCGACGCTCTATCTCGAATACAACCCATTGCCCGACGAGACCCCCCCGGCGTTTGTTGTCGAGGATGACACGCCGCGCGACCCCTCGGGTCAGCTCCTGTTCAAGAACCCGCTGACCGGTGAGAACATGACCGTCGAGCAGCTCACCCGGTCGCTGCGCGAAGCCGACTCGATTCTGGGCGGCGGCCTCAACGGCGGCGGGGGAAGCGACGAGCCGGCGACCGATGATCAGGACCAGCGCGAGCGGTTCGCGGCCATCGCGGCACGCTGCCGGGCCGTCATGATGCAGGCGGCCGACACCGTGAAAAGCCACTGGAACGCGCTGTCGTCCCGTGAGCGGCTCGTTGTCCTCGGCTCGACGTTCGGCTCGATGGCGCTCGGCATGCTCATCGGGTTCTTCATGCCGAAGAAATCGACCGCGGTCATCACGGCGTTGGGAGGGTCGGCGATCTGGCTCATCGCGGGCGTCTGGCTCGTCGACGCGTTCCTACCGAGTCTCGGTTCGGTCACCACCCAACCCCCGGAGATCTGGGCGGTCGTGTGGGGCATCGTGTTCCTGCTCGGCTTGACGGTGCAGTTCGCGGGTCCGGGTCGGCCCGGTGAATCGGACAAGAAGCCGAAGAAAAAGGACGACGACGAAGAAGAGGACGAGGAGGAGGAGTAAAACGGACCCCAGAAAGAAACCGCATGCTTCATCCAGACCCGGGTTCAAACCCGGGTTTTTCTCTTGATGTGATGAGATCGCCGCGCACTGGGCTCATGGTGCGGGGGGGGCGGTCTGTTGACACGACTTTTTCCCAACCGGGTATGAAAAACCCCGTCTGTATAAACAGACGGGGTTCTGAAATAGAATATTCGTACGGATCAATAATCGAAATCATCCCCCATGCCGGCACCGGCCGCGGCGGGTTTCTTCTCCTTCAGTTCGACGATGGCGGCGTCGGTGGTGAGGAGCAGGCCGGCGATGCTGGCGGCGTTCTGCAGCGCGATGCGTTCGACCTTGGTGGGGACGATGACGCCCATCTTGACGAGGTCGCCGAACTCGTGCGTCAACGCGTTGTAGCCGAAGTTGATGTCGTCCGACTCATCGATCTTCGACGCGATCACGGATCCGTCCAGGCCGCAGTTCGCCGCGATCTGCTTGACCGGCCCGGAGACGGCCCGCCAGACGATGTCGATGCCGACGCGTTCGTCGCCGGTGGCCTTCTTCTTGAGGGCGTCGAGGGCCGTCCGGGCACGGAGCACCGCCACGCCGCCGCCGGGCAGGATGCCCTCCTCCACGGCGGCCCGGCTGGCGTGCAACGCGTCCTCGACGCGGGCCTTCTTCTCCTTCATCTCGACCTCGGTGGCGGCCCCGACGTTGATCTGGGCCACACCGCCGGCGAGCTTGGCCAGCCGCTCCTCGAGCTTCTCGCGGTCGTAGTCGCTGGTGCTCGCCTCGATCTGGTTGCGGATCATCTCGATCCGGCCCTGGATCGCCTCGGTCGAGCCGGCGCCCTCGACGATGGTCGTGTTGTCCTTGTCGATGGTCACCTTCTTCGCCCGCCCCAGATCCTTCAACTCCAGTTTCTCGAGGTCGAGGCCCAGCTCCTCCATCACGGCGGTGCCGCCCGTGAGCGTGGCGATGTCCTCGAGCATGGCCTTGCGGCGGTCGCCGAAGCCCGGGGCCTTCACCGCAGCGACCTTGAGCGTCCCACGCAGCTTGTTGACGACGAGGGTGGCGAGCGCCTCCCCGTCCACGTCCTCGGCGATGATGAGCAGGCTCGCGCCGGCGTCGGCGATCTTGCCGAGGATCGGCAACAGGTCCTTGGCGGAGCTGATTTTCTTCTCGTGGATCAGGATGTAGGGCTTTTCGAGCTCAGCCTGCATGTTGGCCGTGTCGGTGACGAAGTGGGGGCTGAGATAGCCCTTGTCGAACTGCATGCCCTCGACCAGCTCGACCTCGGTCTCGAGGCTCTTGCCCTCTTCGACGGTGATGACGCCGTCCTTGCCGACCTTGTCCATCGCCTGGGCGATGATCTTGCCGATCTCCGGGTCCTGGTTGGCGCTGCACGTGGCGACCTGCGCGATCTCATTCGATCCGGTCACGGGCGTGGACATCTCGTGCAGACGATCGATCAGCGCGCTGATCGCGGCGTCGATGCCCTTCTTGATCTGGTTCGGGTTCGCGCCGCTCGTGATGTTCTTGAGGCCCTCGGTGAGGATGGACTCGGCGTAGATGGTGGCCGTGGTGGTGCCGTCGCCGGCTTCCTTGGAGGCCTTCGAGGCGACCTCCTTGACCATCTGGGCGCCCATGTTCTCGTACGGGTCGTCGAGCGTGATCTCCTTGGCCACCGTCACGCCGTCCTTGGTGACGGTGGGGGCCCCGAACGACTTCTCGAGCACGACGACCTTGCCGGACGGGCCGAGCGTGACCTTGACGGCCCGCGCGAGTTTCTGCACGCCGCGGAGGATGCGGTCGCGGGCTTCGGTGTCGAATGCGATCTGTTTGGCTGGCATGAGATGGGTCTCCAAATGGGCAAAGCAGCAGAGCGGAAAAGCAGCAAATCGGATTGTGCTTTCGGGTCTTCTTTGCTGTTTTCTTGCTTTGCTGCTTTGCGGCTTTCTTGTTACTGCGTTCCGAGCCGGATATACGCCACCCGGTCGGCGTCGATGATGTAAATGGACTGTCCGTCCGTGAGTTTGATCAGCCCGTCCGCTTCCTCGGGGACGAGCATGGCGTTGGCGATCACCAGCGTGTGGTGTTCACCCTGCATGTGCTGAAAGACGAATGTCGCGGTGCGCTGACCCTTGAGCTCGGAAAGGGCTTGGCGGAGTTCTTGTGGAGTCATGTCGGGCACCTGTGCCACGGTGTCCGGCATCGCCCCCGGCTCGAGCCGGCGGGCCGGGGACACCGGGCGATGTTCATCAGTCGATCACGGCCAGCACGTCGTCCTCGCTCATGATGAGGAGTTCGTCGTCACCCAGCTTCACCTCAGTACCGGCGTAGGACGAGAAGATCACCTTGTCCCCCTGTTTCACCGTCAGGGGCGTGCGGTCGCCCGTCTCCGTGTTCAGTTTCCCGTCGCCCACCGCCTCGACAACACCCGTCTTCGGGCGGTCCTTGGCGGACTCGGGAAGGTAGATGCCGCTCTCGGTCATCGTCTCGGCCTCGTCGCGGCGGACGATGATCTTGTCGTGCAGGGGGCGGATGTCGATCTTGGTCTTGGTCGCGGTTGCCATGCTTCGTATCTCCCTTTGGGGTTGGTTGGTTTTGCTTGTCCCTCGCTTGCGCGTGGGGCTCGTTTCGGGAAGCCCGCCGCTTACGCTCGGGGCTCTTTGGGCGGTGGGGCGGGCCAACGGTCGGCGTAATAGCGGTTCAGGATGCGGCGCAGAAGCTCCAGCAGCGTCTCCACATCGCGGTGTTGCCGCGGGCGGTCCAGCACGGCGAAGGCACCGGCGCGGAGGGCGGCGGCCATCTCGCGGTGGTCCTCCCGTTCGGTTCGGCCTCGCTTGATGACGAGTGTCGGGGGTGGGGACGAGAGCCTGGAGAGGATTTCAAGGAACCGCGGCCCGGCTTCTTCGGCGGGTTCATCGGGCTGGAGCGGGAGGGCGAGATCAACCACCGCGATGTGGATCGTGTTGTTATCGATGACACGCGATGCCTCGCGGGCATCAGCGGCAAACAGCGAACGTACACCCATTGGATCAAGGAGACGGGGGAGTCGCTCGACCCACGGGTTGTCCTCCCAACCGGCGTAGGACAGCAGGAGATTCAGCCGGTTCGCGCTGTCACCGCCCGCCGTGCACCCGCCGCCCGGACACGGGCCGATGCTGAGCCGAGGGCCACCGGATTGGGGGTTTGCGAAGCGCATCTCGTCAAACCGTTTGCAAGCGGGATGCCGATTGAATCAGGGGCTGGAACAGCGGTCATTCGCCCGATTTCGGGGTGCCGGTGCTGCCCGCTTGGTCAAACAGGTGTCTCGGGGTGCCAAATTGACAGGCGGGAGGCGATGAAAAAGCCCTGCGGGGGCGGGGCTGGGGTGTCTGGATTGGACCGGCCCGGATTCGGCTCGGACTCGGCTCGGAGAGCCGAGGTACCCGGATCGGCGTGAGCGGGGGGGCGTGGTTCTCGCTGATTTCTATCAGAGCACAGTCCGGGGGGTGGCGGACGCATCGCGTCGGCCGATCTCGACGCGGGACGCCGTGGGGGCGTGACCGCAACCGGGCACAACAAATATGTGTGCGTGAAAGAGAAGGAGGCCGTGATGCGGTTCCGGAACGATCTTATCGCATGCGCCGGGTCCGCCCTGGCGGCGGGTGTTGCGCAGGGTGCCCACATCGGGTACTGGCATTCGGATAGTGACTTTTATATCCGGATTTCGAACATGGTGGATTTCGACCAGCGGCGGGGGGTTGATCTGCCCCGCCTCGGGCTGCCGAACGACGGCAAGATGTACTGCGTGCCCACGTCGGCGTCGGACCTGATGGCGTACATCGACCGCCACGGGTTCGAGGGGGTGCCCGGGGTCGATGGGCCGGGGGTGTTGGACTGGACCGACTCGGGCGACCTGACCGCGTACAACACGGCCACGCTCTACATCCAAGCCATGGGCAACGACATGAACACCGATCCGGACCACGGGACGAGCAACGCGAACAACCAGATCGAGAACGCGATGCGGAATCGGCTCCCGCAGTCGTTGTTCGACGTGCATTTCTACGGCGCGACGACGACATGGGCCCCGAAGGCCAGCGATATCGCGTCGTGGATGGCCCAGGGCGCGATCGTTGCGTTCGGTTACGGCCGATGGGATATCGGTGGTGCGGATGACACGCCGCTCCATCGCAAAAGTGGGCATTATGTGGTGATGACGAAAGTCGACAAACGCGGGTTCATGAACTACGACCCGAACCAGTACGTCATCAACTACGCCGACCCGGACGATAACAGTTATCTGTTCAGTCAGTCACCGTTCGTATATCGGGTGATGCCCATCCGCGATGAGCTGTACTTTCTGAATGGGCCGGATGAATTCCGTCTGATGTCGAAGTTCGATATGCAGTTCGCGGATTCACGTCATCGCCTGATCGATTCGGCGCTGGTCGTGTTCCCCAAGACCGCGTGGGGTGTGTACCCGACGTCGAACGACGTGACCATCACATCGGTCGGGTTCCAGGTGCCCCCTCCGGGCGGCGGCGGCAACCCCGGCGGGCTGGTGTCGCAGACGTTCCCCATGCCCGGCGAGGTGTTGTGCGCGGTCATGGCACCCGACCGCTCGTTCGGATACATCCTGACGCCGGGGTCTGATCCGAGCGTGGTCAACGGATACGCGGTCAACGTGGCCAACGGCGAGACGGTGCTGCTGGACACGCTCCCGGCCGGGACGTCGATCGCGTTCCACCGGGACCGTTCGCTGCTGGCGGCGATCAGCGGCGACGGGTCCGTGCCCGCGGTGCTGCGTCAGACGGAAACGGACCCGAACCTTCCCCGGGGTTCGACGCCCCGGTCGGCGGAGATCCCGCTGCCGGTGCCCGCGGTCGTAGGGGTGGCGTTCGACGACGCCGCCGACGAGGCGCTGGTGCTGGGCGACACGGATATCGACGGCGCGGCGGACGCGTTGCTCGTCGTTTCCGACCCGGCGGACTCGTACGCCCCGGTGTACACGGTGGGGATGAGCGTGCCGAGCGGGCACTCGGCGCAGTACAAGTGGATCCGGCTGACGGTCGAGCCGGGGCCGACCGCCCCCCCCGATGTTGTTCTGGCCGACCCCGATGCGGGGATCGTCACGCAGTTCGAGCGGCTGGGCGGCTCGGCGCCGGCGTTGCGTGAACAGGCGTGGATCGATCTCGGCGGCCCGATCGAGGGGCTCTCGGCCGGCGCCGACGGGCGGATCTTCGTCAGCCGGGGCGGGGTGATCGAGGAGTTTCAGCGCAGCGGGACCACGTTCGTCCCGGTCTCGGGCGCGGACGCGTCGCCGTTCGCCGGGCTCGGGATGGTCGGCGATTTCGAGATCACACGCAGCCGAACGAACTTCGTGCCCTCGCTGCACACGGGCCCGGAGTGGGACAACCTCAACCCGGAAGATGTGGTGTTCGGGCCGGACACGGCGGAAGAATGCCCGGCGGATGTCGCCGTGCCGTTCGAGATTCTGGATCTCTCCGATGTGAGCGTGTTTGTGACTGGTTTCCTGGCATCGGACCCGGTCGCGGACGTGAACGAGGACGGGGTGTGGGATCTTCAGGACGTGACGCTGTTCGTCAACAGTTTCCTGGCGGGCTGCGGGTGATGTGAGCCACCGGCGGACGATCCGCGGCTTGAAACACCGCCCCCGTCGTTGATGACGGGGGCGGTTTTTTTATGCGGTCATGGTGGGCGATCAGCGGGCGCGCCATTCGTCGGGGACGTCGCCGAACTCGGCTCGCACCGTCGAGCGGATGCCGCCCCGGCCTTTCCAGTGGGTGATGATCTGGAGCCATGCGGGGTGCATGAGGTCGACGAGGTGGTCGCGGATGGTGTTCGTGACCGCCTCGTAGAAGATGCCCTCGCTGCGGAAGGATTGGTAGTACAGCTTCAGACTTTTCAGCTCGACACACACACCGTCCGGCGGGGGCGCGGGCGCATACCGCAGCGTGACGGACCCGAAATCGGGGTGCCCGGTGACGGGGCACAGGCTGGTGAACTCGTCGGAGACGTGCTCGATGACGATGGGGGGGGCGTCCGGTGTGCCGCCGACCGGGGCGGGAAAGGTTTCGAGCAGAGATGTATCTGGCATGGCGGCGAGAGGGTAGGCGGGCCGATTCACAGCGATGCAGAGCGGCACACGACGCACCGATGCGGTTCGACGCCCAACGGGGGAAAGAGCCGGCCAGAAGAAATCAGAAGATCATGTGCGCGATGAGCTGGGTCGCGAGCAGGGCATACACCCCCGCGGCGAGATCGTCGAGCAGCACACCCCACCCGCCCGGGAATTTCTGCAACCAATCCGCGGGCTGCGGCTTGATGATGTCCATCAGACGGAACGACAGGAAGGCCACCCCCAGCGTGATCACGAGCGGCACGAAGCCACCACTCGCGGCCGAAGGCAGCGCGAGCAACGCGACGGCCTGCCCCGCGGTCTCGTCGGCGACCACCCAGCCCGGGTCTTTTTTCCCGTACCACGACTCGGCCCACTCGCCGAATGCGACGCACGAGGCCGAGGCGGCGAGGCAGATCCCCAGCAGGACGGCGTGATAGACGATCGGATGGGCGCTCGGCCCGAGACCACCGATTACGAGCAGACCCGCGAGCGCCACGGGCGGGAGCGAGCCCCAGGTGCCCGGCGCGGGGCGGAGGTGGCCCAAGCCGAGGACGGTGACGGCGTGCCAGCGGGAGTCTTTGGGCAGGGGGATCATGTGGGGTCCTCGTGTCTGCGGGGCGGCACACCTTACTGCATCGACGAGGCCGCGTCCTGACGACGTGCCCGGGCGGCACGGGTGATATAGGGAACCACCGACCAGACCGTCACGACGACGGTCAGCCAGACGAGCACGATTGTGACAGTGCCCGGGCCGGTGTGGGCACGAGGCCGGGCCGCGTCGAGAAGGATGACCGGAACGGCGACAGATTGCAGGATCATCTTGCATTTGCCCGCCCAGGAGGCGGAAAAATCGACGCCCTCGCTCTCGTACACGCCCCGGATTGTGGTCACAAGCAACTCGCGCGCGAGGATCACCACCACCATCCAGGGCCGCACGCCGGTCATGGGGGCAAGCCCCGGGCCCGCCAGAACGATGAACGCCGAGAGGATCAGCAGTTTGTCGGCGAACGGATCGACGACGCGGCCGAATCGTGAGACGGCGTTCCATTTCCGGGCGAGATAGCCGTCGGCGGCGTCCGTCAAGGCCGCGGCAACGAACAACACCACGGCGGCCAGCAGCCCCCGCGACCACGTCCCCGCCGACACGTCCGCGTTCGAGAGCACACCAATAAAGAGGGCTGTGAGAACGAGCCTTGCGATCGTCAGGGCGTGCGGCGTGCGGGCCCGCCAGCCCGTCGCGGGGGGGGGCGTCTGACTCGCGGTGGTGTTCGGCGGGGCATCGGGGTCGGGCATGTGCGGATCCTAAAGGCGCGTCGGGGGGGCGGCGCGGTTGCCGGTCGTCGAGGGGGGTTCTATCCTGTTGGCCCGTCGCCTTTTTCTTTATGGCCCGGCGTCGGCGGAGGCAGGACGCACGTGAACACGGCCATCGCAGAACTCCCGATCAACCCGCTGCTCCTCTACGTCGCTTGCGTTCTCGGCGCGATCGGCGTCATCCTCGCAATGCCCCGAAAGGGTGTCAGCCCCATGGTCTTTGGCGGGCTCCTCGCCGCGGCCGCCGGCGGGTTGATCGTGCTCGGGCTCACCTCGCACGCCGAGCGACACGCCCAAACACCGAGCATCTTCTTCTATATCTTCGGTCTGCTGGCGCTCGGCGCGGGCCTCCGCATGATCACACACCCCAAACCGGTGTACGCGGCGTTGTACTTCATCCTGACGATCATCGCGTCCAGTGGCCTGTATCTCCTGCTCAGTGCCGAGTTTATGGCGTTTGCCCTCATCATCATCTACGCCGGGGCGATCCTCATCACCTATCTCTTCGTGATCATGCTCGCCACCCTGCCCCCCAGCGAGGACGACATGGACGCGTTGGCGACCTACGACGCGTCGGCCCGCGAGCCGATCGTCGCGACGTTCGCGGGTTTCACCCTGTTGGCGGTGCTGACAACGATGCTTTTCCGGGGGACGCTGTCGCTGCCCGTCCGTCACGGGATGGACAGCTCCGACGCGATCCTCTCGAAGCTGCCGGGCAAGGTCGAGGACAACCTTTCTGCCTCGCTGCACGCCGCCGAGTTGATGACCCCCGAGGAACACATCGCCCGGCAAGTCGACGTCGGCCGGGTGTGGATCGACTCGGCCCGTCGGCGTGTGCTCGTCTCCAGGGGTGAGAACACGGCGGGCCCGGATCAGGGCGAGCTTGTCCGCTGGGTCGATGTCCCCGCGGAGATGTGGCCCGCCGACATGGTGGGCACAAACGTCGAGGGGGTCGGGCTCAACCTGCTGGCCGACCACCCGATGACCATCGAGATCGCGGGCGTGATCCTGCTGATGGCGATGCTGGGGGCGACGGTGTTGGCACGCAAGCAGGTCGATCTTGAAGAAGAGGCCAAGGCCCGGCAGGCCCGGCACCTGGCCCTGGACGTCGTTGCGGAGGACGTGGGATGACCGACGCGGTGCTGATGCTGGCGCAGGCCGATTTCCCCACCCCCATGGGGGTGCTGACGCTCAACCACTATCTCTTCGTCTCCACGGCGATGTTCGCGCTCGGGTTGATCGGGTTCATGACCCGGCGCAACCTGATCATCATGTTCCTGTGCACGGAGTTGATGTTCCAGGCCGCGGGGCTGGCGCTCATCGCCTTCGGGCGGTATCACCTGAATTTCGACGGGCAGACGTTCGTGATCTTTATCCTGACGATCGCGGCGGCCGAGGCGGCGATGGCGCTGGCGCTTGTGGTGTTGCTGTTCCGGCGGCGTGAGAGCCTCGACGCGGACCTGTGGGCTGAACTGAAGGGCTGATGCGGATGACGACGATCACCGAAGCGATCATCTCGGCGGCGTTGGCCCAGCACGGATCGTCCGGGGCGGGTGAGGCCGTCGCGGCCCACGCGGCCGGTGTGGCGGAACACGCGGGTGCGGCACTGACTTCGGTGGACGGGCCGATGTGGCTGGGGCTGATTCCGCTGCTGCCGCTGCTGGGGGTGGTGATCATCGCCATCCTGGCGTGCTTCAACGATAAATCCAAACTCCCCGCGTGGATCAGCGTGGGGCTGATCGGCGTCTCGTTCATACTGACGCTGGTGACCTACCTCGGCTGGGACGGGCACAGCGTCATCCACACCCGGCTGTGGGAGTGGATCGGCCTCTCGTGGGGTGACCACCCGGGCCAGACGCTGTCGAGCGGTTTCGCGTTTTATTTCGACGGGCTGAGCCTGCTGTGGATGCTGTTCGTGACGGGCCTGGCAGCGCTGATCGGGCTGTACGCCAGCGAATATATGGAGCACGACCTCGGGCTGGGGTATTGCCGTTTCTTCGCGGCGTTCTGCCTGTTTGTGTTCAGCATGTCGTGCCTGGTGATGGGCGACAACCTGCTGATGCTCTTCTTGGGCTGGGAGGGCGTCGGGTTGTGCTCATACCTGCTCATCGGGTATTTCTACAAGAAGAAGACCGCCGTCGACGCGGGGATGAAGGCGTTCATCGTCAACCGCGTCGGCGATCTCGGTCTGCTGATGGGCATGCTGCTCACGTTCACGACGTTCGGCACGGTCGAGTACGACGCGTTGTTCACGCAGATCCACGCCGGGACGACGGCGAGCGGGGTTCCGCTGGCGGACACCTGGCAGGTGTGGGCCATCCCGCTGCTGCTGATGGGCGGGGCGTTCGGCAAATCCGCCCAGATGTTCTTCTACGTCTGGCTCCCCGACGCGATGGAAGGCCCGACGCCGGTGTCGGCGCTTATTCACGCGGCGACGATGGTGACAGCGGGCGTCTACCTCGTTGCACGGATGATGCCGCTCTATACGGCCGATCCGAACCACGTCGCGCTGACGGCGGTGACGTGGGGCGGGACGATCACGGCGTTCTGGGCGGCGACCATCGCGATGGCGCAGTACGACATCAAGCGGATCATGGGCTATTCCACGATCTCACAGCTGGGCTACATGTTCGCGGGCCTCGGTGTGCTGGCGACGACGGGCGGGGTGTTCCACGTCTTCACGCACGCCTTCTTCAAGGCGACGCTCTTTCTCGCGTGCGGGGCCGTCATGCACGGGTTCGCGGGCCAGCTGGACATGCGGAAACTCTCCGGCCTGTGGAAGATCCCCGGTTTCCAGATCACCGTCATCGCGATGCTGATCGGGTGCCTGAACCTCTCCGGGTTCCCGTTTACGGGTGGATATTTCAGCAAGGACATGATCATCGCCGAGGCGTTCGTTACGCCCGACAGCGTGATCTGGGGCTCGTCGTGGGCGGGCTGGCTGCTGCTGCTGACGGCGGGGCTGACGGCGTACTACACGTTCCGCGTGTTCTTCCGCGTGTTTGTCGGGCCGGTGGTCTATGAGCCGGGCGAGGACCTGCACGGCGACGCCGAGCATTTCCACCCGCACGGGCCCAAGTGGGCCATCAACCTCGTCCTGACCCTGCTCGCCGTCGGGTGCATCGCCTCGGCCGGGCTGTATTTCGTCGGGGGCGAGCACGGCTGGACCGGGGGCATGGTCCACGCGTCTTCCGCGGTCGTCGAGACCGGACACGGCAAGCACGGGCTGCTGTTCGGAAAGAACCCGCACGAGATCATGTTCTACATCTCGGCGGTGTTCGGCTTCGGGGGCATCCTGCTGGCGGCGTGGTTCCACGGGCCGGTGGGGCTGGCGGGGTTGCTGATCGGCAACCGGACGAAGGCCGACGTGGTGCGCATGGACCCGATCGCCCGCGCGATCAGGCCGATCAGCACGTGGGCCGAGCACAAGTGGTACGTGGATGAGTTCTACCACCTCGTGCTGGTGACTCCGCTGAAGGTGTTCGCGTACCTGTTCTCGTGGTTCGACAAGCTGGTGGTGGACGGGCTGGTGAACCTCTTCGGCGGGATGCCGAAGGTGGGTTCGGACGTGATCGGGGAAACGACGCAGACGGGCGTGCTGCACGACTACGCCCAGCGCATGATCGCGGGTGTCGCGGTCGTGCTGGTGGTGGTCGTGCTGGTGGTGTTCTGATGAACGACGGGCAGGGGTATACGCCGTGACAACGATGCTCGTGCTATTGATCCTTCTGCCTCTCGTGTTCGGCGCGGTGGTGCTGCTGCGGCCGAACGCCGAGGCCCGGCGTTGGGCGCTGCTGGGGACGACGCTCTGCCTCGTGATCGGGGCGTTCCTGCTCGGTCGATTCTTTACCTCCGAAGGCGGGCCGATGAAGGGTGTCGGGTCGTTCGAATGGTTCCCCGCGCTCGGGCTGAGTCTCTCCGTCGGGGTGGATTCGGTTGCGGTCCTGCTCATCGCCCTCACGCTCTTGCTCGGGCCGATCTGCGTCGGCGCATCGTGGACGGCGATCCCCGAATCCAGGGCCAGACTCTTTTTCGGTTGGCTGCTCGTGCTCCAGGCCGCGATGGTCGGGGTCTTCGCCGCCCGCGATCTGGTCATGTTCTACACCTGCTTCGAGTTCACGCTGTTGCCGATGTTCGTGCTGATCAACGAGTTCGGCTCGACGAACCGGCACAAGGCGGCGACCAAGTTCTTCCTCTACACCTTCACAGGTTCGATTATCGCACTCGCCGGTCTGGTCTACACCGCGTGGGCGGTCGGCACACGTGCCGTGGGTGTCGACGGATTCACCATGGATATCGCCACCCTGACCGAGCACGCCTCGCGGGTCCTGTCGCTACGCGAACAGGGATTCGTCCTCGCCGCGATGCTCTGCGGCTTCGCGGTGAAGGTGCCGCTGTTCCCGCTGCACACCTGGTTGCCGTTGGCCCACACCGAGGCCCCGACGGCCGGCAGCGTGATCCTCGCGGGCGTCCTTCTGAAACTGGGCACATACGGGATCTACCGGTTCGTGCTGCCGTTCGTGCCGGTGGCGGTCTACGAGCACGCGCCGGCGATCGCGGTCCTCGCCATCATCGGCATCATCTACGCCGGCCTGATCTGCTGGGTGCAGACGGACGTGAAGAAACTCGTCGCGTATTCCTCGGTCAGCCACCTCGGGTTTTGCGTGCTGGGTCTGTTCGCGCTCAACAGCCCGGGGTTGACCGGTGGTGTCCTCTACATGATCAACCACGGGCTGAGCACCGGGGCTCTCTTTCTGCTCATCGGGTTCATGTACGAGCGGTACCACACGAGAGACATGCGGCAGATCGGCGGGCTCGGAGCAAAGATGCCCGTGTGGTCCACGTTCATGGTCTTCTTCGTGATGGCGTCTGTGGGGCTGCCGGGGCTGAACGGCTTCATCAGCGAGTTCCTCTGCACGATGGGCGCGTTCGTCAGCCACACCCCGTGGACCGCCGGCGAGGCCGCCCAGGTCGGCGCGACGTGGGGCCCGCTCGGACCGTGGTTCGGCTTCGCGGCCGGTACCGGTGTCATCGTTGCGGCGATCTACCTCCTCACCATGAC
This sequence comes from Phycisphaerales bacterium, assembly GCA_027083355.1. Classification (GTDB taxonomy): domain Bacteria; phylum Planctomycetota; class Phycisphaerae; order Phycisphaerales; family UBA1924; genus UBA1926. The sequence goes on along the minus strand of JALWOY010000171.1, from coordinate 24,312 downwards.
CGCGAAGATGGTCTGGGGAACGCTCCGAGAACCGCCCGATCACGCCGACCACGACGACGATGGCCCGCACCTGCCCGTCGATCTGACGGCCCGTGAGATCATGACACTCGCGCCCATCGCGGCCCTTTGCGTCGTCTTCGGGCTATTCCCCACACAGACACTCATCGACGCCGTCCGGACGGATATCAATGATCAAGTCGCGTTCGTACACCAACGCGTCGAAGAAGCCGCGACCTCCGCGGGTGAACACCTCGCCGCTGCCGAGCAGACGCGAACAGAAGCGCCGGGGAGTGCGGGGAACCCGGCGGAGACGGTGGAACCGGGGGTGACGCCATGACCGAGAAACTCGCCCTCGTCTGGCCCGAAGTCTGGCTTTTCATCACGACCTGTGTGGTGATGGTGGTCGGGTTGAGCCCGGATCTGCGTGTCCGTCGGCTCTGCGGGTGGATCGCCGGTATCGGGATTCTGGTCGCGATCGGCGCGGCCGTTCCCGTCGAGCACGCCGGGGGGCTGTTCCCCGCGATCACCCCGTATGCCAAGGGCATGATCGGCGTGGTGGGGCTGTTGCTCCTGCCGCTGCTCGCGGGGACGGTCGACCGTGATCTCGACGCGGCGATCGCAGCGGGCAAGGCCAGGTTCGACGCGCTGCGGGCGAACCGTGCCGAGTTCTATGCCTTCTTCCTTTTCAGCCTCACGGGCCTGATGCTGACCGCATCGGCCGACGACCTGATCTGGCTCTTCCTCGCGCTCGAGCTGACAAGCCTGCCCACGTACATCATGGTGACGATCTCGACACGGGGCACACGAAGCCAGGAAGCCGGCGTCAAGTACTTCTTCCTCGGCGCCCTCGGGGCCGCCATCTTCCTGTACGGCTTCGCGCTCATGTACGGCGCGACGGGCACGACGAACCTCGCCGAGATCGCCGCCGCGTTCAAGGCCCAGGCCGCCGCCGGCGGGATCAACCCCATCGGCATCGCCGGCGTCGCCGTGGCACTCGTCGGCTTCTGCTTCAAAATCGCCGCCGTACCGATGCACATGTACGCCGCAGATGTCTACCAGGGCGCCGCTTCGGGCGTCAGCGCGATGCTCGCGTTTGTCCCAAAGGCGGCAGGTTTCCTCGCCATCATCTTCATCTGCGGCACGGTCGGGTGGGACCACGGCCCGACGTACGACGCGCTGCCCGCGCCGATCTATATCCTCCTCTGGGTCATCGCCGTCGCCACCATGTTCACCGGCAACGTCCTCGCGGTCCGGCAGACTTCCGTCAAGCGAATGCTGGCGTATTCCTCGGTGGCGCATTCCGGTTACATGCTCGTCGGCGTCATCGTGGGGCCCGGCCCGGGCGGTTCTTTCTGGAACAACGGCATCGCCGCAGTTCTTTTCTACCTTCTCTCCTACGGGATCACGAACGTCGGCACGTTCGCCGTCCTCGCGAGCATCCAGACCGATTCCGGTGACGAGGCCGACGAGATCGCCGATATCCGCGGGCTGCACGCGACCCGTCCCTGGCTCGCGGGGGCGATGCTCCTCTGTGTGCTCAGCCTGCTCGGGCTGCCGCCCTTGGTCGGGTTCTTCGCGAAGGTGGGCCTCTTCACAAGCGCCATCGCAGCCGGTGAAATCCCGCTGGTCATCATCCTTGGCGTCAACTCCGCGATCGCCGCGTTCTATTACCTCCGGATCGCCCGCTCGGCTTATCTCGAACCCGCGGACGAATCCGTCTCGACCGGGCCAACCCCTGTGCCCCAGCGGGCCATCGCCGCGGTGTTGTCCGCGTCACTCGTTGTCCTGCTGCTTGTCGTCGCCCAGCCGATCGTCGAGCGGAGCGTGACCGCCTCGGGGTATAGCCCGCCCGAGGTTGGCTTGGCCCAGGACGGGCCCGCGCAGACCTTGACGGTCGCGGACGAATAAACAGTGCCCGGCTGAGGCGCTTGCGTCACAGCGTCGGAAGAATTGAACGCGGAGCGCGGCGAGAAGTTTTCGGCGCGAGGGACCCAAAACAAATGCCGTGGCCCTCGGCAATCCTCCGCGGCGGATTCTGATCTCATTCAGAAAAAGGCTATACGCGCGAGAACAAAGCGGGAAGCGTATTACGCCGTGGTTTGGCGCATGAATCGCTCGATCTGATCGGCAACGAAGGGGCGATGGCTCGGGTCGAGGCCGAACTCGAACGCGAGGCCGGCATGGATATTCTGCTGGCTGTCGAGGTGCGTATGCGCGAGCCGCGTCACCAGCCCGAGCGGCGCCGGGATCACGGGCCGCAGATCCAGCTTCGTCCAATACAGCTTCGTGCTCTCGACGAGAGAACTGTCCGCGGCGTCGATAGTGATCCCGACCCCGCCACCACCGATGTTCGAGAGCACCGCACGGAATCCCGGCCCGACGTCCGGGGCCATCTCACCGAGCGAACCGAGATCGACCCTGCCGGTGCCCGTGTTCGCGGGCGACCGGAGCAATCCGGCGATCTGCTCCCGGTTGTGCGCCTGCGCGGCGACCACGCTCGCGGGGTCGTGCAGCGGCCAGCAATAGACCCCGGGCGGGTTGATCTGCGCGGTCGAAACACGGCGGAGCGAACGCCGTGTCGCTCGCTCGACACGCGTGGGAACCGAGAGCGTCAGGGTCGTGTCCCGCCCGCCCGATCCTTGGGCCGAGCAGACTTGTGAAAGGAATATCCACCGGTTCTGGCCGACCGACATCACCACGATCAACCGCGTTCCAGGCTCGATCCTGATCGATCTCCCGAGTGTTGAAGGGGAATCCACCACGATCCGCTCGTCGTTTGCCTCATGAACCCGGACCCGCCACAGCAGGTCCGGCGGGGGCACGCGGACTTCCTCGCCCGGCACCCCGCGGAAGCCATCGCCGCTCCGGCGATCGATCGCGATCTCGACGCTCCCGCCGCGCTCGCTGATCTGGGCCAGGGTTTCCTGCCATCGCTCGCCTCGGCGTCGTACTGCCGGCATGTGTTCCCTTTCAGTCCGTCGCGGGTTCTGTTTTCGGACGCCGACGGCGCCCGCGGCGTTGCCCGGCCCATTCGCGGATCACGGCAAGATCATCGCGGGCCGACCTGTATTGATCGTCCCCGATCCGATGATCACTGAACAATGCAGCGTAAAGCAGGTCGCACACTCTTGTTGCGGCCCGTTCAACCCGTTCCCCGAAGACCCCCGACCGTCCGAGATCACGCATATGCACCCGCAGCGGGAGCCAGCCGGGCTTCTCAACGCCCGCCGATCGGAGCAGATCGAGGAACTCGGCGTGCAGAGCCTGCGCGGGTTGTAACGCCTCACGCCCGAAGGAGGGGATGAACCGACCAAGCCCGAGCCGCAGCCGCCGCCCCAACCACCGCCGGACCAGCCCTCCCCAACGCAGAGATGACAGGCCCACAACCATCACCACCGCCGACACCACGAGCGCGTTCCTCGCCGCACGAAGGATCAACCGCTCAGGAGAATTCCGGGCGGTGTCGGCGAAGTCCATCACGCGTTCCAGAATCGGGAATAGTGAAACCTCCGCGTCCCCCGGGCCGAAGATCCGCGACCTCGCCTCGGCGTCATACGAAACCACAGACCGGATCCACGCGAACTCCACCGTGTCGAACACACGCCGGATGTCGGCGAGCAGCCCGCGGGGCGGCTCATGGATGCGTGTCTGGTCCGCCGTTGGCGTCGGGTCAAACGTGCGCCAATACCCCGGTAGTACCTCGGCCTCCACCCACGCGTGGGCGTTACTCGCCCGAACGATGTAACTCGCCGTCGTCGTGTTGTAGTCCGTCGCCACGTACCCCGTGATCACCCGCGCGTTGATCCCGACCGTTCGGCACATCGCCGCAAGCGAGGACGCGTAGTACTCGCAATGCCCCTCCCGGCCGTCCCGCAGGAACCATTCGATCGGGTCCCGACCCGCCGGGGCGGCGATCGTGTCCAGGGTGTAACGGAAGCCCCCGGTATCGAAATGGTTCCGCAGAATCGAAACCGCCTGAAGATCATCAGAAGCCGGGCGTTTCAGCGGGTCCGGCTCGATCCCCGCATCACGAAGCAACCCACGCGTGACCTCGGCGACACCCGGAAGATCGATCAGCACGGCACGCCGCTGGTCGGGGGTGTATTCATCCCAGGTGATCGGGGGCTGCTCCCGGTCGTTGCAGTGCACGGTGTAGGAGACTTTCCCACCCGTGTTCTCGACGCGGAGCGCGCCGTCCCACACGCTGAAACCAAGACGCCCCGGCGGATGCACCCGGATCTGATACGGCCGCCAGATCGAAAAAAGATGACCGTTTTCCTCGGCCATATTCCTGATCGTGACTTCAAGCCGGACCGTCCACGCCGCGGGCCGATCCCCACCAACCGCGGTCATCCCGCTCCGCATCATCGGGCCCGGGCCCGGCTGAAAAGCGTTCAGCGGGTTGTTCGACCGGATCCACGATCCGGTTTCGGTGTCGTATGTGTCGAGCACGGCCCCACGCAGATAAAACCGCCGGCCGAACGCCCCGATCGAGTTGCCCTCCCGGTCGTAAACCTCCAGGTCGAGCACCGGCGACTGCGATTCGCTGATCAACCCCCCCGTGCCCAGCTTCACTTCGTCGTTGAAACCGACAACCCGGCCGACAGACGCCGTGCCCCAGGAACCGAACGAATCCGACCCGATCTCCCGGGGCATCAACACGAAAACCACCACCGCGATCGTGACCGAAGCCGCGGTCATGACAAGTCCCCGCCGGCGCATCGGCCCCAGCGCCGGGCGCACCCTGATACCCCGGGCATCAAGCTCCCGCTCCGCGACCCGCGCCAGCTGATGCCACAGCACCGCCGAAACAATCACCGGGATGAACAAAAGCAGCAACGCCCCGACCCACAGCGTGTTGCTCGTCAACACCGCACCGATCATGAGAAACACCGACAGCGTCAGCACCTGCGCGTTGTCACGCGAAGAGCGGCGATCGAAGAGCTTGATCACCATCAACGCCGCCACGAACTCACTGAACAGGCTCACCCCCAGCCCCCGGCTGAACACGGTCAACGATGTCCACGCGACGACGAAAAACAACAGGATGTTGATCGCGTAGCGGGGGAGCATCCTCGGCGAGGGGCCGGTCGTGATGAACCACGCGAGCACCGAAACCGGCACGCCGATCAGCAATACAGGGTAATCGTTGTCCGCGACTGAGAACGTCACCAACGAGATGATCACGGCCGTGAACATCCACACACGGGTGAGCCGGTCGCCGCTCATGCCGATGCCCCCCGAAGCCCGAACCGCGGGGCGAGCCGCGACAACGCCGATCCGACCAACGAGTGCCGTTCCTCCGGTTCGTCGCCATCCAGAAACTCGCGAGGAATCTCACCCGGCCCGAGCCAGCGGCTCAGGTCCTCCGCGCTCAGAAGAAACTTCGCCGAACCGCCGGACCGACCGTTCGACGCATACCGCACGTGCACCCGCAATGTCCCGCGGTCCGGCGGCGGGGGGGATTCGTTCGCGGCGTCACCATCGCCCAGACCCAGCATCGCCATCGAGCCATAAATCGCGCGAACCTGTCTCGGCCCCGCGACCGGGCGGATCGTTTCCACGCCGCGGCCTGTCAGCCCGACCGCGAACCCGGCCTGCACGCCGTCCCGCGCCAACGCAGAGACCAGCGCCGCACCCCGCTCGACGAGATGCGGCGGTGTCCGGGCGTCCGGCTCGTCGATCCGGATCCAGATCTTCGGCGGCGCACTCGCGGCCTGTTCCGTGACGACCAGCTCACCCACACGCGCCGAGGGCTTCCACGCGATCAACCGCGGCGGGTCGCCGGGGACATACGACCGAAGCGCATAAAACTCGGTCGAGGCCCCCCGTCTCGATGCCGTCGCCGAGAGCGTCACGCCGTCGCGTCCCGCGCGGTGCCACGGCATCGGACGCAACGCCACACGCCGGGGCGCCACGCGAACCGTCTGCGTCTGCTCGAAGATCAACACTTTCCGGATCAGCCCCAGCGGGTACGTCGTGCTGATCGAGAACCGGCGGAGCGTCACCGGGCCCCGACGCTCGGGGACGAACGACCCCGAGACCACCCGCTCCGTCCCGGGTTTCAAACACAACACCCCCGCCGGCGTGACACGCGAAAAGGGCGCGTCCAGTTCGCGGATCTCGAGTCCCATCGCCGCCAGGACCCCGCCCCGGCACGCGACGGCGTAACGCAGCGCCGACGATTCACCCACATGCGCCGACGCCGGCTCCAGCCGACGAGCACGCAGGTGCATCAGCGGCGGACCGCTGATCAGACCCGAAATCAAAACCCCCGCCAACGCAAGACCGAATACAAAGAACAACAGATTGTTCTGGCTGTTCACGGCACCGACCGCGAGAAAAAACGTGATCAGAAGATACAGAACGCCCGGACCGTGCAGCCGGTATTGACGCCGGACGGGCGACAGCAGACCCCCCGAGTTGCCCTCGTCGAGTGCGTGCATCCTCGTCATGCGATACGCCCCGGGGTCACGGCGGTTCTGCACCACCCAAGCCGCCGGAACCATCCAAACCGCCGCCCTCCGGTGAAGGCAACTCCTTGATCGAGTTCAACCCGAACGTGTCGAGAAAATGCTTCGTCGTCCCGTAAAGCATCGGACGACCCAACTCCTCCGCCCTCCCCGTCACGGCGATCAAACGCCGCTCCAAGAGCGAACGCAGCACCTCCCCGCACCCCACGCCCCGGATCGCCTCCAGACGAGCACGGGTCACAGGCTGCTGATACGCGATGATCGCGAGCGTCTCGACCGCCGCCCGGCTCAGCCGGTTCGACGCCTGCGAACGGTGAAACGCAGCCAAAACCTCCGCCAGTTCCGGCCGCGTCATCACGCGGTACCCGCCCGCGACACGCTCGATCCGGAAAGAACGACCCGTCTCCGAATACACCGCATTCAGGCGACCGACCGCCCCCTCGATCTCGCTCGGCGTCACCGCACGCCCATCCACCGCGGGCAGTACCTCCGCGATCCGAGCGGCCGACACCGGGCGATTGCTGCTGAACACGATCGCCTCCACGCGCGTGTCCGAATCTCGGATATCGAGCTCCGATCCACCCGGCCCCGCCTCAGACACGCCCTGCTCTTTAATTTCCAAACGACTCGGCATACACGCACTGTACCCGACCGGACCCCGGTACGCTGAAGCCATGAGCACACCGGATCTCCTGCTGCCGTCCGTCCAGCACACATACCCCGGCCTGACGGGCCTCAGCCCGCGGTCGCTCCACGCGCGGCGAGAAAGCGTCTTCCTCGTCCTCGCCGGCCTCTTCCTCGGGACGCTCGCGATGCTCAACATCCTCGGCATCACCCGCTTCATCAAACTCTTCGAGTACGACCTCGACCCCTCCACCCCCGGATCAACCGTCTTCGCGGTCGCGGTGGGGGTCCTGCCCTACCCCGTCACATTCCTCTGCACCGATTTCATCAGCGAACTGTTCGGACGCAGACGCGCCAACCTCGTCGTCCTCGTCGGCCTGATGCTGAATCTCTGGGTCGTGGCGATCCTCTGGCTCGGCGGGGTCCTCCCCGGTTTCGAATCCATTGACCCCGCCACCGGAAACATCGCACGCGACGCGGCAGGACGATTGCCCGTCTTCTTCGAAGTCCGGACGCTCGCATTCGGAGCCGTCACCGCCTCCATGGCCGCATACCTCGCGGCGCAGTTCATCGATGTTCAGGTCTTCCACTTCTGGAAATGGCTCACACGAGGACGCCACCTCTGGCTCCGGAACAACGGCTCAACCCTCATCAGTCAGCTCGTCGACACCGTCGCCGTCATCCTCATCACGCACTTCTACGCCCACGCGCTCCCCGTCGACGACAACGCCCCCCTCTGGCCCCAGCTATTCGCGTTCATCGCGACCGGCTACGCCTTCAAATTCGTCGCGGCCCTGCTCGACACCATCCCCTTCGTGCTGCTGACACCAAGGCTCGCAAAGTTCCTCAGGCTCCCGCCGCCGACCCAGCCGCCGGTGATCCTCGGGACCGCCGCTGTCGAAAGCGGCGTCGGATGAAAAATCACTGCCGGTAGATCTCCGGGATCGGCCCCGTCGAGCGGTCATCGGTGATATCGCGCACAAGGTAATCCGTCAGCGTGGTCAGCTTCGTGCGCATGAAACCGCCCGTGTCCGAACTGAAATCCTCGTGCGAATCGACATACGTCTTGACCAACGACTCACCCGCGGCTATCCACCGCGCCGAGCCGTCGGCGAACACCACGTTCAGCCCCTTGTCGCCGTGGTTGTTCCATTCGTTGGGCCAGTTCGGGTCGCCGTCGCGATACGGGATGCCCATCGAATCGACATACGCCTGCACGTCCGGCGGGATCTGCCCGTTGTCGTCCGAGTCCGCGTCCAGAAACAGCAGCGTGTTACTCGGAAACGTCACGGTCTTGAGCGTCTTCAGTTTGTCCGGCGGATTGTCCAGCAGCGTCACCCCGTCGGCGCTCCCGTCGGCGGGCTTCTTGAACCCCAACTGGTCCCACACGCTCCCGTTGGCCGCGTTGTTCGGCCCGCCACGGGGGATCAACGTCCCATCAGGGAACTTCCCCGGGCTGAACCACATGAATGTCTCGTACGAGTGCCCCCCCGAGTCGTCGTTCGCGTCCACGGCGGACTTGTACAGATCGAAAAGAAAATCGGTCCGGCCCTCGATCGTCAACAGCAGCAAAAGCGTCCCGATATTCTGCCCGTCGAACCCCGGGTCGTTCGGGTTCGCCAGCGACAGATCCGAACGCACACGGTTCACCGTCGATGGGCACACCGCAACATCGGGCGTATCGACATAATCAGGATACAGCCAGCCGATGTTGTCCTCGAATCCGAAAAACGTCGGCAGGAACACTCCCTGCTTCGTGTCGTTGGCGTACATCTGCCCGCCCGCACCCAACTGTCGGAGGTTCGCAAGGCAGACCATCCGCTGGGCCGAATTCCGCGCCGAGCCCAACGCCGGCAGCAGGATCCCGATCAGCAACGCGATGATGGCGATCACCACCAGCAACTCGATGAGTGTGAACCCATCGCGTGTCGGCAGGTGGCTCGAGGGGGTGTCGATGTTCTTCATACATTTGGCTCGGATGCGGGCCGTGCGGTGTCACGGCGACGCATACTTGTACCACACGAAGGCCCGCGCTTCAAGTTGAATCAAAGCAGCGTTCGGTATCCGGGAGGGCCCGCCGCAACTGCCCGACGACGAAAAACATCGTCGCATCGGCGGCGCCGGCGCGGTAGACTCGACCACCCATATCGATTCGAGAAGCAGCACCCCGACCGTCGATCGATACCGGGACGCACTGCAAAGAAGGAGAGATCCAGATGAAACGCACCTGCCTGCTCGCCGCGGCCATCGCCGCACCCGCTCTGGCGCAGTCCCCCTCCGTCGAGATCGACCTGAGCGGCTTGATGATCGACTTCCCCTCCCCCGATCTTTCACGCGACAGCCTCAACAACCCCGCCCCGGGTTCCGATTTCTTCATCCTCCCCGCCGACGGGTACACGTTCGACATCGACGGGCTCCTCCAACTCCGAGACCCGCTCTTCGGGCTCCCCCTCGGAGACCCCGTCCTCCTCACGGACCTCCTCAACCAGATCGAACCCGGAAGCTCCAGGCTCCTCGAAGGCTGGATCAGAAACCGGTTCGGCGGGCTCCCCGCCGGCGGAATCACAGTCTGGCACGAACGTTTCGAGGGTGGCGCCTTCGGCGCGATCCTCGGCATCGACCTCGACATCTCCATCGCCGATACGGGTGTCGTCACCTTCGCCGTCCAGAACATCTCCTCCTCGCTCGGAGCGCTCACCCCAACGCTCGACTTCATGAGCGGGTCCGCCGTCGTCAGCACATGGGTCCCCAGCGACCCACAAATCACCGAATGGCACTTTGAAGGAGATTTCCAGCCCGCGCAAGGCGCCGACGACAGCGCCATCAGGTACCTCGACGAACCCGAATTCGGCCCCATCCTCGGCGGCATCGGAAACGAAGACAACCTCCCCGACCCGCCCACGCCGACCGGCGTGACCCAGGCCCAATCCGCGTTCATCGACACCGCCACCGACCCGAACATCCCCGCGCCCGGCGGCGTCGACACCATGGCATACCTCTCGAGCCCCGCGTTCAACGAGGCCGACCCGGCGAACGACGCGTGGCGCCGAGGCATCGGGCTGGCGCTCTACCCCGCCGCGAAGCCGCAATACCCCGGCGGTTTCATCGGCCAGTGGTCCATGATCTGGGATCTCTACATCCCCGCGTCGTCATGGTTCGCCGATTACCCCGCGAACACGCAGCCCAACGAGTTCCTCGTCGCGCTCATCCAGGACAACCACAACAACGAAGGCGGCGCCGACGTCTGGATCAGAAACCAGGGCGGATCGCCCGTCATCGTCTACAGCCCGGAAGGGGACGATTTCACCGGCGACATGCCCCTCAACATCCCCATCGCGCCCGATACATGGTTCCGACTCGCGATCGTCGTCGACGAGTTCCAGCAGGGACGAAGCCGGGTCTTCGTCGATGGAAACTTCATCGGCGAGATCCTCAGCGACTGGGTCTACAACGCCGTCGATCCCACTCCCGGCCAGCAGTTCTACGGCGACGATGAACCCGTCGACCCCGCAGACTGGGCCGCGTGGGGACAATTCCCCAGCCCGTGGGCCCGCTCCAGCGGCGTCAACAACCCCGACCCGGATACCGGCGAGCCCGTCCCGACACCGCTCGCGTCGACGATCTGCCTCTTCGCCGATCTCCGTTTCGGCGGGTCGCAGCCCGTCTACATGGCCAACCTCCTCTTCGTCGACGACCTCCTCGACGACGCCGACATCATCGCCCTCGGCGGGCCCAGCGGCGACGGGATCATGCTCACCGGGCCCGCCGGGTGCAACCCCGCGGATATCGCGGAACCCCTCGGCGTCCTCGACCTCGCGGATATCAGCGCGTTCATCCAGGCTTTCATCGCCCACGACCCGGCCGCCGACATCGCCCCGCCCGAGGGTGTGTTCGATCTGGCCGACCTCAGCGCATTCATCCAGGCGTTTACCGCGGGCTGCCCGTGAGACCGGGTATCGGGTACTGAATCGGGCAAGTCCGGCGGCCGTTGGTTCCAGAAAAGAGCCAAGAGCGTGACCGAGGGCCGAATAGCCGGGTGGACGAATACCCGTTGGTGATTCTTGCGTCAGCACGAACGCCGACGCAGCACTCGCGGCGCTCGCGGCGCGTCGGATCATAACACTGTCAGCGCACCGCTTTCTTCTCCCTCACTCCGCCCGCGGGGAGAGGGCCGGGGTGAGGGGCTTTCTCTTCTCTCTTTCCTCTCGGTGGGACGGGCTTCCAGCCCGTCGCTCTCTTTTCTCCACCACATTTCACAAAGAGGCCCGAGCGGAAGCGAGGGCTTCACCTCAAAACCAAACATCCCACAACGCCACGCCCAACTTGCCGGGGTGTGCTTCTGAATCGACCAGACACCGAGCCCGTCAAGTCTCGGGTCCGGCCGTGACCCCGCGTGACGTGATCGCTCCACCAGCGGCGATCACGAGCACTGGCTCAGTTCCGCCACAACGCCACCCAATCATCCGGGATGCTGTACATCTCGGCGTTCGGCTTGACAACGAACCGCACCCGCCCGTCGGCGCTCTTGCCGATGATCGGGTTCACTCCGCCGTTCCACACCCCGTGATACGACTGCTTCGCGGGTCGGACATCCGTCACCATCCCGTAAGCCGTCCCGAACTCCGCAGAACCGCGCTCTGTTTCCAGATCGATCGTTCCCCGGCCGCCCGGGCCGATGACCGCGCTCACCCGCCCGCTCGTCGTAACCAACGCGAGCGGGTCCCGGATCGCCTCACTCGTCCGAAGTTCGATCCGGCCGCCCTCGCCCGTCTCCGCCCCGTTGTACGCCGTGATCGCGCCGCCAACCCCGATCATCACGATCGGGCCGGCGTTGTTGACAACGCGTACACCGTCACACCTCGGGGTCCGCACACGCAGATCGAGGAACGCCGACCGCGGGGCAGAATCGCCCACCGAGGCATCGATCGACAGCACATCACCCGGGCCGTCCACAGATCGAGCGGCGGTGACCACCGGGGCATCCCCGGCGTCGGGCCAGCCATCGGGCCGATCGTGCCGCCCCCAGCTGAGAATCGCCTCAACAGTGGGCTGTTCGAGCCTCTCGTCAACCTCGATCCACACCGACCCCCGCTGGTTGTGCACGTCGAGCGCGAGCGGCGCCCCTTCACGAAGATCGGGGCCCGACTGTTCAACAGGGATTTGTTCGCCAGGCCGAAAGATATGTTTCCGGGAAATGTCTGGGTATGTGCAGCCCCAGTTCAGCATCGCCAGCGAGAGCATCCCGAGTGCGAAAAGGGGGCGGGCATATCGATTCTGCATTTGTTCGGCCTCCTCAGCGGTCCGTCTGTCCCCAAGCATATCGACACACAGAGGGGGGATGTTCGCACAGATTTCCCGGACGGTCGCCGAGCCTTCCGTGAGGGTATGATAATGGTGCAGGGGGTTGCCGCGGTGGCGACCCCCGCCACAGAAACGACGACTGCCACCTTGCCGGGCCCGATGGACACCGGCGAGAGGTGATTGAGTGATTCCAGGGCCTCCTCGGCCCTGTTGCAGCCCGATCCTCCGGCGGATGCCCCGGGGCATGCCACGCCGGGAGCGCGAGGGGAAGTGATCGGGACCGCGGCCGTCCAGAACGGCCGGGCTTCGCGCGCGAAACTCTTTCGAACCTCTTGCCGATGCCGGGCCCACACCCAAGGGGCGTCACGACTGTTCCAGTCCGACGGAGCCGGGCAGGGACGAGGGGTAAGGCGTGGGCGAGACAACAACCATGCTCGCGCAGGGAAACGGCGTCCCGATGTGGGGCGTCCTTATTGTTGCGTTTTTGTTCTTCCTCATCGGTGCGGGCGTCACCGCGCTGGCGTACCGCTCGATCACACGACAGACGCTCGCCTCCGCGAAGGTCGAGGCCGAGCAACTGATCGAGCGTTCGAGGGAAGAGGCACGGAACGAGGCCGAGAAAATCCGTCTGGAGGCCGAACGCAACGCCCTCGCGAGAAAAGAAAAGTTCGATTCCGAGATCGAGGCCGCTCGCAGCGAGATCCGCGAAAGCGAGCGACGGCTCTCCAAACGCGAGGACATGTTCGACCGCAAGGAGGAAACCCTCGCCGCCAAGGAACGCACCCTTTCCGAGACGGCCGAAGCCCTCCGCGCCCGTGAAAAGGACCTCGCCGACCGCGAGGCCGAGGTCCAGCGCCTGCGAGAAGAACAGACCGACCGGCTCCAGGAAGTCGCCCGGATGTCCCGCGAGGACGCCCGACGCGAGCTGCTCGCCCGGGTCGAGGAGAACGCACGTCTCGACATCGCCAAGGTCGTGCGTGCGGTCGAGGAACAGGCCGAGGCCGAGGCGAAGGAAAAAGCCAGAGAAATCACGCTGATGGCGGTCCAACGCTACGCCACCGAGCATACCAGCGAGAGCACCGTCCGTTCCGTTGCGATCCCCTCGGACGACATGAAGGGCAGGATCATCGGCCGCGAGGGCCGGAATATCCGCGCGATCGAAAAGGCCACCGGCGTCGACATCATCGTCGACGACACCCCGGGCGTGATCGTCGTCTCCTGCTTCGACAAAATCAGACAGGCGGTCGCCGTCGAAGCCCTCGAACGCCTCATCGCCGACGGCCGGCTGCACCCGACGCGGATCGAGGAAGTCGTCGAAAAAGTCCGTTCCGAGATCAACGACAAAGTCCTCGCCGCGGGCAAGGACGCGGCCCTCGAAGTCAACCTCGGCGGGTTCCACCCCAAGATCATCGAGGCGATGGGCAAGCTCCATTTCCGCACCAGCTACGGCCAGAACGTTCTGCGGCATTCGGTCGAGGTGGCGTACCTGAGCCAGTTGATCGCCGAGCAGTTGGACCTGGACGGCAAGCTGGCGCGTCGATGCGGGTTCCTGCATGACATCGGCAAGGCGATGGACCACGAGATGGAGGGCGGGCACCCGAAGATCGGCATGGACTTCGCCCGGCAGCACGGCGAGAAGGCCGAGGCGGTGCTCAACGCCATCGGGGGGCACCACGCCGACATCCCCGCGACGACGTTCTATACCCCGATCGTGATGGCGGCCGACGCGATCTCGTCGGCGCGGCCCGGTGCGCGGCGAGAGTCGATGGAGCGGTACATCCAGCGGCTGAACGATCTTCAGGACATCGCGCTCAGCCAGCCGGGGGTCATCGAGGCCTACGCGATCCAGGCGGGGCGAGAGGTCCGCGTGATGGTCGACGCGGCCCGCGTGGGCGACGACGAGGCGTATCTGATCGCGCACGACATCGCCAAGCGCGTGGCCGACGAGATGACGTTCCCGGGTGAAATCCGCGTCACCGTGCTCCGAGAAACACGGGCGATCGAGGTGGCGCGGTAGCCGGGGGGCGCGGGCCGCGGGAGGGTCTGTCCATGCGCGGCTCACGCCGGCGGGCAAGACGGGCGAGGCGACGGCGGAGGCGGCGTGGCATGCGGCGTCGCCTGCTGATGCTGCTGGCGGTGCTGATCGGGGTGATCACCGTGACGAAAATCACGGGTTGGGGCGAAAGGCTGTTTTATTGGCCGTCCCGGTCGGCGTTCACCGATCCGCCGGGTGTCGAGGATGTCACGTTCGTCAGCGACGGGCTGACGATCCACGGCTGGTTCTACAAGGGCAAAGGCGGCGGCCGTCGGCTGCCGACCATCGTGCATTGCCACGGCAACGCGTTCAACATCAGCCGACACAGCGTCTTTGTCGATTTCCTGCCGCCCGAGGGGTTCAACGTCCTGATCTTCGACTACCGCTGTTACGGCCGGAGCGACCGCGGCCCGCTCAACCGCGACGGGCTGATCGACGACGCGGAAGCCGCGATCGATTATGTGTTCACCCGGCCCGATGTCGACCCGGACCGCGTCGGGGTGTACGGGCTGAGTCTCGGCGGGACGATCGGGCTGGCGGCGGCCGCCGAGGAACCCCGTGTCAAGGCGGTTTGCTCGGCCTCGACCTTCAGCACATGGAAGGGCGTCGCGGGCGATCATGTCCCGCTGCTCGGGCCGTTTCTCACGCCTCCGGGACGCGACGCAGTCGATTCGGTGCGTCGGCTGGGCGATCGGCCGCTGCTGATCCTGCACGGCTCGGCGGACCGCATCGTGCCCTATCGGCACGCGCCGATCATTTTCGATGCGGCGAAGGACGCGGGCGTGGATGTCACGCTGAAACGTTTCGAGGGCGTTAGGCACGTCGACTGGATCGACTCGGAGCCCGCGGTGCGGCGGGCGATCATTGATTTTTTCCGTGATAAGCTCTGAACGCCATGCCGGGCGATTGGTTGTCGGGTCGTCTTGGTCTTGATGCGAACCGCGGGTATAGGCACGCGGATGAGCACGCGGAAGTCCTCGAATCTTTGGTGGTTTTGTTGGAGAGCCCTCGCTTGCGCCCGGGCCTCTTTTGCATCACGGGATTTCTGGAGAAGGAGGCCCGAGCGGGAGCGAGGGCTTTCTTGTAGACACGGATCGGGCGGGGCACTGGCAACAAGTTGCCAGCGGCACACGCGGTATTTGCGTATTCAGGTTTCATCTTCGGTCGGCTCGTCCACCGGCATCGGGGGGCGTTTGCCGACGGGCACCACCGCAATGGCGTTGCGGGGGGCGGGGCAGACCTGCTGGCAAAGCCCGCACCCGGTGCAGGTGTTTTCGTGGATCACCGGGACGCCGCCGCGCAGCTCGATCGCGCCGTCGACGGGGCAGGCTTTGACGCACTCGTCGCAGGCCGTCCCCCGATACGCCAGACAGGACGGCTTGATGATCCGCGCCGTCGCCATCTTCACCGGCAGCGACGGGTGCAGCACGCGCACGCCCTCGGCGACGCACGCCGACACGCACGGGAGATCGTCGCACATCACGCACGCCTTCCGTTTCGGCTCGATCACCGGGGTCCCCGCCGCCTTCCCGAAAATCGCGTCCGCATGAACGATCGCCCCCACCGGGCACGCCTTGAGGCACGCATCGCAACGCGTGCAAAGAGCCGTGAACGTGATCTCGTCGACCGCGCCCGGCGGACGATGCAGCACCGGCATCGGGGGTACTTCCGGTGGCACCGCCGATTCCGCCGTAAACTCACGGACCGACTGTTCCACGGCGTCCAACCGCTGCTCGATGGCGCCGGCCAGGTGCTTGGCGATCGAGCCGAACAGCCGGCCGCCGAGCAGCTCGCGTCTCGAGAATGGTTCCTTGTCCGTCAAGGCAGCCTCCGGTTCGGCATCGTAAGCGTGGATTGCCCGGCGGTGTGCTCGACACGGGCGGGCCTGCGGCGCATGATTTCCCGTGGATCTCGACACCATCCAGCCCGTCGTGCTCGTCGGGGGCCGGAGCCGACGTTTCGGCCGGGACAAGCTCATCGAACCCGTCCGGGGTCGGCCCCTCGTCGCCCACCCCATCGACGCGCTCCGCGCCGTTTTTGGCTCCAGGGTCGCCCTCGTCGGGGCGTGCGATCCCGCCGTCGCCGCACTCGGAGACATCATCATCCCAGACCCATACCCGGGCGACGGGCCGGCGGGTGGCATCCTCGCGGCCCTCGAACACTCGAAACAAGCCGTGTTTGTTCTCTCGGGTGATCTGCCCGCGATTTCACCCGCCCCAATCCGGGCCATTCTGCAAACCGCGACCGAGCACCCGGCCGCGCCCGTATACATGGCCATGACCGATCGTCCCCAGCCCTGCATCGCGCTCTACCGAACCGGGTCGATCGATGCGATCAGGAAGGCCGTCCGATCCGGCCGCGGTCTGCTCGCGTCCGTAGGCTCAGATTGCGCACGGGTACCGATCGACGCACAAGCGGCGGTCAACGTCAACCGTCCCGATGATCTGCCGGGTGCCACCGACACACAGCACTGATCCGGCCGCGACTACTCCACGTCCTTGCCCTCGATCACGTCGGTCAGCGGCGGCGGCTCATGCGCAAAGTCCAGGCCTTCTTTCATCCGCCTGAAATAATCGTGGAACGTCCGCATCACCTCCGGTGCGAAGATCAGCATGATCGGGATGTTCGCAACGAGCATCACGCCCAGCCCCAGCGTTGTCCAGTTATCCAGCTCGTGGTCCGTCCCGATGAGGGCCATCTTGTCATCACCCGAGCCGAAGATCGGCATCGCCAGCGCCGTCGTCAACAGGATCAGCACGGAGTAGAAAACTTTGTACAGGAAGACGATCGTCCCCGTCGTCTTCTCTTTCATCCCGCCGCACAGGAAATACACACCCTGCTCCCCGTAGTACGACCACGAGATCATCGTCGACAACGCGAAAAGCCACGCCGCGAACGAAACCATCCATTTGCCGAGACCGGGCGTCACACGGTCGAACGCGTACGCCGTCAGCGACGCACCCGCGTAATCCCCGTAGACACCGGTGTCCACGCCGTCGCCCGATTCACCGGGCCGCAGGATCGGCGTCTTCTCCGATTTCAGCGTGCTCCACTTCACGGACCAGATATCCGTCTCCTCGTCACGCTCCACGGTGCCGGAGATCCGCCGAAGATCCCGCCCCGTGTTATCGTCGACGTCCGCCTCCACGATCATGAACACGGTTTCTCCCTCACGCCAGCCGCTCTGGCCCTCCGGCGTATTGCGGATCCGCCTCGCCTCGCCGAGCATCCGCGGCAGCGGGGGGGTCTCGAGGGTCCACTC
Organism: Phycisphaerales bacterium; assembly: GCA_027083355.1. GTDB lineage: Bacteria > Planctomycetota > Phycisphaerae > Phycisphaerales > UBA1924 > UBA1926. Next base: position 6,617 of record JALWOY010000171.1, on the reverse strand, counting down.
GTCCTCGATCGCGTTGCCGGCTTCGTCGGTCGCCTGCACGATCCGTACCGCGCCCGGGTTATCGAACGCCGCCTCGGGCCCGCGGTTGTACGCCCCGCTCGACATGATCACCAACGCGGTCAGCGTGCACACCACGATCGTGTCGATGAAAGGCTCGAGGCCCGCCACAACCCCCTCGCGCACGGGCTCGTCCGTCTTCGCCGCCGAGTGCGCGATCGGGCTCGAACCCTGGCCCGCTTCGGAGCTGAACAACGCGCGCTTCACACCCCACATCGCGGCGTAGCCGAAAGTCCCGCCGAGGAACGCGCCCGTCGCGTCCGGCGCGGAGCCTCCGAGTGCGTCCGGAAGGCCCGAGCGGATGATCACCGAGAGCATGTGCGGGATCTCCCCGGCGTTCACCAGCAGCACATACAGCGCGGCGAAAACATAAGTAATACACATGAACGGGACGATCTTCCCCGCAACGGAACCGATCCGCTTGATCCCCCCGATGATCACGAGCCCGACAAGAACCGTCAGCACGACACCCGTCGCGATCTGCGGCACCTGGAAATACGTAAACGTGATGTCGGCCACGTTCCACGCCTGGAACATATTGCCGCCGGTGATCGCCGAGATGATCAGCGTGATGACGAACACGCCGCCGATGAGCGAGCCCAGCGCCTTCCCCCGGCCGAAGGCGAGCACGAAGAACACGAGCGACAGCAGCCCGCCCGGGATCCACGCGATCCACGAATCGAACACGCCCGATGCGAGATACGTCAACCCCAGCGTGACAACGCTGAACAGCAAGCCCGCGAACACCCGCCGCGGCCCGGGACCGGCGAGACCCTTGGCGACGACGAACATGGCGCCGCCGTGCGGGTTCTCCGGGTCGTCCGTGTTGCGATAGATCATCGCCTGCGTGACCTCGGTCATCTTCAATGCCATGCCCACGAGCCCGATGATCCACATCCACAGGATCGCGCCCGGGCCGCCCAACGCCACCGCGACCGCGACACCCGCGATATTCCCCAGCCCCACGGTCGCGGACAGGGCCGCCGACAACGCCTGGAAGTGATTGATCGCCCCAGGGTCGCTGTGGTCGTCATACTTGCCCCGAACCACCGCCACGCCGTGCGTCAGCGCCCGATACTGCCCGAATCCGGACCAGATCGTGAACAGCACGCCCACGATCAGCAGCGCATACACCGTGTAATCCGAGAACAGAACCCCGTTGAGGTTCCCGACGAAGTGATCGATCTGTTGCAGCATGCGTTCGTTCCCTGTCTGTGTGAAGCCCGTCGAGTGCAGATCATCGCGGATCTTCGCGCCGATTGCAAACCGGGTACCCTCAACCCGTGCCGATCGAACCGCACACCATCGCCCGCGCTCTCTGCGAGGCCCTCGCGAGACACGACCGAATGCTCGCCCGTGAGCAGGCCGCCCTCGGCATCGACGCCATGAAAGAAACCGAACTCCACGAGATCCTCGCGGGAGGGCTTGCTTCCGAGGGCTTCGGCGTCCTCCGCGAGGTCCCCTATCCGGGCGACGATGCCCCCGCCGAAAACGACCGCGACCGGTGCGACCTTGTCCTCACCCCGTCGCCCAGCGACCGCCTCGCCGATCCCGTCCACGCCGCCAGACGCATCCGCGCCGCCGAAGGCACGCTCTTCGCCCCCCTCGCCGCCGGCATCGAGGCCCGGGCCGTACAGGACGAAATCGACCCCGCCGACGCGGTCTGGCTCGAAGTCAAGGTCATCGCACAGCACGCCTACCGCCGGGGCGTCCCCGGGCCCAACCGAAGCTACAGCAGCGAACTCGTCGACGGGCCCGCGGGCGACATCGCTAAGCTCGAATGCGACGGCGTCATCCGCCTGGCCGCGGCCGTCGTCGTCCTGTTCACCGAATCAGAGCAAATCGCCTTGCACGATATCGACGCCATGGCCCACCGCCTCATCGACCGCGACCTGCCCGTCGGCGTACCCGCGACCGAATCACGCCCCATGACCGACCGGGCCGGCAACGCGACCGTCACCGCCGCCGTGCTGCGGGTCCGCTGTGGACATGGGGACCGGTTCTGAAGCCCCCCTCTGCCCCCGAGTTGCCTTTTCGCCCTGCGCCGTCCGCGGTCACGACTCGGGGGTGAACACCGGGTCGAATTCCCCCCGGGCGATCGGCATCCGCCGTCCCGGCCCGAACGCCACATGCGTCACCTTCAGCCCCGTCGCCATCTGCCGGCGTTTGTATTCGTTCCGGTCGATCAACCGGCAGATCCGCCGCACCGTCTCCTTGTCGAAACCCGTCTCCGCCACGATCCGCGCGGGCGACTGACGCCGCTCGACGAAGCGGTCCACGATCTCGTCCAGGACGTCATACTCGGGCAGCGAGTCGCTGTCTTTCTGATCCGGCGCCAGTTCCGCGCTCGGTGGCTTGCTGATCGTCCGCTCCGGGATCGGCGGGCAACCGAAACCGGCCTCCCCCGCGTGCGCATTGATCCAACGCGACAATGCATACACCCGCGTCTTCGGCACGTCACTCAGCACTGCCAAACCGCCGTTCATATCGCCATACAGCGTGCAATACCCGACCGCCAGCTCGCTCTTGTTCCCCGTCGTCAAGACGATTGCGCCCGTCCGGTTGCTCACCGCCATGATCATCGACCCGCGCAGCCGGCTCTGAAGATTCTCATCCGCGAGATCCGGCAGCCGCTCCCCGAGCCGGCGTTCACCGAGCGAGCCGAAAACCCCGTCCAGCGTCTGACCGATCCCCGCCCGTGCCGGCCCGATCGGCGCCACCACAAACCCGATTCCGAGGAGGGAGGCGAGTTCACGCGCATCCTCGAGGCTGTGCCCGCTCGAGTACGGCCCCGGCATCGCCACACCCAGGACGTTCTCCGCCCCGAGCGCACGCGCCGCGATCACCGCCGTCAACGCCGAATCGATCCCACCAGAAAGCCCGATGACGGCCTTGCCGAACCCCGTCTTCCCGCAGTAATCCCGAACGCCCAGCACCAGCGCTTCAAACATCAACGCCTCGCTCTCGGCGCCGAGCAGCGGGTCGGGCATCTCCCCCATCCGCGTCGCGTCGCTGTCGAGCACCAGCAGCTGCTCATCCCATCCCTTCGCCGCCGCCAGAACCGCCCCGTCCGGCCCGATGACGCAAGAATGCCCGTCGAAGATCAGGTCATCGTTGCCGCCCACCTGATTCACCGACGCCATTGTCATCCGGTGCCGAGTCGCGTGCTGACGCAGGATCTCCCGGTGCCGACGCCCCTTGCCGCTCACGAACGGGCTGGCCGACGGCACCACGACCATCCGCGCCCCCGCGGCCGCGAGCTCCGCGATCGGGTCCCCCGCCCCGTCATACGCCGAAGAAAAGCCCGCGTCCTCCCCCTTCCAAAGATCCTCGCAGATCGCCAGCCCGACCCGAACTCCCGCGATCTCGACAACAACCGCCCGATCCCCCGGCGTGAAATATCGATCCTCGTCAAACACGTCATACGTCGGCAGCAGGCGCTTGTCGTAATACGCCAACTGCTCGTTGTCCCGATACACCACGAGGCTGTTCGAGATCCGCCCCACACCGCCGACCGAGGGCGTGTTCAGGGGCAAGGGAACCCCCAGCACAACCGTTAACCCCTCCGTCCGCGTCGTCCCGATCCGCTTCGCCTCCGCCGCGCAAGCACCCACGAACCCCTCCCGAAGAAGAAGATCGCGGGGCGGATAACCGCACACCGAAAGCTCAGGAAACACCACGGCGTCCACGCCCCGACGGCGTGCCTGCTCGATGCCCTCCTCGATCAACGACCCGTTCCCCCGGATATCTCCGACCACGGGGTTGATCTGTGCCAACGCGAGACGCATGGGCGATGATAGAGCATCAATATGTTTCGGACGCCGACACCGAGCCTGCAAAGCGTCGGACGGATCAACCTCCAGCGCACCAAATCCATCCTCCCTCTCCCCGCCCTGCGGGGAGAGGGCCGGGGTGAGGGGCTTTTTCTCTTCACCTCCTCCTTCTCCTGCTTGTGGGACGGGCTTCCAGCCCGTCTCTCAACCTCTCTTCTTCTCTCTCGAAATCACGGGCATCCAGCCCGAATTTTTCTTTCACCCGACATCACCCACAATGAGGCCCGAGTGGAAGCGAGGGCTTTCTCGATCCTGCCCCGCTGCCTTGGGTACCGCGGTTCTCCGAGCCGAGCTCTCTCTGATGCCCGGTAGCCGACCCGGCTCCACGGTGTCGGGCTTCTGGACCAATCAGACGCCGACGCTGTGCCCGCGAAGCGTCGGTTCGGGCTACGGCCCTCTTTCAGTCACCCCGCCGACGGTTCGCAGCAGCCGATCGGGCCGCATCCACGCCACACCCACCCCGGCACACACCAGGTTCACCAGCGACTCGGTCGCGCTCACCGCGAGAATCACGACAACCAGCGAATCACCCGGACCCGAAATCCCCAGCAACTGCGCCAACCCCACGGCCCCCGCCTCCCGAGTTCCCAGCATCCCGAACGGGCTGAGCATCCCGATCAGGAAATAAGTGCTCGCGATCAGCAGGGCAGACTGCCACCCCAGATCCACCCCGAGAATCGACGCCGCCACCGCGAATCGCGCCGTCTGCATCCCGATATCCAGCAGCCGCAGGAACGTCGCCTCCAGCACCGCCCGGCGGTGCGCCAGCATTCCGAAGATCCCGTGAAGCCGGGCAAACGCCCCACCCCGGATGAACCGGCTCAGCGGCCCGATCCGCAACGGGTCCAGCACACGGTGAATCCGGCCAAGCCCGCCGGGGCCCGCGAACACACCCGCCAGCGTCAGCGTCACGAACACCGAGACGCAGATGCCGATCGCCGATCCGGCCCACCACACCGCGTCCACACCGTGACGCCACAAACTCATCAACGCGGGCGGACCAAGCCCGACAACCACCAGCACCGCCACCGCCCCGAACCACGCCGCGATCGTCAGCAGCGGCACCCGGTCCCGCCGGTTGTGCACCGCCACACGCAGCAGCACACTCAGCTTGAAAGGCAGATACGAAAGCGTCGTCGCCACGGCGTTCGTCGCCTGAACCCCTACCGGATCAATCCGCATCTCAGGCCGCAGCACCACCCAGAAAATATGCCCGTTCAGTAGCAGTGTCCCCAGCGAACACCCGAACAGCACCGCAAGGCTCCCCGCGTCCGCCTCCCCGAGACGCGCCAACTGCGCCCGGTTCTCCGGCGCGAACGCCATCATCCCGCACCACCCCAGCAGACCGACACCCGCGGCGAAGCCCAATACCTGCACGATGATCCCGAGCGGTCCACGACGTCGGCTCAACCCGGCACCTTCCCCCGCCTCAGGCGGTACAGCGACACCCCGATCTCGGGCCAGGAACGCACCGCCTCGCAGCGCGAAACTACTTCACCGATCAGCCCGGGCGTCAAGGCCGGGTCAAGGTAGCCGCTCGCCGCCTGACGAGCGAGCTCCGCCCGGTCGATCAGGATATAAACACCCGCGTCGGGCGACCCCGATGCACCCGGCAGATCGAGCACCGCCGGGCGGTCCCACACCGTCGCGTACCGAACGCGACACCGAAGATACAACGGCGTCGCGCCCCCAACCAGCACAACCTCGGCCCCGCGGGGGAGTTCGTGATTGAGATACGCCGTCGGCGACACCCGGCCGAGCGCCCCGCTGTACGGGTCGCCCATCATCGCCCCCGCCCCCGGTGCCAACATCGCGTTTGGCTGTCCCCTGTTCTGCTCCGAAAAAATCGCCCACGCCCCGCCCGCTTGCAACAGGCACACCACAACACCGATTCCGAAACCGAGGCCCTTCAATCGCGCCAGCCCGATCCCGGCCAGCGGCCCCAGCGTCAAAAGCACAGGCAACAGAAATCGGCTCTGCAGGTGCGTCAGCATCATCCACGCCGCGATCTGGCCGAACAACCCCAACAGCAAACCCACCCCGATCAGACGCACCCGACGCACCCGCCCGACCAGCAATGCCGCCCCGATCAACCCCGCCGGCATCGCCAGGAGCCACTGCGGGTTCGTCAGCCCGCGCCACCGGGACACCACCGACGCACCCGCCTCATCTGGAAAAAACAGAAGACGCGCCCGCGCAAAGAGCGTCCCGTGAAACGTGTGCGCCGACGCGAACCGCTCCGCCTGCGCCGCGGTCCAATGCCCCGTGCCCAACAACCCCGCCGCGAACGGGAACACCGGGTTCCCCGTCATGAGGCCGTTCCGAATCAGCCACGGCGAAAGGGCGATCAAACCCGCGACCGAACCCGCAGCCAACACCCGCCCCCAATCCCGCCACGAGGCGAACCGCAGCAACAAAGCTCCCGCCGGCACACCCACGAAGAACAACGCCGTGGGCTTCACGCAACACGCCACGCCCACAAGAAACCCGACCAGCCCCCCGCGCGACCAAACCCCCGGTCCGCGCCGGCACGCCGCCAGCATCGCCCCCGCACCCAGAACCACGGCCCCCATGTCGTTATACGCCAACGATCCAACAACCACGGCCCAAGGCGTGCTCACCACAAGCCCACCCGCGATCGCCCCGGCGATCCCGCGACGACGAACACCTGCCGCCGCCGCCAGTCGCCGAGCCAACCGCGAAACCACCCACCCCGAAGCCACCGTC
>JALWOY010000170.1 GCA_027083355.1 Phycisphaerales bacterium | reverse complement strand
CGATGCGGGGGGGCGAGGGGGCGGCTTTGGCCGATCGGCTCGACGCGATCGACCGTTACGCCGACGCGATCGGGTTGATGTTCCAGATCGTCGATGATCTGATCGATGTCGAACAGACACCCGAGCACACGGGCAAACGGACGGGCAAGGACGCCGACGCGGGCAAGCTGACCTGGCCGGCGGTGCACGGTGTTGAGGCGTCACGGGCGAAAATCGGCTCTTTATTGGACGAGGCCCGCGCCGCCGCGGGTTCGCTCGGTGATCACGCGGGCGTGCTGGAGGACCTCGCCGCGTATCTCGCGCAGCGTACGCGGTAACGGTTCGAGCCCGATGGTCCCGGCGGCCGATCAACAGGGGAATCCCCGATCCCCGGCGCGGGCGTCCCCCGGCTACAATGGTTTCAAAACCAATTGAAACGAGCCACCCATGAGCGACACACCCGGCACAATGCTGCTCGACCGCGTCAACGGCCCCGAGGATCTGCGGTCGATGCCGATCGAGGATCTCGAGCGTCTCGCGGCCGAGATCCGCGCCGCGATCATCGCGCAGGTGCAGCGCAGCGGTGGGCATCTGGCGCCGAATCTGGGTGTTGTCGAGTTGACGATTGCGCTGCATTATGTGTTCGATTTTTCGTATGACCGGCTGCTCTTCGACGTCGGGCATCAGTGTTACCCGCACAAGCTGCTCACGGGCCGAGCGCCGCTGCTGAACGGCTTGCGGACGAGCAAGGGGATGAGCGGGTTCCCGGAGCCCGCCGAGAGCGTCTACGACCTCTTCCGCGTCGGCCACGCTGGGACGGGGATCTCGACCGCCGTCGGGATGGCGCGGGGTGATCAGCTGTCGGGCGAGATGTACGACCCGGAGCGGAACCCCGGGGGGCGCCGCGTGGTGACGCTGGTCGGGGATGCCTCGATCGTCAACGGCGTCGCGATGGAGGGGCTGAACAACGCCGGGACGCTCGGCCGGCAGTTTCTCGTCGTGCTGAACGACAACGGCATGTCGATCAGCAAGCCGCAGGGCGCGATCGCGGGGTATTTCGACCGAGTCCGCGTCAGCCACACCTACGCCGACCTGAAGAAGGGCGCGAAGGAGTTGCTTAGCCGGATCCCCGGCGGGGGTGTAATCCGCGGGGCATACCACCGCGCGGGTGAGATGACCAAGGCGTTGATCAACGAGGATTCCTGGTTCGAGAAGTTCAACCTGCTGACGGTCGGGCCCATCGACGGGCACCACCTCCCGACGCTGATCGAGTTCCTGACCGAGGCGAGGGATATCGACCGCCCGATGGTCCTGCACGTCAAGACGACCAAGGGCAAGGGGCTGGATATCGCCGAGGCGGACGCCACCGCGTTCCATTCGCCCAAGGCGTTCCGCGTCGAGCGCGACGAGAAGCTCGGGTGCCGGGTCGAGATCAAGTCGACCGGGCGGAGCTTCACCGCGGCGTTCGCCGACGCGATCTCGGACCTGATGCGGCGTGACGAACGGGCCGTTGCCTGCACGGCCGCGATGCCCGACGGCACGGGGATCAGCCGGGTTCTGGATCAATTCCCGGATCGCGCCTGGGACACCGGCATCTGTGAGAGCCACGCGCTGGACATGATGGCGGGGCTGGCCAGAACTGGTTTCAAGCCGTTCTTTGCTGTCTACAGCACCTTCCTGCAGCGCGCGTTCGATCAGGCGTTCCAGGAGGTCGCGCTGCAGGGGTTGCCCGTCCGGTTGTGCATCGACCGCGCGGGGCTGGTCGGGGGCGACGGGGCCGTGCATCACGGCTTCTGCGACACCGCGTTGCTGCGGACGCTCCCCGGCGCGGCGATCACCGCGGCGATCGACGAGCCGAGCCTTGTTGCCGCCCTCGAGTTCATGCGCACATACGAAGAGGGTCTGTCCGCGGTCCGTTATCCGCGCGACACGGTTTCCGCCCGACTCGCCGGCGAGCCCTGCCCGCCGTTCGAGCTGGGCAAGGCCCGACTCCTGACGGACGAATTCGCCGATCTCAATGAACGCCGACCCGATGTCGCTGTGCTCGCGTTCGGGGTGCCCGCGATCGACGCGATGGAAGCGGCCGACCGGCTCCGGGGCGAGTACGGTGTCGCCGTCTGGGATGCCCGATTCGCCAAACCCGTCGACGCCGCGCTCATCGGTGATCTGCTCCGGCGGAGAATCCCGGTGGTGACCGTGGAGGACCACAGTATTGTCGGCGGATTCGGGTCGGCCGTTATCGACGCGGCCCAGGAGATGTGGCTGGATACGTCTTGCATCACCCGTGTCGGCCTGCCCGATGACTGGATCATGCAGGACAGCCGGGCCGAGCAACGGCGCATCGCCGGCATCGACGCCGACGGGGTGATCCGTGCGATCCGTCTCGCCGCGGATACGGGGGCGTCCTCATTGAGCGTCCCCCGTTCTGCTCCGGTCCATGAGAACACCTGAGCCTGTGTGATTCCCTCTCCGTACAATGGGCGCGTGAGCCGGGACGTTCTGCTGCTGGTCAACCCCCGAAAGCCCGAGGCGAAGGGCGCGATCGGTGTCGTCCGCGATCTGATCGAGCGTCACGGGAGGCTCGTCGATCAGATCGACGCGGCGGGGCCTTTTCAGCTCCCCGACAAGCCGTTCGATCTCGCGGTCGTGCTCGGGGGGGACGGAACGATTCTCTCGGCCGCCCGCGGCTGCGCCAGAACCGGGCGGCCGCTGCTCGGGGTGAACCTCGGCTCGCTCGGATTCATGGCCGAGTTTGATCTGCCCACCCTCGAGGAGCAGGCCGCCCATGTCTTCGGCGGGGGCGACTTGCTCACGCGGGCCGTCCCGTTGTTGCGGGCCGTGATCCGGTCGCAGGACGGCGTCCGCCGCGCCGACGGGATCGCGATCAACGAGGCCGTCGTGACCGCGGGGCCGCCTTACCGCATGATCTCCGTCCGGGTCGTGATCGACGGGCACCCGGGCCCGCGCGTCTCCGGCGACGGTCTGATCGTCTCGACCGCGACGGGCTCGACGGCGTACAACGTGTCCGCGGGCGGGCCGATCGTTGCGCCCGGGGTCGAGGCGCACATCCTCACGCCGATCGCCCCGCACTCGCTCTCGTTCCGGCCCATCGTCGTCCCCTCGTCGTCCGAGATCCGCCTCGAGCTCGACGAGACCAACGAGAACGCCGACTGGCAGGAGAACGGAGCGGACACCGACGGGCACGGCAGCACCCTGATGTTCGACGGGCAGGTGCACCACCGCGTCCACAGGGGCGACCGTGTCTTCATCACGCGTGACCAGATGCCTGTCCATTTCGTCCTCAGCGGCCGCGTGAACTACTGGCAGACACTCATGGGCAAAATGCGTTGGGCGACCCCGCCCAAGAAGCGTTCTCGCTGACGCGACCGGGGCGTGTTCCCAATTCAGATCGAGATGAATGCCCCTCACCCGCCGGCGCGTCGCCGATATCTCCACGTCCGCCGGGCAATGGTGGGACCGCCGGCCACTTCTCGAAGCGACACACCCCAAAGAAACCGGATGAATCCAAAAAGAACGGTGTGCCTTCCGGCACACCGCCCCGTGTTTCTCATCGGTCCGGCAAGATGATTACAGCTTGAAACGGTCGACCAGCGAACGCATCCGCTCGCTCTGCCGGCTCAACTCGGCGGCGGCCTCGGAGGCCTGCCCGGCGGCCATCGCCGACTCGTTCGACACAGCCGTCACCCGCTGGATGTTGTCGCCGATCTGCGCCGCCGACGCGGACTGTTGCTCGGCCGCGGCCGCGATCGTCTGCACCTGCCCGAGCAGTTGCTTCGAGCTTTCGACGATCACCTGGAGCGATTCGCCGGCGCTGGTCGCCAGCTCGACGCCCTTCTCCATCCGCTTCGAGCCGTTCTCGATCCGCTCGACGGCCCGCGTGGTCTCTTCCTGGATCTCGCGGATCGACTAGCTG
>JALWOY010000169.1 GCA_027083355.1 Phycisphaerales bacterium | reverse complement strand
GTCGAAAGCAACAGAGCAAAGAGTTCGCGTTCCATACCAGGTCTCCTTCATGGGTGAAGGACCTAGTATGGACGCAACTCTTTGAAAGCGCAAGTCTTACACGCATGGCGCAAAAGGCCCTCACGCTTGGGGCTTTTTTTCTCAGTGACGCTTGGACTCTTTTCCTCGGCGTCATTCTGAACGCAAGAAGTGCCCGCGGCTCGTCCAGAAAACAGGTTGCCCTCGTCGACCCGGTTCTCGGTTCGGGTCGCGATCCCCGGTTCGGGCCGTGTGGAGAACCCCCCGGATTGTGTGCCCCCGATAGTGGGCAGGGCGTAATGCGGTTCAAGCAAAATTCGGCGGGGGGCCGATAACGCAGGTGTTGAGCCTTCCGTCTCGCTCAGCGTGTCGTTGTGGTCTGTCAGAATCGGCCGGGGGTGCGAGGGCGGAGACTGTCCATGCGGATCATCGCGATCATCAATCAGAAGGGCGGGTGCGGGAAGACGACCACCGCGATCAATCTGGCCGCGGTGCTCGCGTCGGCCGGTCGGCGGACGCTGCTGGTGGATCTCGACCCGCAGTCGCACTGCGCCGCGGGTCTGGCGGTCCCGATGCAGCGGGTCGAGTATGACATCGGCGACGCGATGCTCAGCACACCCGGCAAGGGGTTCGACGTCGAACGCCTGCTCTGGCGGGTGACGAAGAATCTGGATCTGGCCCCGAGCCGGACGAAGATGGCGGGGCTGGAGGCGACGCGCGGGGGTCTGGCGGGTGCGCCGGAGCGCGAGCGTCGGCTGAGCCGGGTGCTGGAGCATGTGCGCACGAAGGCGGAGGGTGACCCCTTCGAGTTCTGCGTGCTGGATTGTCCCCCGAGCATCGGGCTGCTGACGTACAACGCGATCACCGCGGCCGGCGAGATCATCATCCCCGTCGAGACAAGCTTTTTCAGTCTGCAGGGGGCGACGCGGCAGGTGGCGACGATCCGCTCGCTGAGCCGGCGGCTCGGGACGCGGCCCGCGACCCGGCTGCTCGCGACCATGCACGACGCGTCGCATGCTCTGGCGCGGGATCTGCGGGCCGAGCTGGCCCGGAGGTTCACCAAAGCCATGATCCCGGTGACGATCAGGCTCGACCCGGCGCTGCGTGAGTCGGCGTCGTTCGGGCAGCCGATCATCGATTACGACCCGGCGAGCACGGGCGCCGCGGACTACAAGGCCCTCGGGTCGTGGGTGCTCGAACAGGGCGACAACACCGCTGCGCCGGACACCGCCATGATCGAGATCAAGCAGACCGCGGTCCCGCTGGGGGCACGGCGTCGCCCCGCGGACGGGCGGTCGGACAACGGGCAGAAAAAGGCCGGCCCGGTGCGCCGGGGCGAGGCGGTTGCCAAGCCGATCCGGCAGGCGGATCGGTCTGCAACGGAGGTGCCCGAGACCGAGCCGAACCGCGAGGGCGTTGAAACGACGGCGGACCCGCGTGGCGCCGAGGCGTTGCAGACGATGAGCCGGATCGAGGATCTGTGCCGCCGGGCGCAGGCGCTGCATGAGCGGACGAGCACGGCGCCGCCCGAGCCGACGATCACCCGGCTCCGGAGCACCACCGGGGCGGTGCAGCTGATTGAGCGTGTGCACGATCGGACGCGACGGGAGAAGACCGTGGCGAGGCTATTCGGCGTGAGGCGGGCGGGCTCGCGTGTGCTGTTCGTGCAGCCGATCGAGCTGGGGGTGGACGTGCGCATCGCGGGCGACTTCAACGGCTGGAGCCCGACCGCGACCCCGATGCGGCGCAACGAGCCGCTGGGTGTGCACGAGTTGTCGCTGGATGATCTGCCGCCCGGTCGGCACGCCTACCGCCTGGTCGTCGACGGGCGGTGGCTGGAGGACCAGTTCAACCCGCTCACCGAGCCCAACGAGTTCGGCGAGCGGAACAGCATCGTGATCGTGTAACACGGGCCGCACGGCCCGCGGCCCGGGCTGAGGACGAGGATGGCAAACCAGAGCGGAACCCGAGAGATGCACGAGCGGACGAGGCTGCGCCTTGTCGACCCCGACGACCCCGGCGTGTGGGAGCCGGACCCGGCGGCGGATCTGGAAGATGTCGCGACGCTCGACGAGCTGGCGGATCTTTTCATCGGGGAGGGCGGGGTGTACCGCGACACCGACGCGGCGGATGAAACACCCGAGCCCGCGGCGACGCTCGAAGCGGTGATCACCGGGAACCTGCCCGTGCGGGGGGCGCTGTGGGTGCGCGCGTACGCGGCCGCGGTGTCGGCCGATCTGTCCGAGCCGGTCGCGTTGGTGCGAGTGACACCCGGGCGGACGAGTGTCGCGCTGGTCGGCACGTTCGCCGAGACCGAGCCGGTGTCGGATATCGCGACGGCTGTGCGCGCCGCGGGCGTCGCTGCGGGGCACTGGTTGCTGCATTTCGACGAGCTGGATCAGGCGGGGTTGCTGCGGAGCGGGCGGATCGATCGGGTGACGGTGCTGACCGGTGCCGACGAGCCGGCGATCGTGTCGGCCTATCGCCTGATCAAATCCATCACGGAACAGCGGACGGATGAGACCGGGCGCGTCGGCGTGGCGATCGTCGGCGCCGACGCCGCCAGCGGAGAACGCGCCACGGCCCGGCTCGTCGACGCGACGCGCCAGTTCCTCGGGGTGACGCTCGACGTGCGCCCCGGTGTGCCGCGGGTGCGGTCGGCGTCTGTCGCGACGCTGGGCGAGAGCGACCGGCGGGTCGAGCCGGCGGAGATCCTTTCGCTGATCAACGGCTCGGAGACACCAGAAGTTGTCGGGGCGGGCGACGAACCCGCAGAATCACCGGCTTCACCGGCTTCCCCGGACCCCTCGATGGAGAACGCGAGATCAACCCACGCCACGACCGGGGCCGTCCCTGCGGGGTTCACCGAGCACCAGCGGAATTCTGGAGCGGCGGGTGGATACGCGGATGTCATGCATGACAGCCGAGGTCATCCGCCGGCGTCGGCGATTGTGGGGGGGCTGGCCGCGACGGGCCTGCCGTGCCCGATCGCGCCTTCCGTCGAGCTGACGACCGACGGGGGAGGCAGGCTGCATCTGCTGTGCTGGTGGGAACCCCGGTCGCCGGGCGATCTGCTCCGCGCGTCGGCGTGGGCGAGGGTGAACATGCCGCTGCTGGTCCGGGTCTGCCCGGCGTTGGTCGATGCACAGTCGGAGCCGGTGCTGCACGTCGTGTGCACCGATGCCGATGCGGCGGCGGATCTCCGCGGCACGGGGACGATCGTGCACCTGGCGCAGCGGGCGGAGAGCGTCGCGGTCGAGGGCTGGGTGTGCGGCCGGGTCGCCGGCGGCTGATCGGGCGCACCGATCGGGCCCTGTCGGCCGGATTGTCAGCGAACAACAGCGTTCGGCCGGTGAATCCGGTGGACCGCGACGGGATTCGCGTGGTCTGGTTCAGGCCGTGTTGGCCCGCTTGGCACGCAGCTCGGCGAGCGGTCGCGGGTTCTCGATGTGGGCCGCGTCGATGATGTACTCGGCGTTCTCGTTGTCGTGGTCCGGCAGCTCGTACATGAGGTCGATCATGGCTTCTTCCATGACCGCCCGCAGGGCGCGGGCCCCGGTCTTTCGCGCGATGGCCTTGTGGGCGATCGCCCTGAGCGCGTCCTCGGTGAACGTGAGCTTGGCCCCCTCGAACCGGAAGAGCTGCTGGTATTGCTTGACCAGCGCGTTCCTCGGCTCGGTGAGGATCTGGACCAGCGCGTCCTCGCCCAGCGGCATCAGCGGGGTGATGACGGGGAGTCGCCCGATCAACTCGGGGATGACGCCGAACTCGATCACGTCCTCGTTGGAGACCTTCTGGAGGAGCAGCTCGCGTTCGTGGACACCGCCGTCGATTTCTTCGGTATCGGGTGCGGTGGCAAAGCCGATGCGTGTCTGGCCGATGCGTCTGCGGATGATGTCCTCAAGCCCGACGAAGGTGCCGCCGCAGATGAAGAGGATGTGCGACGTGTCGAACTGGATGTACTGCTGCTCCGGGTGCTTGCGCCCGCCTTGGGGGGGGACGTTGGCGATGGTGCCCTCGAGCAGTTTCAGCAGCGAGCGCTGCACGCCCTCACCGGAGACGTCGCGCGTGATCGAGACGTTGGACGAGGTCTTTCCGACCTTGTCGATCTCGTCGATATAGATGATGCCGCGCTGTGCGGCCTCGACATCGAAATCCGCCGCCTGGAGCAGTTTCAGCAGCAGGTTCTCGACGTCCTCGCCGACGTAGCCCGCCTCGGTCAGCGTGGTCGCGTCGCCGATGGCGAACGGGACCTTGAGCATCCGCGCCAGCGTCTTGGCCAGCAGCGTCTTGCCCGAACCGGTCGAGCCGATCAGCAGGATGTTGGACTTGTCGAGCTCGACGTGCTTGGCGTCCTCGCTCTCGGCGTGGATGAGTCTTTTATAGTGGCTGTGGACCGCGACGGAGAGGGCACGCTTGGCGGCGTGCTGGCCGATGACGTACTCGTCGAGGAAGTCGTTGATCTGGCGCGGGCTGGGTACGTCGCGGAGGGTGCTCGTGGCGCCGGAGACGCGCCGCCGCTCTTGCCGGAAGATGTTCTGGCAGAGATCGACGCACTTCGAGCAGATGTAGACCTCGCTGGGGCCCTCGACCATGGGCCCGACCTCGCGGCTGGTCTTGCCGCAGAAGGAACAGTTCGTGATCTTCCTTCCCCGGAATCCCCCGGTGCCCCCGCCATCGCCGCCGCGGGAACGCGAGCCCTCGCCCGGGCCGCGGTCGGTGTCGTCGCCCGCTCCGCCGGCGGAGGCCTGCGGGGTGTTGTGTGCGGGTGTCGGTCGGTCAGCGTTGTTGCTGGTGTTCCGCGGTTCACTCCCGAACGCGGGGTCGTTCGCTGGGTTGGCCATGGTGGGTACACACTCCCTCTGGGTTCGATCGCCCGCACTCCGCGGGCCGATGCCGCCTGCTCTGTATCGGCGAGCAAGAGCGTCGGCTCGAATGCGAGTCTGTCCTGATCGCACATCCTACGCCGATCGGGGCGAAATCCGAACCCGCTCGGCCGCAAAAACACACCCACAACTGGGGGGTTGGAACTACAAAGCGAGATCCCGACAGGACGGGCGCAAAATATGCGCCTTTGTGGGGCTGTCGATCAGCGGGGCGGGTTTTCATCTGGGGATGCGTTCGGCGTGGGGAGCGTCCGGCCGAGCAGGTCGTGGCCCGGTTCGGCGACGCGGCCGCCTGCCTTGCGGATGGCATCGTCGCGGAGTTGCTCGAAGTCCTTGCCGGTGAGCCGGGCGATGACTTTGAGCCTGGCGGTCTCGTATTCGTCTTCGGTGATCTCGCCCTCGTCGCGGAGCCGGCGGAGGTCGTCGAGGAACCCCCGCTGGGCGTCGTCGTCGCTCGCCTTGAGGTAGTGCTTGTGCAGCAGGAACACGATGAGCCCGCCGAGCAGGGCCAGCCCGAGCAGGAGCGCGAGCCAGGGGAGCATTTCTGTCAGGGCGACGCGGGCGTTCATGGCGTGTGTTCATATGCCGCCGGCGGCGCGGCGGATCGGCGTGACCAGCCCGGGCAGGGCGTGTGCCTCGATCAGCTGCTCGGCGTGTTCGGCGAGGGAACGGAAGACGGCGGGCAGCGCCTTGAGGTTGGTGACGGGTTCATATCGGCGGAGCGTGACGTAGACACTGATCGGCTCGCCCGCGGTGTGGTTGTCGCGGTCGGTGCCGCCCGAACGGGTCTTCACTTCGAGATGTGCTTCGATCCCGTTGTGCCGGTGTTGCCCGGCGGGCTCCCCGTGCTCCGGGTGGAGGAGCAGGCCGAGCAGGGGCTGGAAATCGATCGTCGTGGCGTGCTGGACGTCGAGGAACTCGCCGAGGGGTGAGCCGGCGAGCAGGGCATCGGCGACGATCGCGTCCTGATTGCCCGAAGCGGCGATGTCGAAACCGAAGAGGAGCTCGACGTATTCGATGTCGAGTGGGCTGATGGAGAGGAAGTACGGGGCGACCTCGAGGACGGTGCGGTGCAGGTTGTAGCCGTCCTCGAATGAATCGGGGTTCACGGTGCCGGAGCGGATGGTGCTGGCGCGGACGGCGAGCCAACGGTGGGGCTCGTCGGTCTGCGCGGATTCGAGAGCGAGCTCGTCTCGGTATCGCTTGAACGAGGCCATCGCGGGGAAGGCACCGCGGATGCGCTCGAACAGGTCGAGGATGGTCTCGCGGCCCCGCGGCAGGTCGAGCTTCACGCTGATCTTCTGGTTGATGTAGAAATCCGAGCAGAGGGCCCGGTAGGACATCGGCATGGGGGGTTCCTTGGCTGTTCGATGCTGTCGGCGGAAGTGTATGGGGGAGAGAGACCGGGCATGGCGGAAGGCATGAGGCAATGGGCAATGGGTATGGCGTCGGCCTATGGCGCTTGTGCCTAACGCCTCATGCCTTCTGTCTTCTTCATCGGCTGGAGTTGCCAGTAGGTGAGCGATCTCCAGGCCCACTCGGCGGGGCCGAAGCGGAAGTATCTGAGCCAGACGAGACTGAAGATGATGTTGACGATCCAGACCGCGGCGACGACGGCGAAGAGGCCGGGGTAGTCGATCCGGCCGAAACGGTCCATCCCGTAACCATAGAAGAAGGTGGTGCAGAGGATGGACTGGAGGAGGTAGTTCGAGAGGGCCATTCGACCGACGGCGGCGAGGGCGTGGGTGATCGGGCGGAGGATGCCCAAGCGGACGATCCAGATGAGCAGGGCCATGTAGCCGAGGGAGGTGGGGATGCCGAGGAACTGCGCGAGGGCCATCCAGAGTATGCCGTGGGACTCGGGCCACTCATGCCGGATCAACTGGAAAACGGAGACGGAAAGCCCGAGCCCGCCGAGGAGGCCGAGCACGGCGATGTCGGCATAGAAGCGGATGGGTCGTTTCCCGGTCAGGATGTCGAGGCGGAGCAGGCCCATGCCGATCATCATCAGCCCGGTGACGGCGGGGGTGAACATCGGTGTGACGAAGAACCACATGCCGAAAGTCGAGGGCAGGCGGGCGCGGAAGGTGTCGAGGTAGCCGCCGGTGTAAGCGGTAAACTCGAAGCCGGCATCGGTCAGGGCGGGGCCGGCATCGCCCGATCCCGCGCTTTCGTGGAACATGGCCCACGCCCAGAGCGCGGTGTTGAGGAGGTGGAGCAGCAGGCCGATGACGATCTGCCATTTCGGGTTGATCCGGCGGACCCACCAGAGGGCGAGCATCCCCGAGACGGCGTACATGACGAGGATGTCGCCGTACCACAGGAAGACGCCGTGGAGTGCGCCGATCACCATGAGCCACGCGACGCGGCGGTACCAGAGATACGCCCCGCGGGACAGCGGGGGCTTCGCGCCGTTTTCATCTCGTTCGAATTTTCTTGCGTAGATCACCACGCCTGCACCGAAGAGCATCGAGAACAGGGCCATCATCTTGCCCTGGAAGAAGATCGCGGTGATGGCCCGGCCCGTTTCGTTCCACGCATCGATTCCCATGATCGCGGGATCGTGCATCGCCGCCTCGGGCCAGCCGAACGCGACGATGTTGGGCACGAGGATGCCGAGCAGGGCGAAGCCGCGGACGACGTCGATCGCCTCGATGCGTTGAGATTCGGGGATGGGGGCTGGGTGTGTCATTCGGGTCCCGGCGATCATCGTGAGATGCGGTTCAAGATGACGTGTGTTTTTCGGTTTGACGAGCCGCGGGCGCGAGCCCGCGGATGCCCGGCACGACCACTCGAAGGGCCTGCGGCCGCGTCTTGCCGAGATACGAAGGATCGGGCCGGCAGCATCAACACGGGATCAGTAGACCACGGGGCGGTGTGTTCGGCAAGCCGGGGGACAGGGTTGCCACAGCAGGACCGTCCGGTCGTGGACTCGTTTCGGGCGATGCCGCCCCCGACAAAAGAGCCCCGAGCGTGAGCGAGGGGCCGATGGACACGAGCGACGAAACACACCCGACCGACGGCCCGGCGCTGACGCTTCGGGCTCTTTTCGTAAGCACGAGGCTTTGCTGGATTCCGTATGAGGGGAATTGAATCGGTTCCGCACGCTCACAGTTCACCGCGAGAAGACCGCTCCCTGACGGTCGCGGCTCTTTGTGGGCGATGCGGAACGCACCCAAAAAAACACCCGGGTTCGCGCCCGGGTGTGGTGGATGCAGATGTGTTTTCGTGGGATTCGGATCAGGCCTTGCCGGCGCTGACGGCCTCGATCGCCTTGAGGGCGGCCTGCACGCGGGCCATCATCTGCATGTGGGCGGCGGTCTTGGCGCAGCCGGTCCGCTGCCCGTTGACGACATACTCGACCTTGCCGCCCGTCTTCTCGGCCATCATGCCGGCGGACTTGGAGCAGGTGGTCAGCTCATCGCCCACGGCGTACTCCATGGCGACCTTATGCGAGGCGTTCCACGCCATGACCGAGGCCTTGATGGCGTCGTCGGCGTTGTCAAAGACCGCCGGGCCGACGCGGTATTGCAGCGGCTTCGAGCCGTCCGCGGTCATGTTGTGCGCCGCGACGGGGCAGGAGACGCACTCGCCATCGACGGCGTACTGCACGCGGCAGAGATCCATCAGGTACGACTCGAGCTGCTTGTCGTTGGCGGCCATGGCTTCGAGTTTGTCGGTGTATTCCACGCCGTTGACGACGTAGGTCATCGACGAGCCGGTTTTCTCGGCGAGCGCCGCGGCGGTCTTCGAGCAGGTCGTGGTCTGGTCGCCGATTTTGTACGCCATCTTGGGCATGAACGACACGAGCGAGGCCTGGGCGCTGTTGGCCGCCCCCTTCGAGCAGCACGACGGGGCGCCTGCCTGCGACGCGTCACAGCCCGCACCGCACGCCTTGGTGTCGGCCGCGGCGGTGGTCTTCACGTCGGCCTTGGTGGTGTCGGCCTTGGCGCCGCCCGAACACAGCGGACAGCCCGGCCCGGCGGTGGCGAGCGTCGTCATCGAGATCACGGCGGCGGTCATCAAAGTACGGATCATCGTCAGACTCCTTGTTCTCGCGGCGTCGGTCTGCCGATCGTCGCGGCCCGGTTTGCGGGCGGTTGTTTCTGAGCGGGCGGGCCCGCCTGAATGTTCCCCTGTGCCATCCCCCGGGACGGCGGCGGCCGGCGAGGCCGGTCGTAGAACAAACACCGCCGGCGGCGGGATCATTCCCGCGCGTGGGTCCGAATTTTTCCCTATCATTCTGGCGGCCATGTCGCATCGAGACGCGAAACCCGTGCGCACGATCCTGCACGTCGACATGGACGCCTTTTTTGCTTCCGTTGAGCAGCGGGACAATCCCGCGTTGCGGGGCCGGCCTGTGCTCGTCGGCGGCGCGGGCAAACGGGGCGTCGTGGCGGCGGCGAGCTACGAAGCCCGGGCGTTCGGCTGCCGGAGCGCCCAGCCCATGGCGGTGGCGCTGCGGAATTGTCCGGGGGCGGTTGTGATCAAGCCGCGGGGCGGGCGGTACCGCGAGATTTCGGAGCGTGTGTTCGAGATCCTGGGGGCGTTCAGCCCGCTCGTCGAGCCGATCTCGATCGACGAGGCGTTCATCGACGTGACCGGGTCGCTCGCGTTGTTTGGTTCGGGAGAGCAGATCGCGCGGGACATCCGCGCGCGCATCAAGTCGGACATCGGGCTGACGGCGTCGGTGGGGGTGGCGCCGAACAAGTTTCTGGCGAAGCTGGCCTCCGATCTCGACAAGCCGGACGGGTTGACCGTGATCGAGCCGGGCCGGGAGCGTGAAGTGCTCGACCCGCTGCCGGTGTCGCGGCTGTGGGGGGTCGGGCCGGCGGCGGAGAAACAGCTGCACAGGCTCGGGCTTCGGACGATCGGGGATGTCGCGCGGACGCCGCCCGGGGTGCTCGCGGCGCGGTTCGGTGAGCATGGTGCCCGGCTGGCAAGGCTCAGCCGGGGCGAGGACGACCGGCCCGTGCGCGCACGAAACGGCGTGAAGTCGATCAGCCACGAGCAGACGTTCGAGGAGGATCTCGGTGATCCCGGCGAGGTCCGCCGGGTGCTCCTGGCGAGGTGCGAGGACGTGGGGCGGAGGCTGCGGGGCCGGGGCCTGTTGGCGCGGACGGTGACGATCAAGATCAGGTTCGGGGATTTCGAGACCGTGACGCGGAGCGTCTCGCTCGACGGGCCGACGGACGCGACCGAGGCGATCTGGTCGGCGGCGCGGGGGCTGTTCGATGCGTGGGCCGGCGGGGCATTCCGGCCCGTGCGGCTGATCGGGGTGGGGGTGAGCAACCTGCTGGCCCCCACGGCGGATGCCGCGTGCGGCGCACAAATGGGGCTGTTCGAGGCGGAACAGACGGCGGGGCACTCGGCGATCGACGCGCTCACCGACGCGATCGCGGCGAGGCACGGGAAAGACGCGGTGCACCGGGCGGGGGCGTTGTCGTGTGGGAAGAAGCCGCGGCGCGGGTAGAGCACTTTGCATCTTGAGCGGCTTTCGAAATCCTGTTCTGTGTGGCACGGCCATCTTGGCCGTGTGGAATGGCTGTGTGTCGCAAGTACGCCCAAGACACGGCTCACAGAGCCGTGGCACACGCCGGAACATGATGATGTACGACGCTCGATATGTCCCAGACGCCGACGCCGAGCCCGCGAAGCGTCGGATCGCGCCGGAGGGTTGGGGCACGCTCCATCCGACACTTCGGCTGCGTGCGCAGCCTCAGTGTCGGCGTCCGGTTTCATACCACGGGCCGGGCGGATGAAACATGATGATGCACGATGCTGGGCGGTTCGCGCAGCGGAGAAGACATAACAAAAGACCCGGACGAAGATGCCCGGGTCTTTCTGGGTTGATCAGGCAGGATCGGGAATCTTTACGTTACGAACCGCTCTTGCCGGCGGGGTTGCCGAGGAGGGCGTCGCCGACGCCGTTGTCGACCTTGACCTCGGCCACGCCGCGGTCGGCGCCGAGTGCTTCGGCGGCCAAGGCGGCCTCTCGGAGCATGCGTGACTCGTCTTCTTCCGATTCTTCGAGTTCGACGAGTTTCTTTACGCGGATGTTCTGGTAGGGCCTGAAGCCGGTGCCGGCGGGGATGAGGTGCCCGAGCAGGACGTTCTCTTTCAGACCGATGAGGTGGTCCTCGGCGCCGCGGAGTGAGGCCTCGGTGAGCACCTTTGTGCTCTCCTGGAAGGAGGCGCCCGAGAGGAACGACTCGCTGGAGAGGGCGGCCTTGGTGATGCCGAGCAGGAGGGTTCGGCCCGTGGCGGGTCGTGCCCGCTTGGCCTTGGCGGGTTCCTTGCCGGCGGCCTCGGCGCGGCTGTTGGCCTCGCGGATGATGTCGCGCATGACGAGATCGCCCACGCGGAGCTCGGTGTCGCCGGCGTCCTGGATGCGTGCCATCTTCATGATCTCGTTGTTCTTGCGTCGGAAGATGTGCCGGTCGACGACCTCGTGCGGGAGCAGGTCGGTGTCGCCCGGGTTCTCGACTCGGACCTTGCGGAGCATCTGGCTGAGGATCAGCTCGATGTGCTTGTCGTTGATGGCGACGCCCTGGGCGCGGTAGACGTTCTGCACCTCGTCGAGCATGTAGGTCCACAGCGCCTCCTCGCCCTTGATCCGCAGGATGTCGTGCGGGACGAGGGGGCCCTCGGTGAGCGGGTCGCCGGCGGTGACGAAGTCGCCCGCGTGCACGAGCAGCTGCTTGTCGGACGGGACGTGGTGGTCCTTCTCGATCCCCGAGTCGGAGATGACGCGGATCGTCATCTTGCCCTTGCGCTTGTCGGAGTGGATCTCGACGCGCCCGGAGATCTCGGCCATCATGGCCGGGTCCTTGGGCTTGCGGGCCTCGAAGATCTCGGTGACGCGTGGCAGACCGCCGACGATGTCGGCCGAGCCCGCGGCGGCGCGGGGCTGCCGGGCGAGCATGTGGCCGGCTTCGATGCGTTCGCCGTCGGCGACCTCGATGCGTGCCTTGGCGGGCAGGTAGTGGAAGTCGAGGATGTTGCCGTCGTCGTCGACGACGTTGATCTGGGGGTGCTGATCGCCCTTGTGCTCGATGACGACGAGGGCCTTCTGTCCGCGGCCGGCGTCCTCCTCGCGGACGGTCTCGCCGACCTCGATGTTGGAGTAGCTGACGATGCCGCCCTTCTCGGCGAGGATGGGCGAGCGGTGGGGGTCCCACCGCATGAGGACCTCGCCCCGCTTGACCTTCTGTCCGGTCTTGACGTAGAGGAACGCGCCGTAGTCGACCTTGGTTTTTTCGAGTTCGCGTCCCTTGTCGTCGAGGATGAAGATCTCGCCGTTGCGCTTGAGCGAGACGAGGCACTCGCGTCCCTCTTCGTCGGTGACGGGGACCTCGTTGCAGTCGCGGATTTCCACGGTCCCGCCGGTGTTGGCGCGGTACTCGGTTTCGGAGACGGATCGTGTGCCGACGCCGCCGGTGTGGAAGGTCCGCATGGTGAGCTGCGTGCCGGGCTCGCCGATGGACTGGGCGGCGATGATGCCGACGGCGAGGCCCTCCTCGACGAGCCTGCCGGTGGAGAGGTCCATGCCGTAGTCGAGCACGGAGCATCCCGAATCGCTCTCGCTGGTGAGCGGGCTGCGGACCATGACCGAGTCGATGCCGAGCTCCTCGATCTTGGCGGCGGCCTCGGGGGTGACCATCTCGTTCTCGCCGACGATCACCTCGTCGGTGACGGGGTTGACGATGGCGTTGACGACGACGCGCCCGAGGATCTGCTCGGAGAGCGGCACGTCGACCTGCTCACCCTTGTAGATCGCCCGCTTGACGATGCCGCGGCGGGAGCCGCAGTCGTGTTCGCCCACGATGACGGACTGGGCGATGTCGCACAGTTTTCGGGTGAGGTAGCCCGAGTCTGCGGTCTTGAGGGCGGTGTCGGCCAGCCCCTTGCGGGCGCCGTGTGTCGAGGAGAAGTATTCGAGGACGTTGAGGCCCTCGCGGAAGTTGGCGCGGATGGGGGTCTCGATGATCTCGCCGGAGGGTTTGGCCATCAGGCCCCGCATGCCGGCGAGCTGCTTCATCTGGGTGATGTTGCCTCGCGCGCCCGAGTCGGACATGAGGTAGACGGGGTTGAGGAACTTTTCGCCCTCGCCCTTCTCGATATCGGCCTCGGAGCCGTCCGGGAAGCGCCGGTCCTTCTTGAGCGTTTCGACGAGGGACTTGGTGAGTTGCTCGTTGCAGTGGCCCCAGATGTCGAGCAGCTGGTTGTAGCGTTCGCGCTCGGTGATGATCCCGTTCTCGTAGTTCTTCTCGACGCGGTTGACCTTCTTCTGGGCGGCGTCGAGGAGGGCCTGCTTGTCGGCGGGGATGCGCAGGTCGGTGATGCCGAACGAGAGGCCCGCGACGGTGGAGCGTTTGAAGCCGATGGACTTCATATCGTCGAGCAGGTCGATCGTCGCGGGCTTGCCGCAGTACTTGTAGACATCGTCGATCACGCGGGCGCAGCCCTTCTTGCCCAGGGCGCAGTTGTAGAAGGGCATGCCGGGGGCGAGGATGTCGGCGAAGAGCACCCGTCCGACGGTGGTGATCAGCCGGTGGTTCTCGGGCATGGGCTCGGGCTCGCCCTTCTGGCTGTTGACGACCTCGGTGAACCCCTCGATCCGCACGCTGATGGGCTGGTGGATATCGATCTTTCCACGGTCGTACGCGAGGATGGCCTCGTGCCGGTCCTTGAACCGGGGCAGGTCGCGCTCCTCGACCTTCGAGATGTCCTGCTGGCAGACGGTGATGAAGTAGACCCCCAGCACGATGTCCTGCGACGCGCTGATGATCGGCCCGCCGTTGGCGGGGCTGAAGATGTTGTGCGTCGAGAGCATCAGCACGTGGGCCTCGGCCTGAGCCTCGACCGAGAGCGGGAGGTGGACGGCCATCTGGTCGCCGTCGAAGTCGGCGTTGAACCCGCCGCACACCAGCGGGTGAAGCCGGATCGCGTTGCCCTCGACCAGCGTCGGCTCGAAGGCCTGGATGCCCATGCGGTGCAGCGTCGGGGCGCGGTTGAGCATCACCGGGTGCTGGTGGATGACCTCTTCGAGGATGTCCCACACCTCGGCGTCGCGGCGTTCGAGCATCCGCTTGGCGCTCTTGATCGTGTCGGCGAGGCCGTGCTCTTTGAGCTTGCGGATGATGAACGGCTGGTAGAGCTCGAGGGCGATCTTCTTGGGCAGGCCGCACTGATAGAGCTTGAGTTCGGGCCCGACGACGATGACCGAACGGGCGGAGTAGTCCACGCGCTTGCCGAGCAGGTTCTCGCGGAACCGGCCCTGCTTGCCCTTGATCATGTCGGTGAGCGATTTCAGCGGGCGGTTGGACGAGCCCAGGACCGGCCGACGGCAGCGGTTGTTATCGAACAGCGCGTCGACGGCCTGCTGGAGCATCCGCTTCTCGTTGCGGATGATCACCTCGGGCGCGTTGAGGTCCATCAGCTTCTTGAGTCGGTTGTTGCGGTTGATGATCCGGCGGTACAGATCGTTCAGGTCGCTGGTGGCGAAGTTGCCCGATTCGAGCAGCACCAGCGGACGGAGGTCCGGCGGGATCACGGGGATGACGTCCATGATCAGCCAGGCCGGGTCGTTCTCGCTGTGGCGGACGGACTCGATCAGTTTGAGCCGCTTGGCGTAGTCGGTGGTCTTCTGCTTGCTCCGCGTCTCCTTCAGGTTCTTGCGGAGCTCGGTGGCGACCTCGTCGAGGTTCAGGCCCTCGATCAGCTCGCGGATGCCCTCGGCCCCCATCTGTGCCCGGAAGGCGTTGCCGTACTGCTCGACGGCCTGCCGGTGCTCGTCCTCGGTCATCACCTGCTTGTATTGCAGCTCGGTGTCGCCCGGGTCGACGACGACGTAGTCCTGGTAATAGATGATCTTTTCGAGGTCACTGGTCTTCATGCCCAGCAGCGTGCCGAGGCGGCTCGGCAGGCTCTTGAAGAACCAGATGTGCACCACCGGGGCGGCGAGGTTGATGTGGCCCATCCGCTTGCGTCGCACGCGGCTGTGCGTGACCTTGACGCCGCAGCGATCGCAGATGATGCCCTTGTATTTCGTGCCGCGGTACTTGCCGCAGGAGCACTCGAAATCTCGTTCCGGGCCGAAGATTCGTTCGCAGAACAGGCCGTCCTTTTCGGGCCGGTATGTGCGGTAGTTGATGGTCTCGGGCTTTTTGACCTCGCCGTAGGACCATGAACGGATGTCGTTGGGCGAGGCGAGCGTCACCTTCACCGCGGAAAAGTCGTTGACGCGCTCGTAGATGGTTTCTGCCATGTGTCAACCTCGGATGTTGTGGCCGCCGCGGTCTGTGCGGGGCGTGTTGTGTCGGCTCAGGCGCCTTTTTTCAGGCCCCGCCGGATCAGTTTGAACCCAACGATCACCGCCGCGATTCCCGCGACGGTTGTGACCACGCCGGGGTGGTCCTCAATCCATCTCCACGCGTCGCGGACGAGCCCCGGCCAGACGAGCCACAGCCCGAGCCCGACGAGGGCGAGCCCCGCCAGGATCATGAGCCATCGCTTGATTGCCGTTCTCGTCGCCACGCATCAGTTCTCCGTCATTTCTCCGTCGTCATCCTCTATCAACTTTTGAAACCTATTGAACAACTGCTCACGCCGCCGGGACCAGCACGACTGTTGTGTGCAGCCGTTGTTTGACCGCTTCTTCCACCTCTGCGAGCACCTGAGCGTACTGGTGGGCATGGACTCCCTCACGCTTTGACCGGACGATCAACTCGATCAAATCCGGAAGGCCGTTCGGTGACTCACCGATGATCTCAAGTTGGACGCCGCTCTTTTCACGCCACTGGTCCAATTCGTCTTGGACGACCCGTTTGATCTCCTCGATGTCGTTCATCGAGCACCCCTTCTCAGAATGGACTCGATTCCGTTGTGCAGCGCGTGGGCCGTTTTGACATCCTCGACGCCGACGATGCTTGTCGGGAAGTAGTCCGCGGCGACGCGGAGGAAAAAGAGCTGCGTGAGCTTCGATGCGATTTTGTCCCGCTCTTGTCGATCGAGCGCGTGCAGTTCGTTCGGCACGAGTCTGGCCCGGAGTTCCGCGTGCCCCCAGTTGCCCTGGGCCGGCGCTTTCGTGCCGCCGGCAAGCAGCGCATCGTGAACAGCCGAGTACGCGGCGTAATAGAACCGGCTCGTCGCCGAGCGGTAACGGGCGTGCTGGTACAACTCGACCGCAGCGGTGCGGCTTTCTCTCGCAAGTTGTGCCCAGCCCGTACTCATCCGTCGTGTGCTCCGCGAACACCAAGCCTGCGGTTGCCTGTTTACAGCAGACTCCCGCCCTCCAGCTGCTTCTTCTCGAGGCTGATGTTCATCCCCAGCCCCTTGAGCTCGTTGCAGAGCACGTCGAACGCGACGGGCATGCCCGCCTCGAGCTTGTTCGTGCCCTTGACCATGGACTCGTAGATCTTCGTCCGGCCCTCGACGTCGTCGCTCTTGACGGTGAGCAACTCCTGGAGGATGTACGCGGCGCCGTACGCCTCGAGCGCCCAGACCTCCATCTCGCCGAACCGCTGGCCGCCCGTGCGGGCCTTGCCGCCGAGGGGCTGCTGGGTGATGAGGCTGTAGGGCCCGGTCGCCCGGGCGTGGATCTTGTCGTCCACCAGGTGGTGCAGCTTGAGCATGTACATGTAGCCCACCGTCGTCTTCTGGTGGAACGGCTCGCCCGTCCGCCCGTCGTACAGCTGCACCTTGCCGCCCTTGGGCATCTTCGCGAGCAGCTCGCGGGCGCCGGGGTGCGTCCCCTCGGCCTCGTGCTTGGCGAGCTTCGACTCGATGAAGGCGTTGGCCTCCTCGATCGCCGCGTGCACCTCGGCCTCCGTCGCCCCGTCGAACACCGGCGTGATCGCCTGGAAGCCCAGCACCTGGGCCGCCCACCCGAGGTGGGTTTCGAGGATCTGCCCAACGTTCATCCGGCTCGGCACGCCGAGCGGGTTGAGCATGATCTCGACGGGCGTGCCGTCCTCGAGGAACGGCATCTCTTCTTCGGGAACGATCCGGGCGATGACGCCCTTGTTGCCGTGCCGGCCCGCCATCTTGTCGCCGACGGAGAGTGTCCGCTTGGTGGCGATGTAGACCTTGACCATCTCGAGCACGCCGGACGGCAGCTCGTCGCCCCGCTTCATGTGGGCGACCTTACGGGCCTTCTCCGTCTCGACGGCCTCGATGCGGGGCCAGAACTGGTTGTAGTAGACGAGCGCGTTCTCGCGGGCCTCCTTCGAGCCCTTGATCCACTTCTCGTTGAACGTCTGGATCTGTTCGAGGATGACCTCGGGGATGTCGGACGCGCCCACCTTCTGGCGGGTCATCGGGTCGACCATCTCGGTGCCCGTGGCCTCGTTGATCAGATGCGTCATCTCCTTGAACAGGCCGATCGCCTTGGCGTCCATCTCCGCCTCGTAGGCCTCGATGTCCTTCTTCAGCTGCTTCTTCTGCGCATCGGTCAGGTGCACGCGCCGGCTGAACTTCTTGGCGCCCAGCACGATCCCGTCGATGCCGGACGGCACCTCGAGCGAGTCGTTCTTCACGTCCTCGCCCGCCCGGCCGAAGATCGCGTGCAGCAGCTTCTCCTCGGGCGTCAGCTCGGTCTTGGACTTGGGGCTGACCTTGCCCACCAGGATGTCGCCCGGGCGGACGCGCGCCCCGACGCGGATGATCCCGTTCTCGTCCAAGTTCCGCAGCATCTTCTCGCTGACGTTCGGGATGTCGCGTGTGAACTCCTCGCGCCCCAGCTTCGTCTCGCGGATCTCGACGTCGAACGCGTCGATGTGGATGCTCGTGAACGTGTCGTCCTTGACCAGACGCTCGTTGATGACGATCGCGTCCTCGTAGTTGTACCCGTCGAACGTGTTGAACGCGACCATCACGTTCTTGCCGATCGCCAGCTCGCCGAGCTTCGTGCTCGCCCCGTCGGCGATGATCTGCCCGGCCTTGACCTTGTCGCCGGCCGACACGATCGGCTTCTGGCTCTGGCACGTCCGCTCGTTCAGGCCCACGAACTTGCGCAGGACGTATTCATCGGAGTTGTCGATGATGATCCGCTGGCTGTCGGCGTAGGTCACCGTCCCGCCGCGGGCGGCCTTGGCGCACATGCCGGTGTTCTGACCGACGGCCCGTTCCATCCCGGTCGCCACGCAGGGCGGGTCGACCTTCAGCAGCGGCACCGCCTGGCGCTGCATGTTCGAGCCCATCAACGCCCGGTTCGCGTCGTCGTGCTCCAGGAACGGGATCAGCGACGCCGAGATGCCCACGATCTGCCTCGGCGAGACGTCCACGTAGTCCACCTCGCTCGAGTGAACCTCGCGCAGCTCGCCGTCGACGCGCGCAAGGATCATCCCGTCCTTCAGCTTGCCGTCGGTCGTCAGCGCGTCCGTCGGCGCCAGCACCGCCCGGATCTCCTCGTCGGCCCGCAGCTCCGCGATCTGGTTGGTCACCTTGCCCTTGACCACCTTGCGGTAGGGCGTGCGCAGGAACCCGTAATCGTCCACGCTGGCGAAGATGCCGAGCGAGACGATCAGGCCGATGTTGGTGCCCTCGGGCGTCTCGATCGGGCAGACCCGGCCGTAGTGCGAGATATGCACGTCGCGGACCTCGAAGCCCGCGCGCTTGCGGTTCAGCCCGCCCGGCCCGAGCGCCGACAGGCGACGCTCGTGCACGAGGCTCGACAGCGGGTTGGTCTGGTCGACCACCTGGCTCAGCTCGCTGCGACCGAAGAAGAAATCGATCGCGCTGGAGATCGACTTGGAGTTGACGAGGTCCGCGATCTTGGCGACCTCGTCCGGGTCCTTGACGCTCATCCGCTCCTGCACCGTCCGGCGCAGCTTCAGGAAGCCCTTGCGGAGCTCCTCGACCGCCAGCTCGTCCAGCGTCCGCAGACGCCGGTTGCCCAGGTGGTCGATATCGTCAACCTGCGCCACCTTCCGGCCCGTCTCCGGGTCGACGCGGTTGCTCCGCAGGTCGAGGATGTACTGGATCACCCGCAGGAAGTCCTCGCCCCGGATGAACATCTGATCCTCGGGGATGTCCAGATCGAACTTGCGGTTGATGCGGAACCGGCCCACACGCCCCAGCCGATAGCGGTTGTCGTCGAAGAACTTCTCGTGGAACAGCTGCGCCGCCTTGTCCACCTGCGGCGGGTTGCCGGGGCGGAGCTTGCTGTAGATCTTCAGCAGCGCCCGGTCATGGTCGCACGGGGCCTCGAACATCTCGAGCTTTTCCTCGGCGATCGTGTTCAGGATCAGCGTGTCCGACGGGTTCTGGACGACCTTCACCTTCTTGAGGCTGCTGTTGCGGATCGCCTCGGCCGCCTCCTCCCCGATCTGCCGGCCCTCGTGCACCAGCTCCTCGCCGGACTCGGTGTCGATGATCGACGCGGCGGCGTAATCCTCCGGCCGCACGTCGGCGACCTTGATCTCGCTCACCTCGTAGAACAGGCTGATGATCGCGTCCGTTGACGCCACCGATTCGTCGAGGCAACGCAGGAACGTCGTCGCGGCGAGCTTGGTCGACTGGTCGATCCGCATCACCAGCACGTCCTTCTTCGTCACCTCCAGCTCGATCCACGAGCCCCGCTCGGGGATGATCCGCGCCGAGTGCAGCGGGCGGTCCGCCTCGCTCGAAACGATCGAGAAATCCACCCCCGGAGAGCGGTGCAGCTGGCTGACGATCACGCGCTCGGCGCCGTTGACGATGAACTCGCCGCCGCCCATCAGCACCGGGAACTCGCCGAGGTAGATGTCCTCCTCGGGCAGATCGTCGTGTGTCTCGCGGCGAAGCCGCACGCGGATCTTGAACGGGTACCCGTACGTCAGCCGCAGCTCGCGGCACTCGTCCGACGTGTACCGGGGCTGCTCCAGCTCGTACCGGATGTAGTCCAGCGACATCGTCCCGTCGTAGCTCTCGATCGGGAAGATCTCGTGCAGCAGCGATTCGAGCCCGTACTCCTTCGACCGCTCCTCGGGAGGAACGTCAAGCTGAAGGAACCGCTCGTAGCCGTGCGTCTGGAGGGCCGTCAGATCCGGCACCTCCACGGCGTCACCGCGTTTGCGAAAATCTCGGATCTCGATCTCCGCGCGCGTCCTGCCCGAGACAGTTCGCGCGGGCACGCCGCTATCGTGCACCGTCCGTGTCGCCATTCGTGTTCGACCTCAATGTGTCTGCTCGGGACGTGCCGCCCGCTGCGCGACCCCGCCCGATGGACCACCAACCAGCTTTTCCAGACACCCGATGCCCGGTGGCATCCGGCGCCATACCCCGCCGCCGTGCACGCACAGGATCAATCATCAGACCCCCGCGCCGGCATCCAGACCGATTACCCGCTCACGATGCTCTGTGCTCCTGCTTTCGTGATCGCCCTTCGCGTCCACCCCGCGGCAACCCCCGCACGCCCGATCGCCCCGCGGCATCCTCCCGGCTCGACGCCGACCGGATCGGCACCGACCAAACCTCCCGCGCCAGCGCAGTCCCCCCTCCTCGGCGAACACAGCATCACCGAGAGAAGAACGTCTCGATCTCCGATCCGTCGACAACAGGTTTGGGTCATGCCGCTCCCGGGGGCTGAAATGGATCCTAGAACCCCGGAACGCGGCTGGACACCAAACTTGAAGAAAATCGAAAAAAAAGGCCCCTGCGTACAGGAGCCTTACAAAGACCCGGCTTGGGCGATCAGGCGATCTCGACGTCGGCGCCGACTTCCTTGAACTTCTCGACCAGCGCCTCGGCCTCTTCCTTCGAGATCCCTTCCTTGACCTTGCTCGGCATGCTGTCGACCAACTCCTTGGCCTCCTTCAGACCCAGCCCGGTCGCCTCACGCACGACCTTGATGACCTTGATCTTCTGCCCGCCGTCGCCCTTGAGCACGACGTCGAACTCGGTCTTCTCCTCCTCGGCCGCGCCGCCCGCGTCGCCGGCCGGGCCCGCCATCATCACGGCCCCGCCCGCGGCGGCCTCGATGCCGTAGGTTTCCTTCATGTAGTCGCCCAGGTCGACCGCTTCCTTCAGGGTCAGCTCGGCGAGCTTGTCGCCCAGCTCCTTGATCTTGGCGTCGAACTCCTTGGTCGCCTCGGTGGTTGTCGCTTCGTCGCTCATTGCAAACTCCATTCCATCTGCCCGGCTCGTCGCCGAACTCGCATTCGCACCCGAGAGGGGAGAGCCCTCTGCTCACTCTTTAACCCGCGTCGTCGACTTGTCATCGGCGGCGCTCCGCAGGGCCAGTCGGGTGTCGGATGTTCTGTCGCGCGGGACCGCTTTTCGGTGCCCGCTTTAGACCCTGGCGATCTCCTCGCCCTTTTCGAGCTTCTCCTCGATCGCCTTGACGATCCCCATGAGCCGCCCGCCGGGGCCCTTGAGAGCGCCGACCAGCTTGCGGCCCGGGCCGAGGATCAGCGTCACGTCCTCGGCGATCGCCTCGTCGCGTGTCGGGTAGTTGCTCAGCGCCCGGACGCCCGCGTCGCCCTCGAACAGGATGCCGTCGAGCAATGCGCCCTTCAGCTCGATCTCCTCGTGCTGCTTGGCCAGCGCGACGATCTCCCGGGCGACATCGATGACCGACTCGGCCCCGTACACCACCGCGTTCGAGCCGACCAGCACCGGCTCGAGGTTCTCCAGCTTCGTCCCCTTGAACGCCCGGAGGAACAGGTTGTTGCGGATCACCGTGACGTGGATGTCCTTGGCGGCCAGACCCGTGCGGATCTCGTTGTTCCGGTTCGCGTCGATCCCGCGCAGCGTGACCACCGCCACGTCCTCGGTCTCGCCGAGACGGTCCAGGTAGTCACGCATGATCAGTTCTTTGACAGGCTTGCTCATCGCGTTCTCCCTACCTTTACTCGGCCGCCGCCAGCTTGACCTGCACGCCGGGCGTCTGTGTCCCGCTCAGCGTGATCTTCTTGATGTACGTGCCCTTGACCGTGCTCGGGCGGATCTTCTCGATCGTCTCGACGAAGTGGTTGTAGTTCTCGAGCAGATCGCCCTCGGTGAAGCTCATCTTCCCGATCACCGCGTGGATGTTCCCGCCCTTGTCCGTGCGGTACTCCACCTTGCCCGCCGCGAACTCCTTGACCGCCTCGGCGACCTTCGGCGTTACCGTCCCGTTCTTCGGGCTCGGCATCAGGCCCTTCGGGCCCAGCACCCGGCCAAGCTTCGCGATCACTCGCATCATGTCCGGGCTCGCCACCGCGACATCGAAGTCCATGAAGCCCTTCTCCACCTCTTCCATCAGGTTGGCGCCGCCCGCCTTGATCGCCCCGGCCTCCAACGCCGCCTCTTTCAC
Organism: Phycisphaerales bacterium; assembly: GCA_027083355.1. Taxonomy (GTDB): domain Bacteria; phylum Planctomycetota; class Phycisphaerae; order Phycisphaerales; family UBA1924; genus UBA1926. The sequence continues at coordinate 27,822 of JALWOY010000169.1, read as the reverse complement.
GTCGTCGCCGCAGAACGCGATCACACGCTTGCTCTTGCCGATGCCTTTGGGCAGGCTCACCGCCCCGCGGAGCATCTGGTCCGCCTGCTTCGTGTCCACGCCCAGGTGCATGCACACCTCGACCGACTGGTCGAACTTCGGGCCCTTGAACTTCTTCACCGCACCGATCGCCTCGGCCGGCTCGAGCGGCTCGGCCGGGATCAGCTTCGCGTTCTCGCGGGCACGCTTGCTCATCTTCGTCATCGCCTGTGCCCCCTTAGTCCACCACCGTCACGCCCATGGAGCGCGCCGTGCCCTCGATGATCCGCATCGCCGATTCGATCTTCGCGGCGTTCAGGTCCGCCTTCTTCTCCTCGGCGATCTTCTTGACCTGCTCACGCGTGATCGTCCCGACCTTGTCCTTGTTCGGAACGCCCGAGCCTTTCTCGATCCCCGCGGCCTCCTTGATGAGCACCGACGCGGGCGAACTCTTGATCTCCAGCTCGAACGAACGGTCCGTGTAAACCGTCACCACGCACCCGACCAGCTTGCCGTTCAGGTTCCCCGTCGCGGCGTTGAACTGCTGGATGAACTGCCCGGGGTTGACCCCGTTGGCACCCAGCACCGGGCCCAGCGGCGGCGCGGGGGTCGCCTGCCCGCCCGGGGCCATGATCTTGAACGATGCTTGTACTTCTTTCCTGGCCATTCGATCTCCACCTCCCACCGGCCGGCGAGCACGCTCGCGCCCCGTCGAGGCCTTCGACGGGCGGACTCGGTGGTCCATTCGGTTCACGTTGTCACGCGGCACACCGCCGCGCAGGAGGCAAGTCTAGACCCGCAAAGGGGATCAGATCCAGTCAGACCGGGATTGCAAATCTATGAGTTTATGGAATGTGTTCGCATTACTCCCGCGAAGATTAACGTACAAAGCAAGAACAACAGGCCGAAGATTCCCACAATTGAAGGACCGACGGGTAGATCCCACCAGGCGCTGATGATGAGCCCGAGCAGACTTCCGAGCAAACCAAGCCCCCAGCCGAGGAGCAGACGGGACCAGACCTTCCGCAGGAACAGCATCGCACACGCCGCGGGGACGATCAGGTAGCTGAAGACCAGCAACACGCCGGCCATCTTCACCGAACTGGTCACCACTACCCCGAAGGTCGCGTAGAACACAAAGTCCCAAGCCTTGGAAGCGATCCCGCCGGCGTGATCTCTTGAGAGGGCGAAGAACCCTTTGGCAAAGACGATGTGGACCAGGGCGACAGCGGAATAAATGATGACCGTCTTGATGATCTCGTGGGCATCGACAAACAACAAACGCCCCGTCAGCATGCTCTCGATCTCGTCGCGTTCTACGGCACTCTTTGCGAGCACCAATAGTGCGATCGCGGAACTGACCGCGTAGACAATGCCGATCACGGCCTCCTGTGGGATTCGGTTGTCCTTGAACTTGCCCAGTGCAAAGAGGGCCGCGCCGACCAGCGTGAAGATCAGCGCGAACCCGTAGTTGGAGAGCGAGTCCACCCCGATGCCCGCGATGGCACCGACGGCGGCCCCGAGCGCCGCGACCTGCGCCAGGGCGAGATCGACGAAGATCACCTTGCGCATCAGCACATGGATCCCGAGGTAGCAGTGGATCCCGGTCAGGATCACGCACGCAAGCATGGGCAGGGCGAGGATGGTGACGAGCTCGTGGAGATTATCCATGTGTCAGCCGCCGTTGGATGACGCCGCGGCGTCGTTCGTTCCGCCCCGCTCGAACGCCTCGACCAAGCGATTGACATCCGTCTCAAACAAAGAAAAGTAGTCGTCGGCACCCTTGATCCCGTGTACGTTGGCGGCGAGGACCACGGCAACCGCCCCGTTCTCTTTGGCCACACGATCGGCGACTTTCAGCGGATTGAACGTATCGACAATCACCACCCGGACATGCTTTTCTCTGATCAACTTCCCGAGTTCGATGAGGTGTTGCGGGCCCGGGGGGATATCCGGCTTGGGCTCGATCTCACCGACCTCGACAAGGTGAAACCGATCCAGGAAGTACGGCCACGCGCGGTGGTAGACCACAACAGGCGCGCCGCGGTAGGGCGCGAGTTTCGCTTCGAGCCGATCGAGCATCTCGTGGATCCCGGTCTCGAAGTGTTCATAGTTGGCTTCGTAGTCGCTCTTGTGATCGGGGTCGTAACGAATGAGCACATCGCGGATGTGCCGGGCGACGATGACACCGTTGAGCGGATCGGTCATGTAGTGCGGGTTGCCGTAGACGTGTACATCGCCGTTGGCCCGGGAGAGGGTTCCCCGCTGCGGCACCTCTTTGAGCGTGATCCCGATCGAGGCGTCGATGTTGCCCGGCGCCCCGACCTGGATGTTGGGCTTGCGGGTGGTCTTGAGCAACTGGGGGACCCAAGGCTCACCGTCGAGGCCGGCATGAATGAAGAAATCCGCCTTGCGGAGCTTCATCACGAAACTGGGTTTGGGGGGGACATGATGCACATTCTCCTTCCCCTTCATCAGGGAGAGGGTGTCGACATGGTCGCCGCCGATCTTCGCCGCGATATCGGCGAACGTCGGTGTCGTGGTGACGATCTTGATCTTCGCGTTCGAGTGTGTCGCGGAGTTCGCCCCCGTGCCGGCGTGCGCACGCGCGAAAGCGGCGGGCATGAGGGCTGAGAGGACGAAGCACAGGACGATGGCCAACGCGGAGGCGGCCGGTCTGTGTGTGTGTGGCATGGACATTCTGACCTCCCGGGTTATTTGTTCACCCAGTACGGATGTGGGGGATGGGCGCCGATGACGAAAGTGAACTGGAGCATGAACTCGTCGTTGTCTTGCGTGTCGAATCCGCTATCGATATGGTTGTGCTGATATTCGAGCCGGAGGCGGAGAAACTCGGCCGGGTACCAGGTGAGATAGGGCGAGACGGCCCACTCCGAGGCCGACGAGCCGTAGATATCACTGTTCGGGAATTCGGTGTAGTCGCCGCGGATTCCCGTATACCAGTTCTTGGCGAACTGCCACTGGGCGAAGGCGTAGGCGCCGAAGCTGTTGTTCCTCGAACCCGTCCCGGTCGCGGGATCAAACACGTCGTTCTGGGCCGAGTAGAGCTCGCCCTGGACCAGAAAACTCCGCAGATCCGGGGCCTTGGGGTCGGGCAGTTTGAGCGTCGTGTCGACCCCGAAGACGTTGGCATCGAAGTCACTCTGCGGCGAGGTCCGGGTGTACAGGTATGTGCCGCCGAGCTCGAATGTACCGAAATCGCCGACGTCGGTGAACCACTTGAGATGCGCGAGATAGGCGGGGTTATCCGCGTTCGGCCCACCGAGAATGGGCGCTTCCTCGCCGCCGTCGGCGTTGATCACCTGCCCGGTCAGTTCGATAAACTCATCCATCGGGTTGGGGACAAGCCAGGAGACGCTGGCACCGATCGAGGCAAGCCCCTCCGGCCCGAGAAAAGCCTGCTCGGCCAGGGGGCGATCGACCTGTGGCGTGTCGTGGGTGTGCAGGGGGTTGCCCGCGCCGAAAGCCGATCGGAACTTGCCGACCTTCGCGGTCAGGTCGTACGGCAACTGGTGGAAATGGATATACCCCTCCTCGACATCCACCACCGTTGCGATGTTGACGCCGCCGCTCCCGTCGGGGGAGAGCTCTTCGCCGAAGGTTCCGATGAAGACACCGTCGGCGAAGGGGGCGATCGCCGCGCGAGCGTCGAGCTCGAACTCCCGGAGGTTGAATCGGTTGGATGCTTTGTCGCTCCCGTCCGAACTCGCGCTGTACCCGAGGTCACCGAAGAAGGTGATCGAAGGGTTGTAGAGGTTGCCCTGCCCGAGCACATTGGCGGCCTGGTTGTTCTGGGGCGGACCGCCGGCGGCCGGCGGGGCGCCCCCGCCGCCCGGAGATTGCCCGGCGTTCCCGAGCCAGGGCGATGCTTCAGGCGGGTTGGCGATGTTGTTCGAGTTCTGATTCTGCGTGCTCGCGAGCGGCTGAACAGACGGCAGAGACACGTTCGATCCCGCCCGGTTTTCGAACGCCTCGAGCCGTTTCTGATCTTCCTGATGCTGGCGTTCGAGCGCCTCCACCCGTTTCTGGAGATCCTGATACGCCCGGAGGAGATCTTCGAGTGAAACCGGGGCATCCGCGGTTTCGGCGGGGTTCGGTTGTGGCACGTCGGCGGCCCGGCACGGGGTGTACGCGGCCGGCAGCGCAATCACGGCGCAGACCAGCCAGAAAGTCGGATACTTCATGGTGAGAATTCCATGTGTGATCATGATCGCCGGAGGCGATCCGGGGTATGTGCTATGCTGTTGAGCGCTGCTCAGCAGACCCGGACGGACGGCGCATACCGGTCAGACGGAAATCTGGTCAGTTGGCGCGGCCGTATTTACAAAGAGAAAATGAAGGCCGGGTCGTCTCGCGGGGGATCGCGCGGAGACTGGCGTCTGAGCAGGGGCAGGTTGATCACCCGATCAGAAGGCGGCGAGGTGACGCGCCGCACAAGCTTGACAGCGAAGAACGCGGGCCGCTGCCCGATTGGTTTGGGCAAGCCGTTGGCCAACGACTGACACACGGGGCAGTTGTCGTGCCGATGCGGCTTCGGTTGGGGATGCTTGGCAGGGGAGGACGGCTGAGATGAACGCTCGGCAAGCTGTGCATCCCCGCATTCACCAGTGGAATGTGTCGCGGAGTCAACCCGAAGTTGAGGATATTCATCTCCGTACAGATGTGAAGACCAGTGCACGACTGCTTCCATACTGAGCGACAAGGCAAGGGTGCCGAGCACCAGCATGTGCAGGATGGTGCACCTTTTTTTCTTCACGGCTCAATTATACCACAGCGTTCCGAGCCAGACTCGCAACGACGATGGAAATGCAATACGATGTAGCTCTGAATGGATCGATCGGTGCCCTGCATCGGTCCGAATTTCGAGCAGTTACCCGGATGCGGTAACAAAAGTAAATTGTGAACTGGAACCATGCTCACCGCAGCACGGCGGCCAGCGGGGCCGCGATCGACCGATCAAGACCCGCCTGCTCCGCCCGTTCGAGCATCCGCAGCGCCACCCGGGGCCGGCCCTCGGCCTGCATCAGCACCGCCACGGTCAGCCAGCTCGACGCGCTGCCGCGTTTGTGCGCGTGCCGGACCGCCCGGATGACGAGTTCCCGCCAGGCCCGTTTCCGGAGCAGCACACGATCGGAGAGCGGACGCGACGCCAGCCCCGGGTCCGAGCGGTACGCCAGCAGCATCGTCGCGGCCCCGTCGTCGAGTCGACCGTCGGCGATCAACACCGCGGCCAGCTCGGCGGTGGCGGCGAAATCGTCCGCGTTCTCGTCGAGGAAATTCTGATACAACCGAGAAGCCTCCTGCGCCTTGCCCGCGGCGAACGCGGCACGGGCCTTCTCAAGATCGCTCGGTGGAGCCGCGGGGGCGGCGGGCGGCGCACTCGGCGTCTGTGTGGTTGCCGGGGGCGGCGTCATCTGGCTTGACGGCTGCTGCCCGCTGCGGAGGCGATTGTCGATGCCGTAAGGGTAATCCGAGTATGGATACTCATAGTCATACCCGTAATAAAAAGGTGGCTCATACTGATAGGGGTTCAAATAGATGTTGGGATAGCAGTAGGTTTCGATGTAGTCCCGATCGATCTGCAGCCGCGCCGGCGGTGGGCTCAACTTGCCCTGTTCGCTCAGCTCGTGGAGGGACTGGGCAAACCGGCTCCCGCCGTACGGGTCGTTCAACCCGATCCTGTTCGAAAGCGTGATCCGGCCGGCCGGGGCGGTGCCGATCAGCAGGGCTGATCCGGCCAGGACGAGGGCGATCCGAGTTGTGGTATTGATCCCGTACACCCAAAACCTCCCTATCAAAAAAGACTCTCTGCATTATCGTGTACCGGCGAAGTCGGATCAAGGTGCTGGCTCGGTCGAGATTTGCTACGCTTTTCGGGATGACCCGAGCCGTTTTGACCGTTGTCCTCGCCCTGTTCATATTGATCACCCAATTCGGGTGCCGGCTGATCGGCGTGGGCGGCGGTGGCCGGGGCGAGTTCATATCGGACGAACAGCCGACAAAACTGGCCCCCCGTTTCCTGACGCGGGTGTTCGATTCGGCGGACAACAACTCGGCCGACATCGTGCTCTCGGACCTGGACCGCGAGACGTTGCAGGACCGCGAGGCGATGGATGCCGCGGTGGGGCAGGTGATCCTCGCGCGGATGTTCATCGCGCCCAAGGCGGGCCGGACACCGATCGAGCCGACCGCCTGCACGGTGACGCTGCGGTACATCGTGCTGGCGGGTGGTGAGTACGGGATCTACGCGGGCGGGGGATTCCTGCTGCCGGGCGATCGGCCTGCGGGGAGCCGATTCAAGGGGCGAATCCTGAACGCGACGATGCGTCTGGTGTCGTCGTCGGCGGGGTTCAAGGACCTGATCGGCAGCGGGCGGATGAGCCTGTCGTTCAGCGCCGCCCGGGACCCGGAAACGGTGGGGCGGGTGATCCGCAACACGGATTTTCTGGCGTTCTCGGCGATCCCCGTGCCCGATTATCCGCTGCTGAGCGCGGACGACTGACCGTGCCGAACGGGTTTCTGTACGATTGGCCGTGGATCGGCCCGACCCGGACATCCTCAAACGTGCGCAGGAAGGCGACCGTGAGGCGCTCGACGCGTTGCTGAGGCCCGAGGTGGACCGCGTCTACGCCGTCTGCCGGCGGATGGTCTCGAACCGGGCCGATGCCGAGGAATTGGCCCAGGATGCGCTCGTGAAGATCATCCACGGCTTGCGGGGCTACGACGGCCGGGCGAGCCTCTCGACATGGACAACCCGGGTGGCGATCAACGTCTGCCTGAGCTGGCACCGTGCCCGCGGGCGACGGATGCGCCGGATCGGGGGGATCATCGGTCTGGAACACCCCGATTCGATTGAGTCGCCCCATGCAGGGGAACCCGGCGGCGTGGATGGCGTCGAAGAAAGAGAAGACCCCCGGCGACGGGTCGAGCGGGCCCTCGACGCCGTGCGGCCTGATTTTCGGGCCGTGCTCGTGCTCCGGGATGTCCGGGGGTTGGATTACGCGGCGATCGGGTCGGCTCTCGATCTGCCGGTGGGAACGGTCAAGAGCCGGCTGTTTCGCGCCAGAGCCGCTTTGCGGGCGGCGATGGAGGCGATGGAAGAGGACGGAGGCGCCGACGGGCGCGGGGCGGTCGACGAATGAACGACAACACCGAGGCCGAACACCTCGAACAGATCGAACAAGCCGGCGATGGGGGCAACGACCTGCCCGGTCGGCTCGGGGCGATGCGCCGGGACCGGGCCGCGCTGATGGCCCTTGAAACCGAACCGGCCCCGGATTGGCTGCTCGACGCGGCGATCGACAGGGCGATGGGGGAGGTGGATCAGCGGGCGCTCCGCCTGCTCGAACAGGGCGACGACCGGCCGCCCCCGGCACCGCGGCTCAGCACACACCGACCACGCCGGCGTCGTTTGCCGGTGGTCCCGGCCATGGCCGCGGCGGTCGTGCTGCTCGTGGGCGGGGTGGTCGGGCTGAACGTGATGCGGTGGTTCGGGCCGGCACCGGCAGCGCCCGAGGCTCAGGCGGACCGCAGAGCCGCTGGGCATCGTGCAGACGTGGACCCGGCGATGGATCCCGCGCCGCTGGCAGTCGCGGGAGATGTTCAGCCCCGGCATCCGGCGGCGGACGCACCGGCCCCGGTGACGCTCGGGGGTGTGCCCTCGCTGGCCGAGGCCGTCGGGTTGCTGCGGGAAGGCCGGCTCGCGCTGGTCGCCCGTGGCGGGGCATCGGCTTCGATCCGCCCGGCGTTGGAGGCCATGGCGATCCACGCGGGTTCATGGACGGTCTCGCCGGGTGTGCCGGACGCGGCCCTGGCGAGGATCGATCTGCCCGAACCCGGCCGGTTGGTCTTCGCGTCGGGGAGCCATGCGCCCGCAGGCGAGTTGGTCCACCCGGTCCGGTCGGTGTGGACGGCCCGGCTGGACGCGACACCGACGGCGATCGCATCGCTGCTGGGGGCGCTCGAGGAGCTAGGGCTGGATGTCGAACTCCGCAGGCTGAGCGCACCCAACCCCATCGAGCCGGCCCCCGACGCGGGCGACGTGCTCTGGTGGGACCGCCCGCCGTCGGCGTGGCATCGGCCCGCGGCCGCGGCGGTGGTCGTTGAAACGCTTCCGTGATCTGCGGTGGTGAACGGGAACGCCCGTCTTTCCGAACAACGAGCGTGTACGCTGACGACATGACCGACGACAACGCCCATCAACCCGACGAAGCCGCGCCCGCCCCGGAGGAAGAACTCTGGTCGGGCGGCCCGAGCCAGTGGGTCAACGCCCACTGGTACGCCCTGTGCGTGGTGCTGATCCCGATTCTGCTAATCGTCGCCTCGTTCTATTTCGGCGTGTGGTGGCTGTTCCTGCTGTCGGTGATCCCGCTGGCGTTCGCGGGGTATCGCTATCTCAAGACCGCGACGACGCGATACACGCTGACGACCGAGCGGCTCAAATGGCGCTGGGGGATCCTGGCCCGGCACACGGAGGAGGTCGAGTTGTACCGCGTGCGCGATCTGGGCTATACCCAGCCGTTGCACCAGCGCGTGCTCGGGCTGGGGACGATCGAGGTGACGAGCACGGACGAGCGGACGCCGCACATCGTGCTGGGTTCGATCCGCGACGCCGACCGCGTGCGGGAGTATTTCCGCGAATCGACGGAACGGATGCGTCAGCTGCGGGGCGTGCGGGATATCGACATGAGCTGAAGACAACGCCCGTCGCGCCGTCGGGCGCATCAACCGTCGGCGATTTCTCACACCATCCCCCGGCGCGGTAGGCTCCCGGCATGATCTCCAGAATCGGGCAGCACATCAGCCGGGTGTTCGAGCGGACCGCCCCCGACCCGTTCGTGCTGGCGGTGCTGCTGACGCTGATCACGGGCGTGCTCGCGATCACGCTGGGCACCTTCCCGGGCAAGCCGGACGACCAGGGCCGGGTGCTGTATCTGCTCGACGCGTGGCGGGCCGACGACGGGCTGTGGCGGTTCCTCGCCTTCGGCATGCAGATGTGCCTGATCCTCGTCACGGGCCACGCGCTGGCCTCCAGCGGGCCGGTCCGCCGGCTGATCGCGGCGCTTGCCCGGCTGCCCCGGACCGGGGCCTCGGCCGCGGCGATGGTCGGGCTGGTCGCCGCCGGTTTCGGGCTGATCAACTGGGGCCTGGGGCTGATCGTCGGGGCGCTGCTGGCGCGCGAGGTCGGGCGGTCGCTCGAATCGAGGGGCATCCGGGCCCACTACCCCCTGCTCGCGGCGGCCGGGTACATGGGCCTGCTCGTCTGGCACGGCGGGCTGAGCGGGTCGGCCCCGCTGACGATGACCACCCGCGCCGGGGCGGCCAAGGTGCTGCCGGCGGAGGTCCTCCAGCGTTTCGCCGACGGCGTGCCGCTCAGCGAGACGCTCCTCAGCCCGATGAACCTGCTCGCGGCGGCGGGCGTGTTGGTGCTGATCCCGCTCGTGCTCTGGCTGCTGTCGCCGAAGGGGGATGAAGACGTGCGCACGTTCGCGGCGTATGGCGTTGGCGCGTCGGAGTCCAAGAGAGCCCCTCGCGCGAGCGAGGGGAAGGAGAGCGACGAGGGCGGGAGTCCCCCCGCTTACGCGGGGAGATCATTGGGGCACGCGCCGCCGAAAACTTTCCCGGATCTGCTGCACGAGTCGCCCCCGCTGGCGTGGGCGCTCGGGCTGCTGTTCATCGCGGCGGTGGTTCGTTTCGGCTCGGTCGACGGGCCGGGCCGCGTCGGGCTCAACGAGATCAACGCGCTGATGCTGGGCCTCGGCCTGCTGCTGCACGGCTCGACGGCGCGGTATGTGCGCGCCGTCGAGGACGGGGCGCGCGGGTGCGCCGGGGTCATCCTCCAGTTCCCGCTCTACGCGGGGATCATGGCGCTGCTGGTGTCGAGTGGGCTCATCGATTCGTTCAGCCGGGCACTGGCCGAGGCGGGCGGGCATTCGACGATCCCGCTGATGACATACCTCAGCGCGGCGGCGGTGAACATGTTCGTGCCCAGCGGCGGGGGGCAGTGGGGCATCCAGGGCCCGATCGCGCTCGAGGCCGGGGCGGCGGCGGGGATCTCGCCGGGCAAGATGATCATGGCGGTGGCGTACGGGGATCAGCTGACGAATATGTTGCAGCCGTTCTGGGCCCTGCCGTTGCTGGCGATCACGGGGGTCAAGGCTCGAGAGATCGTGGGCTACACCTGCGTGGTGATGGTCGCGGTGGGTGTGTGGTTCGGGGTGCTGCTTGTGGTGATGTAATACCGGCGTGTCGGCCCGTATGATCCGCCGCCCGGTTTTCCTGATGCAGCGGAGATTCGCCCTTGTCGAGCCCGACCGTACAACTCCTCGAGCCCGACGTGATGGAACTGATCCGCGAGGGATCATTCCGCGAGGTGCGCGATGCGCTGAAACTGCTGGACCACGCCGACATCGCCGAGCTGTTGTCGGGCATGATCGAACAGGAGGGGCAGGCCGAGGCGGCGATCGCGTTCCGCGTGCTCCCCCGCGAGGACGCCTCGGAGGTGTTCTCGAATCTGGAGGCGGACGACCAGGAGACGCTGATCGCCGAACTGGGCACCGAGCGGGCGGTCCGGGTGATCGAGGAGATGGACCCGGACGACCGGGCCAAGCTGATCGACGAGCTGCCGAATCAGGTGGCCCGGCGGATCCTCAACAGCCTCAGCCCCGAGTCGCGTCGCGAGACGCAGGCGATTCTGGGGTATCCGCCCGAGTCGGTGGGCCGGCTGATGACGCCGGACTACGTCAAGATCCGGCGGGACTGGACGGTGGGCCAGGCGCTCGAGCAGATCCGGCGGTACGGGCAGGACGCCGAGACCGTGAACTGGATTTACGTCGTCGACGCCGACGGCCGGCTGATCGACGACATCCACATCCGGCCCCTGCTGCTGGCGGACCCCGCCGACCCGGTCGAGACGCTGATGGACGGTCGGTATGTCACGCTGAGCGCGATGGACGACCGCGAGGAGGCCGTCCGTCTGATGGGCAAGCACGACCGCTCGGCGCTGCCGGTGGTGGACGGGCTGGGCCTGCTCGTGGGGATCGTGACGTACGACGACGTGGCCGACGTGGCCGAGGAAGAGGCGACCGAAGACATCCACAAGCTCGGTGGTCTCGAGGCCCTCGACGCGCCGTACCTCTCGACGGGTTTCGGCGAGATGCTCAAGAAACGGGCGCCCTGGCTGGCGCTGCTGATCGTCCTCCAGACCGGGACGATCGCGGTGATGGGGTTTTTCGAGGACCAGCTGGCGACCGCGGCCGTGCTGGCGGTGTTCATCCCGATGATCCTTTCGAGCGGGGGCAACACGGGCTCGCAGGCGTCGAGCATGCTCGTCCGCGCTCTCGCCCTCGATCATGTCCACCCCGGCGAGTGGCGGCGCGTGTGCCTCCGTGAGCTCTGCACGGGACTGATGCTCGGATCGATCCTGGGAACCATCGGCTTGAGCGTCGTGCTGATCGCGCACTCGCTCGGCATCACCCCGACGGAGCACCCCTGGATGGTCGGCTTCACGGTGGGCACCGCGATCGTGGGCGTCGTGCTGTGGGGGTCGATTGTCGGTTCGCTGCTCCCGCTCATGCTGCACAGGCTCGGCCTCGACCCGGCGGCCAGTTCGAGCCCGTTCGTCGCCACGATCATGGATGTCAGCGGGCTCACGATCTACTTCATCGTCGCGATCCTGATCCTCCGGGGGACCCTGCTGTGAGTCACGCCGGCCGGGGTGGAGGTCGGCGGGGCCGGGCGGCCAGGCGGGGTGTGATCATGCTGGCCTTCGCGGTGCCCCTAGGCGTCTGGTTGATCGCGGTGCTGCGATCGTCGGCCTCGGGTCGGATCAGGCTGATCTACGCCGCAATCGCCGCCGGTATTCTGCTGACCGCGTGGGTGATGAGCGGCGTGCTCCTCGAGGATTGAACGCTCACGCGCCGGGCCGCGGGCGCGCGGCCGCTGCGCAAGGCCGGCCGATCACGACGGGCCGGGCGCGGGCGCTATCATGGCGACACCGGGGCGGTAACTCAATTGGTAGAGTGCCAGCTTTGCAAGCTGGAAGTTGGGAGTTCGAGTCTCCTCCGCTCCATTGGCGACACACCCGCATCGCCCCCCGCACCCCCCGCGCCTTGGCGGGTGGTGCGCCCGCGGCCCCGGCGATTGCTCAAGGCAACGTCACGGCGAGCCACCACGCGCCGACAGCGATCGCGGTGAGCGAGCTGATCGACATGAGGCCCTTGGTGATGCTCCGCCCCGTTGAATCCGCCGCCCGGATCAACGCGCCGATCGCGCCGGCGAAGCATCCCATGCCGATGATCGAGCCGACCCCGAAGGCGATGGCGTAGCCGATCGCGCCCGCGCGGGTGGGCATCCCGAGAGCGGGCAGGACACCGAGCAGGTGCGATGTCCCGGCCATGCCGTGGAGCGCCCCGATGCCGAGCAGTGCGTGCGTGTGGCGGTGCGCAAGGTGGCGGTGTTGATGCTCCTCCCCGGGGACGGCCGCGTGGACATGGGTGTGGGTGTGCGGCGTGCCGTCGGGGTCTCCGTGCGTGTGGGGGTGGGTGTGTACGTGGAGCCGGGCCACGCTTCGCAAGCCCCACAGGCCGATCGCGATCAGGACCAGCCCGACCAGCCGTTCCGCCCACGCACTCAACGCGCCGATCGGGAGTGATTCGCGGAAGAGCAACGCGATGGCGGCGAGCGCCCAGACGCTCCCGGAATGCCCGATGCCCCACAGCAGGCCCGCCTGCCAGACCCGGCGACGCCGTTCGATCGCCAGCGGGGCGACCGCGGCCATGTGATCGGGCCCGGTCAGCACGTGGGCGACTCCCGCGATGAAACCCGCCGCGCCCGGCAGAGCGGCCGCGCCCGAATCCCGAAAATACCCGCCGAACTCCGCGAGGTGGGCGATCATGCCGTCCGTTCTGCGGGCGTGTCCCGCTTGGCATCAATCCTGTCGGCGAGGAACGCCACCACGTCGGCGGTTCCCCGGCCGGTTCGCGCCGAGGTCTCGATGATCGGGACGCCGGGCCGGGCGGTTTCGCAGTTGGCGCGGGCGGACCGGACATCGAACCCGACCGGTTCGGCGAGGTCCATTTTGCTCAGCACGACCAGATCGCAGGTATTGATCAGCGTCGGATACTTGAGCGGTTTGTCCTCGCCCTCGGTGCTCGGGAAGAGGAGTATGCGGAGGTCCTCGCCGAGGTCGAAGCCCTGCGGGCAGACGAGGTTCCCGACGTTCTCGATGAACAGCACGTCGAGTTCGTGCAGGTCGAAATCGGCGATCGCGTGTTCGACCATGTCCGCCTCGAGGTGGCACATCGTGCCCGTCAGGATCTGCTTCGCGGGGCATCCGCTCCGGGCGAGGCGGGCCGCGTCGTTCTCCGTGGCGAGATCCCCGACGACCGCGGCGACGGTGAGCCCGCGGTCTCGCAGTGCGCCCATGACCCGGGTCAGCAGTTCGGTCTTGCCCGCGCCCGGGCTGGAAACAACATTGACGACATAGACGCCGTGCTGTTCGAACCTGGACCGCAGCGCCCGCGCGATCTCGTCGTTCTTTTTCAGGATTCTGGTCCGGACCTCAAGGATTCGGGGCGGCATGGTGGTCCTCCGGTGCCGGGTCGGCGGTTGCTTGTGTCTGTTCCAGTTCGAGGGCGATCAGGTCGAGTTCCCGACCGCTGATGACTTCGGACGCGGGCCGGCCGCACGACCCGCAGGCGAAGACCGGGGGATGATCCAGCGTCGTCTCGGCGCCGCATTCGCCGCACCGCACGACAGCCGGGACCCGCTCGACCTCCAGCCGGGCGCCCTCGCAGCGCGTGCCCTCGACGGCGACGCCCCACGCGAACTCGAGCGCCTCGACCACCACGCCCGACAACGCGCCCACCTTCACCCGGACGGCCTCGACCGTGCCGGCCTCCCCGGCGCTTTCGAGGGCGTCGTCGACGAGCGAGACGAGGCTGGTGGCGATCGAAAGCTCGTGCATGGGGTGGGCCGGTGTGCCCCGATCATCGAACGGGGTTTCTCAATGGTATCTGGCCGCGGCGGGGGACGGTGACTGACGAACACTTTCCCGGGCCGCGACACCCGCGACACCCGCGACACATGCAAGAACCCGAAGAACCAGCCCCGCGCCAACACCGATCGGCCCCACCCCCGTGCGCGTCCGCCGGTCGCAACCGCCGGCTTATGATTCGGTCACGGACCCAGAATCGTCCGTCGCGACGAGGAGTGCATCATGTGCCTCGCTATCCCGGGACAGATCGAGTCCATCGATCACGACACGAATCTCGCCGTCGTAGGTGTTCTGGGCGCGAAACGCAAGATCAACACCGATCTTTTGATCGACGAGACGCTCGTCGAAGGGGATTGGGTCCTGATCCACGTCGGCTTCGCGATGAGCAAAATCAGCCCCGAGTACGCCGAGGAACAGCTGCGCGTTCTCGAAATGCTCGGCGATCTGGACGAAGCGAAGGCAGAAACCGAGGGTTATACGTTCGGCTCTCACGGGGAGTCCCAATCGTGAACGATCAACAGGCCCGGAGCTGCTCGGTCTGTGCCGACGCCGCGGAGCATGCCGTGATCGAGTCCATCGCGGGTTCCGATGCGCGGGCGGTGACCGCGACCGGTGAGACCGTCACGATCGCGATCGATCTCGTGCCCGACGCCGGAGTCGGCGACACCGTCCTGGTTCAGCAGGGGGTCGCGATCGGCAGGGTGCCGCGGCGGGAGATTCAACCATGAAATACGTGGATGAGTTCCGCGACGCGAGGACCATCCGGCGGCTCGCCGACGAGATCGCCGGCCTGGTCGATCCCGGCAGAACCTACCGCATCATGGAGATCTGCGGCGGCCACACCCATTCGATCTTCCGGTTCGGCCTCTCGCAACTGCTCCCCGACAACATCGACCTGATCCACGGCCCCGGCTGCCCCGTCTGCGTGCTCCCGATGGGCCGCATGGATGTCGGGCTCGCCATGGCAGAGCAGGACGGCCTGATCTTCACCGCCTTCGGTGACATGATGCGCGTCCCCGGCTCGACCGGAAGCCCGCTCGAATCAAAGGCCCGCGGGGCGGATATCCGCATGGTCTACAGCCCGCTCGACGCCCTCAAGATCGCGCAGGAAAACCCGGAACGCCCGGTCATGTTCTTCGCGATCGGGTTCGAAACCACGGCCCCGTCGACGGCCGTGACGATCATGCGCGCCAAGGCCGCCGGCGTCGGAAACTTCTTCGTGTTCTGCAACCACATCCTCGTCAACCCGGCGATCCGCGCCCTGCTGGACATGGACGACATGCGCCTCGACGCGTTCATCGGGCCGGGGCACGTGTCCACGGTCATCGGATGCGAGCCGTACAGGTTCATCGCCGAGGACTACGGGCGGCCGATCGTGGTCTCCGGCTTCGAGCCCGTGGACATCATGCAATCCATCGCGATGATCCTCAGGCAGATGAAAGACGGCACCGCGAAAGTCGAGAATCAATATTCGCGCGCCCTCCCGTGGGAGGGCAACCCCGCCGCCCGCGCCGCGCTCGACCTCGTCTTCGAGACCCGCGATTCTTTCGAGTGGCGGGGCCTGGGCCGGATCCCGCACTCCGCCTACGCGATCCGCGAAGAGTTCGCCGAGTTCGACGCGGAGAAACAGATCGGCGTGCACGGGCAGACCTTCCCCGACCCCGTCGAGGCCCAGTGCGGGGATGTGCTCAAGGGGGCGATCAAGCCCCGCGACTGCCGGTTGTTCGGCAACGCGTGCACGCCGGAAACACCCGTCGGGGCGCTCATGGTTTCGAGCGAAGGCGCCTGCGCGGCCCAGTACAAATACGCCGATGTCACGATCGGATCGACGGACTGACATGCCCCCGACCACCTTCAACGACAGCCGGATCTCGATGCAGCACGGAGCCGGGGGCCGGGCCGCACGACGCCTCGTCGAAAGCGTCTTTACACCCGCATTCTCGAACGAATCCCTCGACCGCCTCGGCGACGCCGCGATTCTGGATGCCCGCGGCACGCGGCTGGCGCTGACGACGGACACCTTCGTCGTCAGCCCGCACACGTTCCCCGGCGGGTGCATCGGGTCGCTGGCTGTCCACGGGACAATAAACGACCTCGCGGTCTCGGGCGCCGAGCCGCTCGCGCTGAGCGCCGGTTTCGTGCTCGAAGCGGGCCTCGATATCGATCACCTCCGAGAACAGGTCGATGCGATGGCCGATGCCGCCCGCGCCGCGGGTGTCCCCATCGCGACCGGAGACACGAAAGTCGTCGAAAACGGAAAATGCGACGGGCTGTATATCAACACCACCGGCCTCGGCATCGTGCGCGACGACGCGGACCTCGCCGAAGACCGTGTCCGGCCGGGCGATGCCGTGCTGGTGAGCGGCCCCATCGGAGACCACGGCATCACCGTGATGATCGCGCGGGGCGAGATCGACATCGAGGCCGATCTGGTCAGCGATTCTCGATCGGTCCTCCCGCTCACGCGGGCCCTCATCGACGCGCTCGGGGGCGATGTCCGATGGATGCGAGACGCGACCCGCGGCGGCGTCGCCACGGTCCTCAATGAATTGACCGACGCCGCCCCCGTCGGCGTCCTGCTCGAGGAGCAGGCGATCCCCGTCCGCGACACCGTCCGGGGCGCGTGCGAGCTGCTCGGCCTCGACCCCCTGCACGTCGCCAATGAGGGCCAGTTCGTCGCGGTCGTCGCGCCGGAAAAAGCGGACGACGCGCTGCGGGCGCTCGCCGAAACACCCGGGGGACGGGAAGCCCGCGTCATCGGCTCGATCACCGCCGACCACCCCGGCCGTGTCGTCGGCCGCACCCCGTTCGGCGCCAAACGAGTCATCGATATCCTCGTCGGTGATCCGCTCCCGAGAATCTGCTGATGGCTCCGGGATATGCACGCTCCATCAGGGTCCGCGGCACCGTGCAGGGGGTCGGGTTCCGCCCCTTCGTCTTCCGGCTCGCCGCCGAGCACAAAATCAACGGCTGGGTGCTCAACGGCACACGCGGCGTCGAGATCCACGCCGAGGGCACACCCGATGCAATCCACGCCTTCCTCGACGACATCCGATCGCGTCACCCGCCCGCGGCGGTTGTCGCCGAAGTCGTCGTCGAACCGGCGGCGTTCGAGGGCTTCGGCTCGTTCAGCATCCGTGACAGCAACGCGTCGGGCTCGCCCACGACGCGCATCAGCCCCGACCTCCCGATG
This sequence comes from Phycisphaerales bacterium, assembly GCA_027083355.1. Lineage (GTDB taxonomy): Bacteria > Planctomycetota > Phycisphaerae > Phycisphaerales > UBA1924 > UBA1926. Next base: position 10,594 of record JALWOY010000169.1, on the reverse strand, counting down.
TGCGAGGAGTGCCTCCGGGAGATGCTCGACCCCGCCGACCGCCGGTACCGATACGCCTACATCAATTGCACCAACTGCGGCCCGCGATACTCGATCATCCGTTCGCTTCCCTACGACCGACCGCGAACGACGATGGCCGACTGGCCGCTCTGCGACACCTGCCGGGCCGAATACGAGAACCCCGCCGACCGTCGGTACCACGCCCAGCCGGTCGCGTGCCCGCGGTGCGGCCCGGATTATTTCCTGCGCGAGAACGGGGCCGAGCCGGCCCTGGGTGCCGATGCGATCGACCGGGCCGCGGCCATGCTCGGCGAGGGCCGAATCCTCGCGATCAAGGGCATCGGGGGCTACCACCTCGCGTGCGACGCGAGGAACGAATCGGCGGTGCTCGCGCTGCGCGAACGGAAATATCGGAAAGAGAAACCCTTCGCGGTCATGATCTCATCCGTCGAGTCGGCCCGGTCCCTCGCGGTGCTCACCGACGCCCACATCGACCTGCTCACCGGCCCGGCCCGCCCGATCGTGCTCGCGCCCGCTCGATCGCCCCACCCCCTAATCGCACCCGACACCGACGAGATCGGGCTGATGCTCCCCTACGCCCCCCTGCACGAGTTGCTCTTCCGAAGCGACGCCCCGGACCCGATCGTCCTCACGAGCGCGAACCGGTCGAGCGAGCCGATCGCGTACCGCGATGACGACGCCGTGGAACGCATGGAAGGCATCGCCGACGGCTTCCTCATCGGCGAACGCCCCATCCAGCGCCGGGTCGACGACTCGGTCGCGTCCGTCCGTCTCGGCAGGCCCTTCGTCATCAGGCGATCACGCGGGTACGCCCCCGGCAGCGTCGCGTCGCTCGAGACCGACGCACCCATCCTCGCCGTGGGCGCCGATCTCAAGAACACGATCGCACTCGCCACGGGCGGCGAGGTGTTCATGAGCCAACACATCGGCGATCTCGGCGACCTCGAAACCGACCGGGCCTTTCACGAGACCATCGACGACCTGCTGAACATGTACGCGATCGATCGATGCCGGCTCATCATCGCCCACGACATGCACCCCGAATACGTCTCCACCCGCGCCGCACTCGAGATCGACGCTGCCGGGTTCGTCCCCGTCCAACACCACGAAGCACACATCGCCGCGGCCCTCCTCGAGCACGGCCTGTTCGACGTGCCGGTCATCGGCGTTGCCCTCGACGGCACGGGGTTCGGCCGCGACGGCACGATCTGGGGCGGCGAGATCTTCCGCGGGTCGATCCGTGACGGTTTCGAACGTGTTTCGTCATTCACGCCTGTCCTCATGCCGGGCGGCGACGCGGCCGCTCGACACCCCGTCCAGGCGTGCGCCGCCTATATCCCGGACATCGATCCGGACATCATGCAGCGTGAACCGTTCCGTTTCCCCCCGCGATTCCGACGGGCGCAGTCGATGATCGCCTCAGGAACGCGGACGATTCGCTCTACCTCGGCCGGGCGTGTGTTCGACGCCGCCGCCGCGGTGTGCGGGTTCACACGCGAGATCACGTACGAAGGACAAGCCGCGATCTGGCTCGAACACCTCGCCCGCCGCGGCGATGCGAGTCGCGGGCCGGGCCTTCGTGTACCGATGAGCACTCCGGGCATGATCCGGTCCATGGTCGATGCCCGCTTGAACGGTGTCGCCGTTGAAGACCTCGCCGCGTGGTTCCATCACGCCGTGGCGCGGAGCATCGCGTCGTCGATCCGGGATGCGGAAGGACAGCGATCGGCGATCGTGATATCCGGGGGCGTGTGGCAGAACAGGATGTTGCTGGAGATTCTCAGATCGCTGTTGCCGCCGCACCACGAAATCATCTTCGGGAATCAGATCCCCTGCAACGACGCGGGGATCAGCGCCGGGCAGATCGCGCTGGCGGCCCGCTGATCGGCCGCCGCAGACACACCCGACCGGGGCATAGCCGGACGATATCGTCCGGGCCGATCTAACCTGACAACACCCGGCAGTTCCGTGTCGGCCATACACCCCGCGGGCAGGTGCTTGCTCAGATCAGCCCGACTTTCATGGCGATGCCCATCCCGATGAAGAACTTGGGAAGATAGAGCACGATCGTCATCACCGCCGCGTCCTGCATTTCGAGATCCTCGAACCAGCGGATGAGGAAGTAGAACACGATCAGCGCCACGCCCTCCGGGATGAACGGGGTCTTGAGCAGCACCGCACACAGGATCGCCACGACATCGGAGACCGCGAACGTCGCGGCGATGCGCAGGGCCGTCAGTTTCCAGGGCGCTTCGGTCACGATGCCGAAGATCGAGCACACCTCGTTGAGCAGCAGCCCGAGCGCCACGCCGATGGTGTAGGTCATCGCGTACACCCCGAGCGCCAGCCAGGGCTCACCGCTGGCCATGGGGCCGAACGCCGCGTTGATCGGGGTGATCACGAACGCCGCCAGCAGCGCCACACCGAGCATGATCGCCGGGACGTGGTACGCCTCGTGCTCACGCTGCTCGCATTCCTCGAGCATCCGCAGCTTGCCCTTGGCCGACGGCGGAGGGATCGAAGGATCAACCACCACGCGCGTGACCGGTGGCTCCGGCTCCGGCTCGAGCGGAATAATGTCGTCGTATTCCTGAATCTGTCCCACGGGCTCTGTCATGGCGAGAACCGCCTTCGTCCATATTCTAATCGAATATCGCTCCCGATGCACTCCGAAAAACGCCCGATGTCGCGGCCTTTTTGGGCCAGCCGCCCCATACTCCGGCCGATCAATCCTGTTTTCGACGAAACATCCCGACGAATCACCCGAATGGGTGTGCAGGAGATCCGCATGAGAGCCGCACGCTTCGTTCTTCTCGCCCCGATCGCCGCTGCAACCGTTCACGCCGGGACGCCCGATCTGGTCTACGTCCTCCAGCCCGAGACGCTGTCCGTCGCCCAACTGGCGGGCACCGGGGCGGATTGGCTCGTGCTCGAACCCGCCAAGGACGGGTCGTGGGCCGACTCGATGTTCACACCCGCCGAGGTCGACCAGATCCAGACCGGCGGCGAATGCCACACGAAGGTGCTGGCGTACCTGAGCATCGGCGAGGCCGAGGACTACCGCGATTACTGGGACCCCGCCTGGGTCGACGCGCAGGGCAACCCCGTGCCCGGTGTCGCGCCGGCGTGGCTCGGGCCGGTCGACCCCGATTGGCCCGGCAATTTCAAGGTCCGCTACTGGGACCCCGACTGGCAGAACATCATCGTCGGCACCGGCGACGGCACGTCCCCCCTCGAACGCATCGCCGCCGCCGGCTTCGACGGGGTCTATCTCGACATCATCGACGGGTATCAATACTGGTCCGAGACGCAGCCCGAGCTGACGCGCATGGACGCCCGCTCGAAAATGATCGACTTCATCGAGGCCATCGCCGCCCACGCCCGGCAGACCAACCCCGCCTTCCTCGTCTTCCCCCAGAACGCCTCGGACATCATCCGCGACGACAACGACGCGCTCGACGGCGAAACAGCCCGATACTTCGCCGCAGTCAACGGTATCGGCATCGAGGATCTCTATTACGACGAGGTCACGCCGCAACCACCCGCGGAAACCGCCTACCGCATCGCCCAGCTCGACGAGTTCATCGCCCGCGGCAAAACCGTGCTCGTGACCGATTACGTCATCCGGCAGGGCGACCCCGGCCCGTCGGCCAACGACGCCCGCGCGAGCGACTTCATCCAGCACTGCCGCGACGCGGGGTACATCCCCTACGCCGCCCACCGCAACCGCGACCTCAACGAGATCGTCACGTTCTCCGGCGCCGGCTGGACCTTCCCGCAGCCCGAGCCGGGGTGCGCGGCCTGCTCGCCCGCCGACCTCGCCGACCCCGCCGGCGTGCTCGACCTGGCGGACATCAACGCATTCGTCGCCGCGTTCACGTCGCAGCAGCCCGCCGCCGACCTCGCCGAGCCGTTCGGCGTGTTCGATCTGGCGGACCTGGGCGCGTTCGCCGCGGCCTTCCTCGCGGGCTGTGGCTAATACGGATTCCAGAAGATCTTCGTGCTTTCTGGAGCAAGATACGGGTGTTCCCGCCTCCCTCTCCCCGCTGGCGGGGAGAGGGCCGGGGTGAGGGGCATCATGTCTCCGCTCGTTCGTTTGCACGCGCCGATCGACGTCGAATGAAGCGAGGAAGAAGTCGTAGCCCCTCACCCGCCGACGCTTCGCGTCGGCGGCCTCGCCCCGGCGACCGGCGCGGGGTGGGGCCGGACTCCCTCTGTCCGCACCCATGAGCACGGATACGAGAAAACCCGTCGTTCATGAACAAACACCCGGGCTTGTGCCTCTCGTTCCAAATCGAACACAGATCATCCGGCATCCTGCTCAGCCACCCAGAGCCGAACGCATGTCACCGGTCTCCATGTACGCCCTGTGCAGGTCGAAGCACCGCCCCAGATCGTGGCGGATGTGCCCCATCGGTGAGCGTTCGATGTAGTCGTAGAGATAGTCCTTGTAATCCGGGTGCGCGCACTTGTCGATAATCCGCTGGGCCCGTTCGACCGGGCCCAGGCCGCGGAGGTCCGCCAGCCCCTGCTCGGTGACGAGCACGTTGACCGAGTGCTCGTTGTGGTCGATGTGCGAGCACATGGGCACCACGGTCGAGATCTTCCCGCCCTTGGCCGTCGACGGTGCCTGCAGGATCGAGATATAGCAGTTGCGGACAAAGTCGCCCGAGCCACCGATGCCGTTCATCAGTTGCGTGCCGCAGACGTGCGTCGAGTTGGCGCAGCCGTAGATGTCCATTTCGAGGACGGTGTTGATGCCGATGACGCCGAGGCGCCGAACGACGCCGGGGTGGTTCGTCAGCTCCTGCGGACGCAGGACGATCCGCGGGCCGAAGTAATCCATGTTGTCGTAGACGGTCTGCATGGTGCCGTCGGAGAGCGACATGGCGCTGGTCGAGACGCCGAGGATCTTCTCGTCCTGCATCAGCGCGATCTGCGTGTCCTGGATCACCTCGGTGTACATCTGGAACCGGGGGACCTCCGGGTGCGCGCCCAGCGCCGCCATCACCGCGTTTGAAACATTGCCGACGCCCGCCTGAAGCGGAAGAAACTCGGGCGGGATCCGCCCCGCGTGCATCTCCTGCGAGAGGAACTCGACGATGTGATCGCCGATCCGGCTCGAGACCTCGTCCGGCGGACTGAACGAAGGCACACCGTCAGACTCGTCGTTGTAGACAACCCCCACGATCTGCTCGGACCGCACCGTGCAGAACGGCGTGCCGATCTTCGAAAGCGGGTGCTGGATCGGGATCGGGTCGCGGTGGGGCGGGCGCGGCAGCCGGCGGATGTCGTGCATCTCCCACAAACGCTGCGAGTGGTACGCGTTGATCTCGACGATGACTTTTTCCGCGTGCGCCAGGATGCTCGGCGTGCACCCCACCGACGAGCTCAGGTAGATCCGCCCGTCCGCCGTCACGTCGATCGCCTCGACGATCGCGGTGTTGATCTGGCCGAGGAACCCGTAATCCAGCATCTGCGGCAAGTGCGAGAGATGGATATCGAGAAAACTCGTCTCCTGATTGTTGATCCGCTTGCGAAGCGATCGGCTCGACTGATACGGCGCACGCCACGAGATCGCGTTCACCTGCGCCAACGCCTCGTCGAGGTCCTCGCTCGTCGAGGCACCCGTCAGCACACGCACCCGGAACGGCTCGCCCCGACCGTGCAGCTCGCGCGCACGCGCCGCCAGCGAACGCGGCACCGCCTTGGCCGAACCCGCGGGTGTGAAGCCCGAAAACCCGAGGAAATCCCCGTCGTTGATCATCGCCGCCGCCTCGTCGGCGCTCAGCACCGGGAACGGGACCCGTTCGCTCATCACACACCTTCCTCTCGCGCCGGGCCGGCGGGCCCGCGGCAACTGACCTCGCCCGAAACGTACGTCCGACGCCGACCATCGACGTCCACGATCAGCCCACCCCGGGCATCGATCCCGACAAGCACCCCCGCGACGGGTCGGCCCGCCCCGTGCAACTCGACCGACGCACCGACACCCCAGAGGCGTTGAACAACCCGCTCGCGGACTTCAGGAGCGAACCCGTCCCGGTCCCAGGCGAGCAAGGCCCCGATCAGGGCGGCCGAAAGCCGATCCACGAACCGGGGCAGGTCGACCTCGCACCCCGCGATCTCACCCAGCGACACCGCCGGCGTGCGCACAGGCCCCGCCACATGGTTGTTGACATTGATCCCGATGCCGAGCAACAAAACCCGGCCCGCATCGGTACCGACCGTCTCGCCGAGCAAACCGCCGCACTTGCGACCCGCCAACAAAAGATCGTTCGGCCAACGGATCTCGGCGCGGAGACCGCCGACCAAGGAATCGCCGATCGTCTCATCGATGACACAGCACGCCGCCTCGGCCGCCGCGAGCGTGACAGCCCCGGAATCGGTGGCGGGCCAGACGACAGTCAGCCAAGCCCCCCCGGGCGGTGAAGACCATGCCCTCCCGAGTCGCCCCCGCCCGGCGGTTTGCTCCCGGGCCGAGATGATCGCCCGGCGACCCGGGTTCCGCGTCGCCCACCGGGCGGCTTCGGTGTTCGTCGAAGACAGCGAACCGAACTGAATCCGATCATATGTGATGCCATCGATCGGACCGATCACCGATGCCGTGCCCGTCGATCGAGATTGGGTGTGTTCGGCGGCCATTCCAATCAAATACCGATCAAATGCGAGGCTCCTTCCGGGCCAATGCCCCAGAAAGGACTTGATTATCTATAATAGCCGCAAGCCGGCCGATCATCTTGTTGACACGATGAAGAGGTCCCGGAGCCGCCTGATTGACCCGATGCCGGGTCGGCGCTAGCGTAACGGCCCGTATGGACGCCGCGTTGCGGCGTTTCCGATCTGAAAGTCAATCGGTGGTCCAAGGACCGCTTTTTTCTGCCGAGGAGTCCGCATGCTTCCCGCCCAACGCCAGAGCCACGGCCGCACCCGCCGTCGTCGTTCTCACGATGCGCTCAAGGCCATGACAGCGACCGTCTGCCCGCTGAGCGGGATGCCCAAGCGGCACCACCGGGTGAGCCGGGAGTCCGGGTATGTGCGCGCCGGTCTGCGGATCACGGTGCCCAAGCTCGGCATCGGTGTCGATCGCGTCTGAACGATTCACCCGGTTCACGGAGACGAGCACCAATGCGTCTGGCCGTCGATGTCATGGGCGGCGACAACGCCCCCGACGCCATCCTCAAGGGCTGTATCGATGCGCTCGAGGTGCTCGGCGATGACGACGAGCTGGTGCTGATCGGCGACGAATCCCTGATCCGCGAGCATCTGGCCGAGCGGGGGGTTTCCGATCCCCGGTTGACGGTCCTCCACGCCCCCGATTCGATCCCGATGGATGAAATGCCCACGCGTGCCGTGCGGCAGCGGACGGGATCGTCGATCGTGAAGATGGCCCTGCTCGGGTCGAAAAAGGCCGACAACCCCGCCGATGTCGTGATCTCCGCGGGCAACACAGGCGCGTGCGTCGCCGCCGGGATCATGCACATGAAGCGTCTGCCGGGGGTGCACCGCCCCGGCATCGCGGTCACGATCCCCGCGTTCCACGGGCCGATCGTGCTCTGCGACGCGGGGGCGAACCCCGAGCCGCGGGGGACGCACCTGTGGCAATACGGGGTGATGGCCGACGTGCTCGCCAAAGAAGTGCTCGGGATCGAATCGCCCAGGGTCGCCCTGATGAACATCGGATCGGAGGAGGCGAAGGGCTCCGATCTGGTCAAATCGGCGAGGGACCTCCTGCGGGCCACACCCGGGCTGAATTTCATCGGGTTCGTCGAGGGACGCGATTTCTTCGCCGGCGTGGCGGACGTGATCATCACCGACGGGTTCGTCGGAAACACCGTGCTCAAAATGGCCGAGGGGATGGCCAAGAGCCTGTTCGAGGCGATCGCCCAGGAAATCTTCGAGCTCGACCCGAATCTCGCGATCCAGTTCGAGCCTGTGGTCAAACAGATCTACGCCAAGAACGACTACCACGAGTACGGCGGTGCCCCCCTCCTCGGGGTCAACGGGGCGATGATCATCGCCCACGGCTCCTCGGAGGCCCGCACCATCCGGGCCGCGATCCGAAACGCCCGCGAGTTCGTCGCGCACGATGTCAACGCCCAGATCACGCGCCGCCTCGCCGAGGTCAAATCCGCGTGTGTCCCCTCGGGCGGTTGAGCCCCCGGCGCGACCGGCGCAGCGGGGCGTCGGCCCGGGATTTTTCCGCACAGCACACGGCATCGGGGCCTAAACTCGGGGGTTCTGCCGTGCCCGTGCACGCTTTGGGGGAACCCCATGCCCGGATCCAACCCGATCGGCGTCCGCCTTGCCACGATCTCGCATTATCTGCCGAAGCGGATCCTGTCCAACGCGGACCTCGAGAAGATGATGGATACTTCGGACGACTGGATCGTCCAGCGCACGGGGGTGCACCGGCGGCACATGTGCGCCGAAGACGAGTCGGTCCGCACGATGTCCCTGTGTGTGCTCAAGGATCTGCTGCGCGAGTCGGGCCTGCCACCCGAAGAGCTCGACCTGCTCATTCTCGCCACTGTCGGCTCGTCCATGGCATGCCCGTCGACCGCGTGCCAGATGCTGTGCGATCTGGCGGAAGACCCCGAGTTCGGCCCGACAAACGCCGGGGCGTTCGACATGACGGCTGCCTGCTCGGGCTTCGTCTACGGGGTGAACCTCGCCCACGGGCTGATCCGCAGCGGGCAGTGCCGAAACGTCGCGGTCATCGGCACCGAGCACCTGACGAAGATGGTCGAGTATTCGACGCGGGGCCGGGGCACGGCGATCCTCTTCGGCGACGGCTCGGGCGGCGCGCTGCTCCGCGCCACCGACGACCCCTCCAAGGGTTTGCTCGCCCAGTCCATGCATTCGGACGGCACACGCTGGCGCGACCTGTTCATCCCCCGCAGCGAGTGCGATTTCCCCGACGGAGTGGCCAACGATGACCTGCCGATGGGCATCATGCGCATGAACGGGCGGGCCGTGTTCAAGTTCGCCGTCGGCACGTTCGGCGACCTGATCGCCGAGACGCTGGAAAAGGCGGGCCTGTCGGCCGACGACGTGGATCACTACATCTGCCACCAGTCCAACATCCGAATCCTCGAAGCGGCCCGCGACCGCTTCGGCATCCCGCCCGAGAAGATGCCGATCAATATCGACCGCGTGGGCAACACCTCCGCGGCCAGCGTGCCGATCCTGCTGAGCGAGCAGACCAAATCGGGCCTCATCAAGGAGGGCGACCGGGTGATGATGGTCGCCTTCGGCGCCGGGTTGACGTGGACAAGCAGCCTCTGGCAGTTGTGAAAAACCCGATGCACAGCGCTCAAATCCCATTGTTCGCACCGGAGAGTGAGCATGGCTTGTTCTGGGTTTCAGGAGACGCCGCCCGGGTTCGTGCCTTCCCGCGTATCATCCCGTCATGACCACCCCGATGATGATTCTGTGCCCGGGCCAGGGCGCACAGGCCGTCGGCATGGGCAAGGCGTGGGCCGCGTCCAGCCCCGAGGCCCGCGCGATCTTCGACACCGCCGACGAGGTGCTGGGTGATTCGCTCGGTACGCCGCTCAGCGAGCTGTGCTTCAACGGCCCCGCCGAACGCCTCAACAAAACCGACGCCGCCCAGCCCGCGATCTATGTCACGTCCGTCGCCTCGTGGCACGGCGTGTGCGCGGTCGCCGGGCACGACCCCGCCGAGGCACCGCTGGCCGCGACGGCGGGGCTGAGTCTGGGCGAATACACCGCCCTGCACGTCGCCGGTGCCGTGTCGTTCGAGGACGGGCTCCGGCTCGTCACGCTGCGAGGCCGGGCGATGCAGGACGCGGCCGAGACGGTGCCGTCATCGATGGTGGCCCTGATCGGCGCGGACGAAGAAACAGCCTCGGCCCTGTGCGATCGCGTGCTCGACCGGATCGAAGACGAGGCCGACCGCGTGCTCGTGCCCGCGAATTTCAACGCCCCGGGTCAGGTGGTCATCTCGGGCACGACGGCGGCGTGCGACCTGGCCGAGCAACTGGCGGGCGAGGCCGGGCTGCGGGCGGCGCGGCTCTCCGTCGCGGGAGCGTTCCATTCGCCGCTGATGGCACCGGCCGCGGATCGGCTGGCCGAGGCCCTCGAATCGGTCGAGTTCTCGGCGCCCCGGTGCCCGGTGATGAGCAACGTGACGGGCGGGCCGCACGAGACGGAACCGGAGTCGATCAAGCGGCGTCTGATTGAACAGCTGACCAGCCCGGTCCGCTGGGCCGAGAACTGTGCATATATCAACGAGCACATCGGGCCGCGGACAGGCGGTGTGCCGTTCGAGTTGGCCCCGGGCAAGACGCTCGCGGGGTTGATGCGCCGGATCGACCGGGGGGTGAAGGTCACGAGCCACGACGCGCCGGCATGATCGGCCCCGGCGCGGGCACCCGCCCGTCCGAGAGATGAACATTGCGCGGGCGAGCCGTCCGTGATTCGAGGTGAACACCGTGAAACGCAGCACACGACGCAAGAACGCCATCGCGCTCGGCATCGCGCTTCTCGCCGCGGCCTCGGTCCCGTTGGCCGGGTGCGGCAAGGAAGCGCCGCCGCCCCCGCCGAAGGC
>JALWOY010000168.1 GCA_027083355.1 Phycisphaerales bacterium | reverse complement strand
TCTCCAGGCGACGCACCAGGAGGGTGCGGGCGATCGGCCCGCCGGACGAAGAACCCTCAGCCCCGGCCCCCCGGCGACACCTGCCCCGCTGGAGCGGACGGCGCCACACCAGCGGGGGAGACTGCCTTGGAGGCGGGAGAGGAGTTCTTGCCGGCGCCCTTGCCCGGAGCCCCCCGGGGGGCGGCCTTGGAGGACTCCACCTCCACCGGTGCCTTGGGGCGCACCTGCTCGGGCACCACGGCCACCTGCTTGCCGCCATCCTGAAGAACCTTCACCGCGGCCCCGCTCTTCCCGCGGGCGTCGCTTTCGCGCCCCACCCGCCCCCTGGCAATCCCCCCCGCCGGACGCTGCGACAACCTGAGCATCGGCCACAGCACGACAAGCCCCACCATGATGACGGCCGCCAGAATCCGCGCCGCGGGACGGAACACGTCCGGGTCGAACCGCCCCAGCGTCATCGCCGGCAGCAGCGAACCCATCATCGCCAGCATCAGATAGAGCGCCCAAGCCAGCGCCAAGCCGCGTGGCTCCTCCCGGCGATGCGACCAGTCCGGCTTCCCTTTCGGGGGCCGGCCGAACAGGTCAACATCATGCCCGGAACCGTCAGACATCGGCGTGTGGTTCTCCATCAAGTCCACGATCAACAAGACTCAACCAACGATCCAATCTCGATTGCAGAAACCCGACGACACTCGGCGTGATGGGCCTCCTGCACTTTTCTTCTCCTCTCTTCTGCCGGGTTTCGCAACGAGGTCGGTTCCCTTGCATTTTTCGAAGATCCCCGGGCTTGCGCCCGGGGCTCGTTCACACCGACAATCCATTTGCCGCTTCATCACTTTGCCACTTTGCCACTTCGTACCTTCTCGATTCAATCCTGCCCCGTCCGGTCGATCTCGACGCGGGCGCGGTGGATCTCGATCCGCTGTTGCCCACCGTCGATCCGCCCCGTCGTCTCGATCAGGCCTTTGAGCCGGGCGATGCGCTCTTCCACCCTCGGCTCGCCGGGCTTCCACTCGCCGGGCGCGGACCCCCACACGATCCGCGTCGAATGGGCCGTCACGATCTCGAGCGGCCCTCCGTCGTAATACGCCGAGACATCAACACCCGCGATCGGCTCGATCAACCCGGCCCGCCACAGGGTCTTGAGCAGCAGCAGCCCCGCGTGCACGTCCTGCCCGGGCCAGGGCCCGTCTCGGCCCGTCGGCCCCTCGCGGCATCCGAGAATCACGGGCCGGTTCCCGCCGCCGGGCCGATAGACCGGGGGCATGGGTTCCCCCCCCGACGAGATCAGGTAATCCCGATCCCGCCAACGCACCACCGCCGCCGGACGCCGCCACTCGGGCGACACCACGACCCGCCCCGGGCCGACACGCCGGACACGGGGGGGCGACGTGAACCACCCCGTCCGGGCCAGTTCATCCGAGATTTCCCGGATCGGCTCGACGCTCAGCGGGTCGTCCACGCCCCCCGCCCGCTCGGCCGCCCGGATCAGTTCCGCCTGATCGCGGTCCGGCAGCCAGGTTTTCCCCCCGCTGCCGGGGATGGGGGGCCACTCGAACGACACTTCGAGAATCCCCCCGCGCTCCCGGCTCGCCAACGTCTGAGACGCCATCGCCCGCAACCGACCAACACCGAAGGTCAACCCCACCGCCGCGGCGAGCAGGAGCAGCACCGCCCCCGCTCGGCCGCCCCACAGGCGCATCCCGGCCCAGTCGATCTCCCGCCTCGCCTTCCGGCGTGTGGCCCGCTTTCTTTTCGCCACGATCATCCCTCCTTGTGCGCCTGCAGCACCAGCCGCGAAACCAGTTCCGCCATCTCAATCCCCGCGTGGGACGCCGCCTTGGGCAGCAGGCTCGTGGGTGTGAACCCCGGCATGGTGTTCACTTCGAGAAGCCACGGCCTTCCTGTTCTGTCCAGCATAAAATCCACCCGGCACAGGTGCCGCACGCCGAGCAGATCCGCGAGCCGCAGCGCCGCGTCGGTGATCTCCTGCCCGCATTCGATATCGGGATCGACCAGATACGCCGTGTCGTCCCGCCCATATTTCGCCTCATAGTCGTAGACGCCGTCCGCCGGCACAATCTCCACCACCGGCAGTGCCCGCAACACGCCGGCCTCGTCAGCGAGCAGCCCCACCGTCAGCTCGCGCCCCTCGATCAGCCGCTCGACCATCGGCACGCGCGAGCCGAATCCGCCGGACCGCACGCGTTCGTGCGCACGAACCCAGTCCTGTTCCCCGTGGCACATCATCAGCCCGACGCTCGACCCCTCGTGCACGGGCTTGACCACGACCGGCAGCGGCAATGGGCAGACTTCATCTTCGGGGTTCAGCACCGCGGCGTCGGGTGTGTCGATCCCCAGCCGTGCCGCGGCCAGTTTCGTCGCGAGTTTGTCCATCGACAGCCGCGCCGCCCGGGCACGCGACCCGACGAACGGCCGGCCGTCGCGTTCAAGCAGATCCTGCAACGGCCCGCCCTCGCCGAACGACCCGTGCAGTACGGGGAACACCACGTCGCCTCGGCTCCGTGTACCTCGGCTCTCCGAACCGAGCTCCCCCCAACCCCCGATCGACTCACCCGCACGATCCATCTCTGTGCCGAGTGTTTCTTCAAACACCTCGTGCCCCGCCTCGCGCAGCGCCCCCGCCACGCCCGCCGCGCTAGCCAGGCTGATCTCCCGTTCCGCCCCGGGGCCGCCCCCGAGCACCAACACCGACGGCAGCCCGTTCATCGCGTCCGCTCCCACACGACCACCTCGCGTTCGAGCGCGACGCCGTACCGGTCGAGCACCCGCGACGCCGCGAGTTCCATGAGGCGAATCACGTCGCGTGCGGTCGCCCCCGGCTGCGTCACGATGAAATTCGCGTGGGCCGTGCTGACGGACGCCCCGCCGACGGCCAGCCCCTTGCACCCGGCCCGGTCGAGCAGCAGGCCGGCGCTGATGCGCATCCCCTTCACCCCCACCGCGTCGATATCCGTGGCGAGGGTCGGATTCTTGAAGCAACAACCGGCGGAGTGGTCCGCCAGAGGCTGGGTGTTTTTCTTGTACGCCATGCACGACTTGAGCCGGTCGCGCACCGCCGCGGGGTCGTCCGGCGTCAACGCGAACTCGACGGAAGTGATGATCAAATCTCCCAATCCGCTGCGCCGGTAGCCGTAGTCGATCTGATCGCGTCCGAGCCGGACAGGGTCGCCGGACCGGTCCATCCCCTCGACCGCAGCGACAGTGTCCGCGATCTCGCCGAACTTCCCGCCCGCGTTCATGACCACCGCCCCGCCCACGCTTGCGGGGATGCCCGCGAGCACTTCGAGACCCGCCAGCCCCGCGCGAATGGTCGCGTTGATCAGCGCCGGCAGCCGCACCCCCGCGCCCGCGACGACCCGGCCCGAGCGCGCGTCGATCTCGACGCCTGTGAACGCGGGCGTGTCGAGGTCGATCACCAGCCCGTCCACGCCGGCGTCGTCAACGAGCAGGTTCGCCCCATCGCCCAGCACGCGGACCGGGCCGTGCCCGGCGAGACAGGCGTGCAGCGCTTCGACCGACGCGGGCTTGGCCAGCCGGTCCGCACCGCCCCCGACGCCGAACCATGTTTCGATCGGCGCGTGCTCGATGATGTCGGATTGTTCGTGCACCTTGCTCATCATGATCGAATGAGGTTCGAACACGCACGGGGGTTTGTGCGTTCTCATGCTGCGGAGTGTGCCACGGCTCTCTGAGCCGTGCTCCGTGAATCCGTGTGATCTTCAGCCCGAACGCACGGCCAAAATGGCCGTAGCACGCACAATCTCCTTTCGAAACGCACTCTCTCCTGTTTGTCAAAGAACACTCGTCCGAGCCGGGCCTCGCTGCTTTTCAGTCCGTCCCGCCCCCCGCGAGGTAATCCTTTGCCACCCGCCACACCGGGCCGGCACCCATGACCACCAGCAGATCCCCCGGCCGGCAGACATTCTCCAGTTGCTCGACGATCGCCTCGAACGGGTACAGGTGCATCGCCCGCACGCCCCGCCGCCGAAGCCGATCGACGAGGTCAGCCGCCGACACTTTCTGCTTCTCCGCCTCGCTGTCACGCACGAAATAGATATGCGGCACGATCACGATGTCCGCCTGCTCGAAACTCGTCGCGAACTCGTCGAGCAGGAACCGCGTCCGGCTGTGCTGGTGCGGCTGGAACACGCACACGATCCGCCCCTCGGGCTGTTCCGCCCGGCGCAGCGCCCGCAGCGTCGCGTCGATCTCGGTCGGGTGGTGCCCGTAATCGTCGAACACGCGGATCGCCCCGCCGGCCGGGTGCGGGCGATCGCCCAGGTATTGCAGCCTCCGGTCCAGCCCGCGGAACGCCGACAGGGATCGTGACACGACCTCCGGGTCGGCCCCGAGACCGACCGCCAGTGCCGCGGCGACGGCGCTGTTGGTCGAATTGTGCTCGCCGGGCATGGTATTGGTCCAGGACATCGACACCCCGCCCGGCCCCGCGAGCGATACCCGCCCCGAGGCGACATCGGTCGACACAACCCAGTCCGCCGCGGGCGCAAAGCCGATCGTCTCGACCCGGCACCGAAGCCCCGCGGTGATCTCACGCCGATGGGCACCATCGTGCCCGATCAGCAGCCGCCCCCCGTCGGCCTCGTCGGGCAGCAACGCCGCGAAACCCGCGAACGCCTCGATCACCGCGTCGAGCGAGCCGTAGATGTCGAGGTGATCCGCCTCGACGTTCGCGATCGACGCGACCACGGGGCGGTGGTGGTGGAACGACCGGTTGTATTCGCACGCCTCGGCCAGCAGCAGGCCGGGGCGACCGGCGAGCGGCCCGGCGGGGATCTCGGGCGAGCCGAGCCGGAAACCGGCCCCTCGCTCACGCTCGGGGTTCTTTTTCGACTGTTCTGCAAGGCAGCCGTCGTGCAGTTGATCGCATGTCGCGCCGACGATCACGCCCGGGTCCAGCCCCGCGTCGGTCAGCACACACCCCAGCATGGCCGTCGTCGTGCTCTTGCCGTGCGTGCCCGCGATGGACACCCCCGTCCGGCCCGCCATGCATCGCCCGAGGGCCTCGGCGTAGGTGAACGCGGGCAGCCCACGCCGTTGTGCTTCCAGCAGCTGCGGGTGGTCCGCGGGGATCGCCGCCGAGCAGATCACCCCGTCGATATCCTCGGGCAGCACGCCCGCCTGTTGCTCGAAGGTGAGCGGCACGCCCTCGGCTTCGAGCAACTCGGTCACGGGTGAGCGGGTCGAGTCCGACCCCGAGACCCCCGCCCCGTCCGCCGCCAGCAGCCGCGCCAACGCCGACATCCCGCATCCGCCGATGCCGATGAGGTACGGTTTGTTCAGTCCGAGCGCCACGGCGACGGCTCCGGGGGTTCTGCGCGATCGGCCTACGGCTTCAGGTGAAATCATGCCTCAGGTATCGGCGCGACGGGTGCGTGTTCAACACTCCCCATCGTATTGCGGAGCTGTTGGCGTTCCCCCGCGATTTCTCGCTTTCTCTGCTCGATTCTCGGTGCGTGCCCGCCTCCTCCGCCCGCACAGAACGAACGCCGGCCTGCTACCCCACCGGCCGACCTACGCTTCCCGATCATGAGCGAGCCTCTCCCTTACCGCATCGCCTGTCTCTGCGATCTCCGCGACGCCGAGGGGCGGATATTGCTGATCCACCGCGAGCGTTCGCCGAACAAGGGGCTGTGCTCGCCCATCGGCGGCAAACTCGACATGCACACCGGGGAAAGTCCCGCCCAGTGCGCCCAGCGCGAAATTATGGAAGAAGCCGGCGTCGAGATCCCCATCGAACGCCTGCATCTCGGGGGCCTGATCGCCGAGGCCGCGTTCGAAGGGGCCTGCCACTGGCTGCTTTTTTACTATCGGGTGCTCGGGCCTGTCGAGGTCCCCGAGAAGACCATCCCGGAGGGCCGACTCGCCTGGCATCACCCCGACGAGCTGGAGACGCTGCCGGTGCCCGAATCCGACCGGCGGATCATCTGGCCCATGATCCGCAAGCACGACGGGGGGGGGACAAGGCCGGGCTTCTTCGCCGTACACATCGACTGCCGGGGTGACGAGATGACGTGGTCGGTCGAGGAGTCTTTCCCCCCGGCGTCATGACCCGCACACCACCGCCGGACGCCGCCGAAGCGACAGTGGAAGCGGGCGGGGCGTAATCGACGGGTGTCGTTCCCGAACAGGAAGGTGATACACTCCACATGAAGGAGGCTCTCGGAATGGGCACCCGTTCGCGCATCGCCGGTGCGCTCGCTCTTATCCTGTCTTTGCTGACGTTTCCGTCCGTGGTCGCGCAGGACACGGCCCCCGCGTCCGTGCCCGCCGCGAGGCAGGCGGACGACGTGGTCATCATCACCGTCCACGGCGAGATCGACCGCTGGATGGAGCTGAGCATCAAACGCCGAATCGAGCAGGCCGAGTCCAGCGGTGCCGACGCGATTGTTTTCGAGATCGACTCGCCCGGCGGCGAGATCGGTGCCGTGCTCGAGATCTGCAACGCGATCAAAGGCTCGACGATCACCAACACCGTCGCGTGGGTGCACCACAACGCGTACTCGGGCGGCGCGATCGTCGCGCTGGCGTGCCGGGAGATCGTCACCGCAAGCCCCGCGAGCATGGGCGACGCCTTCCCCATCACCATGTCCCCCCTCGGCGTCCGCGGGCTGTCGCCCGACGAACGCACCAAGTTCCTGCCGCCGCTGTTGACGGAGGTCGCCGACTCGGCCCGGCGCAACGGCTACGACGAGTTCCTCGTCCAGGCGATGGTGACCGACGGGATCGAGCTGTGGTCCGTCCGCGACAAGGAGACGGGTCGGCTCTGGTTCATCAACGAAAAGGAATACCGCACCCTGTTCGGGGGCGATCCGCCCCGGGGCAAGCCGGTGCTCGTCAGCGTTACGGGCGGCCGGGCGAGTCAACAGATGGACGCCGCCCCGCCCGCCGCTGGTGAAAAGCCCGCAGCAGCCGAAGGGCCCGATGCCGCGACAGGGGCAACCCGGCCCGCCGCCGAATCATCAGAAGCATCGGAAAACCGGAAGACGAACCCGGACGGTCCCGCATCGCCCGCCGCCGGGGGAGCATCTGACGCAGCCGGGGTTGGAACCGGAGCCGGGCCGGACGATGAAGACACCGCGTTCACACCCGCCTCGCCGAGCGTGGCGGATCTGACCGAGTCGGCTTCGCTTGGGCTGACGGCGCCGAGCACTCGGCCCGTCTTCACCGAGGCCGACCGCGGGCGGTACGTCGATCCGCGTTACATCTGCGACGGCACGGGCGCGATCGTTCTACGCGACGATCAGCTCCGCGAGTTCGGCTTTTCGTCTGCGACCATCCAGAACGACGAACAGCTCAAGGCCTATTTCGGCGCCAAACGCATGATCCGCACCGATCAGACGTGGTCCGAGGCGATGGTCCGGTTTCTCATGCACCCGGTCGTCCGCGGTGTGCTCATTGTTGTCATGCTGCTCGGGCTGTTCGTCGAGATGTCCAGCCCCGGCATGATCCTGCCC
Source organism: Phycisphaerales bacterium (assembly GCA_027083355.1). Taxonomy (GTDB): domain Bacteria; phylum Planctomycetota; class Phycisphaerae; order Phycisphaerales; family UBA1924; genus UBA1926. The sequence goes on along the minus strand of JALWOY010000168.1, from coordinate 7,485 downwards.
GGCGCTCTGGCGGTCGGGGCGCTCGTGGGGCTGCTCGCCCCGCCCATGCTCGTCGGGATGGCCGGGTGGTGGGAGATCCTCGCCCTCGGGGTCGGGGTGCTGTGCATGCTCGTCGAGGTCTTCGTTGTGCCCGGGTTCGGCGTGTTCGGGATCGTCGGGCTCGTAGCGCTGTTCGTCGGGCTCGTCGGCACGTTCATCCCCGACGGCAACGGGGGGCTGTTCGGCGGGAGCGACGCCGCCAATACCGGGCTGCTCTACGGCGTGACAACCGTCCTGCTCTCGACCACGACCGCCGGCGCGGGGATCTTTCTGCTCGGCAAACACTTCGGCACCCTCCCCATCCTCAACCGACTCATCCTCGATTCGACCAGAGAAGAGGAAGACGAGCTCGCCGTCATGGACCCCGGCCCCGTCGATGAACCGGTGCCCGGTGACCGCGGGACCACCATCACCCCGCTCCGCGCCGCGGGCCGGGTGGAAATCCACGGTGTGATCCACGACGCGGTCGCCGAACGCGGGTATATCGAGGCGGGGCATCCGGTCGAGGTCGTCGAACGCCGGGGGTTCGCCTGGGTGGTCCGCCCGGTTGACGAGCCGGCGGGCCGGTCCGACACCGATCACGGGGGGGATGGATGAACGGCGACGCGCTTCTGATCTGGGGGCTGGCGCTGCTGGGCATCGCGGCGATTCTGTTGTTCGTCGAGGTCTTCGTGCCCTCGGGCGGGCTGATCGCGGCGATGTCGGGGGTGTCGGCGCTCACGGGCGTGGTGTTGCTCTGGATGCACGACACGACGTGGGGCATCATCGGGCTGCTCGCGGTGCTGATCCTCGGGCCGACGGCGATCTACTGGTTCTTCAAGATGATGCCGCACACCCCGATGGGGCGTGCCCTGCTCGGAGGGCGACCCGAGGAAGAGATCGAAGCCCTCGAGATGGCCGAGCACGAGCACCGGATCCGCCGCAAATCGCTGGTTGGCAGGACCGGCGTCGCGTTGATGGACATGCACCCGGTGGGCGATATCGAAGTGGACGGCGAAACCTACGAGGCTCTCGCTGAGCACGCGTGGATCGACGCGGGGACCCCGATCGTCGTCACACGCGCCGACGGCCTCGAAATCAAGGTGAGGCCGGCGAAAGGCTGAATCGAGGGATCGGGTCCGCAGGCACACCGGGCCGCGACCGCGAAGACGTGGGGCTTGACGACCGTGAGAGAAAAGGACGGTCGCGGCTCGTCGGCTTCATCGCCATCGGACCGACCCGCATTTTTTCTTGCCGTCATTGTTCGTACCGTCTTGGAAAGAGCCCGGAAGATATACTCTCGTTGCGTTCACTCACCCCTGAGAGGTTTGGAGACTACCCGTGAGCCCCATTCTGATTATCGCCGGCATCGTCGGTCTTCTCGTCATCATCGTCTTCGTGGCGGTGGTGGCCCAGTTCTTCAGCCTGTGGTTCCAGGCGTTGCTGTCCAAGGCCCGTGTCAGCATCGCCGACCTCATCGGGATGCGTTTCCGGAAGGTCGATTCGCGCGTGATCGTGCTGAGCCGGATCCGCGCCGTGAAGGCGGGCCTGCCCATCACCACCGCCCAGCTCGAGGAGCACTACCTCGCGGGCGGTCGCGTCACCAACGTCGTCAGCGCTCTCATCGCCGCGCAGAAAGCGAAGATCAATCTGGACTGGGACACGGCCTGCTCGATCGACCTTGCGGGGCGGGATATTTTCGACGCGGTGAACACCTCCGTGAACCCGAAGGTGATCGACTGCCCGAGCCGCGAGAGCCACAAGGCCACGATCGACGCGGTGGCCAAGGACGGGATCCAGCTCAAGGCCCGTGCGCGTGTGACCGTGCGCACGAACCTGTCGCGCCTCGTGGGCGGTGCGACGGAGGAGACCGTCATCGCACGCGTCGGGGAGGGGATCGTGTCGAGCATCGGCTCGGCCGAGTCGCACAAGCAGGTGCTCGAAAACCCGGACAACATCTCCAAGACGGTGATGGCACGCGGGCTGGACGCGGGGACGGCGTTCGAGATCCTTTCGATCGACATCGCGGACGTGGACGTGGGCGTGAACATCGGCGCGAAGTTGCAGGCCGATCAGGCCGAGGCCGACAAGCACCGGTTCCAGGCCGAGGCCGAGAAGCGGCGTGCGATGGCGGTCGCGCAGGAACAGGAATACAAGGCCGAGGTGGAGAAGAACAAGGCGCTGGTCGTGCTGGCCGAGGCGGAGGTGCCCAAGGCGATGGCCGAGGCGTTCCGCAACGGCAACCTCGGGATCATGGACTATTACCGCATGAAGAACATCATGGCCGACACCGACATGCGGTCGTCCGTCGCCCACCCGTCCAAGCCGGACCAGAAGAACGAGTGATCAACGCCGGCCCCGACGCTCCCGCTCGACCGCGAGCCTGAGCAACGCCGCCACGCCCCGCCGTCCGTCGCCGCGGCTTCGGGATGTACCCGATCCGGGCCGCCCATCCGGGCCCGGGGTTGACGCAGATTCGGACTGAAGCGTCGGATGAAGCAGAGATCGGGTGGCGAGATCCTGCCGCAGCGAGAGCCGACCATCCAGACGGAGTCCGCCCGCCGGCAAACGTCCGCCCCCCCCACCCGGCAACCCGACACGCTCGGCCGTGTACCGGTTCGCCTGTCCGATGATGAACGTCGTATCGGGGGGAATAACGGCGACACGCTGGTTCGGCCCGGCCTGAACGTAGACCGATCTCGGGAAGACCGCGGTGATGCCCGCGTGCCGACGCGCGAAGTACCCCGGCGCGGACCATCCCGGACGCTCACCGGTCTCGATGCGGTAGAGCGTCTCGAAATCCCAGTCCTGCCGGAGATCAATCGGCACCAACCGCGACCCGCCCGCCAAAGGGTTCAGATCCGTCCAGCCCTGCTCGATGGGACGCAATAGCCCCCCCTGATCTGGGAATGGCGTCTGAGCCGAGGCGGTGCCCGCCGTCAGAAACGCGGCCAAGATGGTGCGTCCGGTTCGCATATCACTCCATCGGCCGCCTCGGGGCTTGGCCTTACCCTGCCGGTCCGTTGTGCTCACCATCGGAGCTTGATATCCATCATGATCGCGAGCCTCGACCCCGGGCCGTGCGGGGCGAGGGCGTCGATTCGCTCGCCCCTTGCCGTCCAATTGTAGATGGTGTTGATCAGGATCCGGTCGACTTCGGGCGATCCCGTGTTTCTGGTCTTGCCGTCGATGCGCGCAAAGCGGGCCCGTCGCACATGCCCGTCCCGGCCGAACTCGATGATGACCGTCGGGTTTCTCGGCCAGGCGAGGGAGTAGACCGTGGGCCCCCACCTCGGCCTTCGCGGGCGGACCTCGATGCCCTGACCCGCGGCGGGCTTGCCCCAGTCTTTGAGCGTGAGGGCGGGCAGCTTCGCCGTCGGGGTTGATTCGCGGTCGGAGGGTCGGCCGGGCAGATCGTCGGCCCCCTGCGGGGGCGGGGCTGTGTCGGGTGTCCGGGGCGGGGATGGGGTGGATGGCTTCCGCGGCGTCGATTCATCCGGCTTCTGTTGCTCTTTGGGCGTTCGTTCGACTGCACGCGGGGTTTCGCCGGGAGGGGGCAGGAAACCCTCGGGTGTCGGTTTCGTCTGCCACGGATCATCGGGGGTCGGTTCGGGCACCGGCGGACCGGCAAGGTTGTGGATCGGCTCGGGCCTGCTCTTGGAAGTTTCCGGGGAGGGGCGGGTCGGCTGCCGGGGCTCGGATTGCTGTTCCGTCGTTTTTTCCGGCTGTCGCGAAGTCGTGCCGGGCGTGGGAACACCCAGCGGCGCCCGGCTCAGGGCCGCCTGTTCAACCTCGGAAGGCATCGCCCGGTGCGGCGTCGGGTCTGCGAACCCCAGCCAATTGATCGTCGCGTGGTCCGACCGTTCGAGCCCGAGGCGGACCAGATCCATCTCGTGGTGCGAGGGGGCCGGGGCGACCGACGGGCGGCCGGGGGACGTTCGCCAGACGGCACCGACCGCCGCGAGATGAATCACGATGCTCGCGACGATGCCGAACCAGATCCCGTCGATGGTGCGCACACGGTGCATGGCTTCTTATTCTTCGGGTTCGACCGTGCCCGGGTTCGGGGGAATCGGCGGACGCGGACTGTCCCCGGCATCGCCTTTCGGCGAGCCGATGATGCTGAACTCGCCGACCCCCGCCTGAACAAGGGCGTCCGCCAGCTCGATCAGCCCGCCGGCGGGGGCGCGGGCGTCGGCCGCGAGCAGGACGACCGCCCCTGTTTTCTCGGCCATGATCGCGTCGAGCCGGGCACCGACATCACCGATCTCGGTCGGTTCGCCGTCGATGAGGATCTTTCCTTGTTCGGTGAGTGTAACAAGGACCTTGTCAGGGGTTTTCGCCGAGACACCCGTGCCGACCTTCGGGAGCGTGATCGAGAGCACGTCCGCCCGGACCATGAGCACCATCGCGAAAATGAAGAACGTCAGCAGAAGAAATACCACGTCGATGAGCGGGGTCATGTCGAGCCGGGCCTCGACACGTGAACGTCTGATCTTCATGCCGTCCCCCTGCTGCCCTCGCCCGCGGAGCGGTCTTGGCGGATATAGGCGCGGCCGGCCCAGACGGTGGGCTCTCCCGCGGCGAGCTCGTCGGCGGCGCGGAGGAGGAGCCCGCTCGCGAGCCACGCCCCGAACGGGGCGAGCGGGACCGCCAACGGGGTGATCCCCGCCATGCGGAAGACGCGGACCATCGACACCGTGTAGGCCAATACCCCCCCCGCCGCGATCAGGGCCGGGACCCAGCAAGGCACGGGCGAACCACCCCACGCCCGGCACACCCACGTCGTCGCGACGCCGAGCAGGATCGAGGCGATCGGGAGGATCGTCTGCATGGTGCGCAGTCGCCATCCCGTCCTGCGGAGCCGGGCGGATCGGCGTTGCGCTGCCTCGGTGAAGATTCTCCGCCAGCCGCGCTGGAACTGGTCCCATGTTTCATACATCCGGCACCGGACGATCCCCCCGCCGAGCAGCGCACCGGCGCGTCCGCCGCCCCGTTTGACGGCCCGGGCGAGGGCGAGGTCTTCGAGCAACTCGTCACGGACGGCGGCGTGTCCGCCGATCTGTCTGTAGAACGAGGCCCGGAAGAGCATGAACTGCCCGTTGGCGAAAGGGCGCTGCCGGTCGTCGAAACGGTTGGCACGGAGCAGCGGGTATTGCCGGAGCAACTCGAACCCGGTGATCGGCTGCACGAGGTACTCGAACCACGCCTCCGGGGGGTACTCACTGAGAAAACTGAGCAGGTCGAGGGACCGGTCTTCGGCCAGAGCCGACGCGGCCCGCAGGCAGGCGGGATGCAGCACGCAGTCGGCGTCGGTGAACAGCAGCATCTCAGGATTGAAAGCGGAATGCTCGACACCCACCCGCACCGCGTTCACCTTGCCCGCCCATCCCTCGGGGCATTCCGCGATCTCGACCACCTCGAAACGGTGATCGCCGGCGATCTCACGCCGGGCGACGGCGGCGGTCCCGTCGGTGCATCGATCGAGAGCGAGCACCACATGGAAACGATCGTGATCCTGTTCGCGGAGTGATCGGATGAGCGGGCCGATCGTGCCCGCCTCGTTGTGGGCGGGAACGACGACCAGAATCGGGATATCCGGTCCGGTGCGTGCCTCTGCCAGGGCGATGCCGTCGAGGCCCGTCGGCAGGGCGCGGGCCGTCTGACCGATGCGCACAAAGACGACCGTCCAGAAGACCGCCAACGCGGTCGCCACGGCGACCAGCAGGGGGCTCAAAATCAGAAACAGCAGCTCCATGGACAGCATCGGCGGTTGACGGAGCGTAGCCGGGCCGGGACTAGAATGCCGCAGCGATGTTGAAACACCCGATCGAAACCGAGATGGCGTCGCCGAGGGTCCTGTCGCGCGATGAGCTTCGCCTGCTCGACGCCGACGCGGTGCGCGAGATGGGCGTGCCTTCGATCGTGCTGATGGAGAACGCGGCCCTCGGGGCGTGCCGGGGCGTTCTTCGGCTTCTGGATGGGCTCGGCGGGGGGCCGGTGGCGGTCCTGTGCGGCACGGGCAACAACGGTGGAGACGGGCTTGCACTGGCCAGGCAGTTGCACATCCGCGGCGGAAGTGTCCGGGTGCTGATCGCGGGCGATCCGGACCGTCTGACGCCCGATGCCGCGGTGAACCTGAAGGCGTTGAAGACCTGCGGGATCGAGGCCGAGCGACTCGACGCGGCGGACGAGGACGGGGCCGCCCGGGCCGCTGGCGATTGGCTCGCGGGGGTCGGTCCGGCATTGATCGTCGATGCGTTGCTCGGGACGGGGCTGAGCCGGGAGGTCCGCGGTCCGCTGCGGGGGGTAATCGGGGCGATCAACGAGGCGGGCAAAGCGGGAGTGTGCGTCGTGTCGCTGGATCTGCCCTCGGGGCTTGACGCGGACACGGGGCGGCCTTTGGGCGTGGCCGTGCGTGCGCACGCGACCATGACGTTCGCGGCGCTCAAGCGGGGTTTTTTTACGCTCGAAGCCCAGGGATACGTCGGCGAGATCGGGCTGATGCCGATCGGCGTGCCGGCGGAACTGACAAGCCGATTCGGCGTCATGTACGAAGACACGGCCGATGCGCCGTCGAGGTTCGATCCACCCGACGGGCCGGCCGTGGATGCCCCGACCGGAGCGGGACGTGACGCGGGCGATGCAGGCGGGCCGGGCAATGGCATGTAGAATCGGACGGGAGGCGCTCGATGGACGTTCGGATGGAACTTTCGCGAATCCTGATCCGTGATGTGGTGGACCACCAGATCATCGAGTTGCGCGAAGCCGACGCCCCGACCGAGTCGGAGGCTCGCCGTTTCCCGATCGTGATCGGGCTGCCCGAAGCGCAGGCGATCGACCGTCGGCTCAAGGGGATCGAGATCCTGCGTCCGCAGACGCACGACCTGCTGGCCAACGTGATCGAGCGGCTGGGGGCGAAGCTGGAATCGATCTGCATCAACGACCTGAGCGACCACACGTTCTTCGCGATCCTGAAAGTGCGCACGAAGGACGGTGAACTGATCGAGATCGATTCACGCCCGAGCGACGCGATCGCGCTCGGGATCGCGGGATCGGTGCCGATCTACGTCGCCGAGCACGTGCTTGAAGCGGCGACCCGCGAGCCGTTCTGACCCGGCTTGCACCGGGATCGTGGGTGTGCAGAGAGGGAAACCGATCCCACCTCTCCCCGGTTGCCTGGGAGAGGTCGACGACGCGCAGCGCCGGCGGGTGAGGGGCTACATCTTCTTCCACTTCTTCATGCCTCGCTGATCGATGCGAGCAACAGAGCAAGAAGAATGAGGAGAGTGAGGAGCCCCTTACCCCGGCCCTCTCCCCGCAAAGCCGGGGAGAGGGAGGGGGAGAACCCCCGGCTCGCGGGCCTTTTGCGCCATGCGTGTAAGACTTGCGCTTTCAAAGAGTTGCGTCCATACTAGGTCCTTCACCCATGAAGGAGACCTGGTATGGAACGCGAACTCTTTGCTC
>JALWOY010000167.1 GCA_027083355.1 Phycisphaerales bacterium | reverse complement strand
TTGGCCACCATCTGCCGGACACGCTCGAGCATCAGGCGCGATGCCTCGATCGCCATGAGTTCAGGTCTGAATGGCGAAAGGCCCTGTGCAATAAGGTCGGCGTTGATAAATGTCGGACAGTTGCCCTCGGCGGGGAGAAACTCCCGTGCAAAGGTCGTCTTCCCCGCGCCATTCGGACCGGCAATGATGATCGCACGCGGGGATACGCTATCCATGGCGGAACGCCTCCCTGCCGATCAACCTGTTCGATATCGTCGGTTGAACAACGGGCAACCCCTTTCCGGACAACGTTGTTAACCCGTACCCACTCTCGGCGGTGAGAGTTGGAGAGTTTCGCTTGGAAATCGCCCCAACCCCGTCATCGCGGTGAACAGACGAGAGAATCGAGTTGTATCCGTGGCGGAACCTCATGTCTCCATATCCCTTTGCGACAGCGGGTTATGGGCATATCGGCTCGCGACCTGCTGACCGCAGAATGAAGGCCAGTACCGTGCTCGATACTGGCCCTGAAGCTCCCCGGATTGTACGAGTTTCAAACGCAAGGACATGTGTATTTATATTCGTCATAACAGCTCGCTTGGTTAACGGTTCTCTAGCGAGGTGAGGCTTCGTCATACTGTTGCTCCAGCGATTAGATGCTGTTACAAACCCCACGCCGTGCATTCTCCCGATGCAGACGATGGCCGCGGCGAGTTTGAGGAATGCCTGATGGATGTCTGAGCTTCACACTCAGCATTCGTCCGTAGCCGTCGAAACTGGTGCAACCTACCCTCCAGAACCTGTTCCATATGCTGTGCGATTCCCGAGCGTCCACAGTTGGGCCGAGGAGATTATCGACGAAATGGACAATACATACTCCTGTGACCTGCCTTGATTTCATGTACCAGGTTGAGTGAGAGCAACCACCATCGGCCGTACTCATCGCTGTGGTCAGTATCCCTGTCGGTTCCTATCCTTGAACTATAACTCTCATTGTGACCAGTACAGATAATGGGGACAGTTCAGAGACTGTGGGTATTCTGTTGCGTCTTTTGCATATTATCTTCGTCCTACCTGCCCTCAGATTGTATTTTGATCGCCTTGGCCAGCTCCTTCTGGTTCCAGGGAACCACGGGTATCTTGTTGTCTCTGATTGCTTTAGGTAGCCGGCTCGGCGGTCTCTCGCCTTTGTGCATGGCGATAACCCCTTTCCCCATCGCAATACTTTCTTGTATTTCCCAATTAACCCACTTGCTGTCGGCCGTCTTGTCGGAGATGTAGACAACCGTGACGGAACATTGCCGTATGCGCTCTCTGATTCCTCGCTTGATGTATTCGGCCTCCTTGCTGTCAAAGGGCTTCTTGAGCGACCAATCGTTGAACTCGATATCTGAATTTTGGTTCTTCGCCTGCCCACGTAGCATATTCACGTCGTTTAGGTCTTCTGATGCGAAACTGATGAAGACGTTACATATTCCGGTCGAGCCGGGGTCCTTCATCGACTTCTTCGCCCGCTGTTCCAAGTATCTCAGTTCGTCCGAGGTCAACCCCCGGCCACCGCCACCGCCTCCACCCATGATCAGCTCCTTTTCTCTGCGTTCATGATTTCCATGCACGCTACGCATACTCCGCACGGCGTGTCGCCACCTGCATGGCATGAGTACGTTCCGGTCAATCCACGGGTTCTGGCCATAGTCAACACGTCGCTCTTTGAAAACTCGATGAGTGGCGTAAGAACCCGAATGCGCCTGCCCATTGTTGTTTCGATCATCGCTTCGCACGCTTCGGCAAATTCTCGTGTTTGGTCGGGGAACAAGTGCTGCGCAGGGTCGAGCAACCCGAGAGCAACTCCGTTCGCCTGCACCTTGAATGCGTGCGCTGCCCCAGTCAACACGAACAAAAGGTTTCTTCCGGGCAGGAAAGCGTCTTCGTTGATCCTCAAACGCGAATCGGTTATTCCACTGGGAATGGTCTTTCCAAATCCTGACAGGTCCATTCGCGTGACAAGTGGCAATCCGTGCTTCTCATGTATCCGTTTACAGGCTTCCCATTCCTTGTTTGCGCCAAGCTGGCCATAGTCAACAAAAAGCGGGAAAAGCTCGACCCCTTCCTCTTGAGCCATCAGGCTCATGAGGGTGGAATCGAAGCCGCCGGATACGAGCGTGACTATTCCCATATCTTCTGCTCCTCCTTGGCGACCCTTACGACGACCCAAACGGCAAGGTCGAAGCGGTCGGGGGTGTACCCGAACGAATAGGCGTGCTCTATGAAGGCGTCTTCCAGCGCTTCATACTTCCTCACCGTCGGAACGGCCCTTATGGGCGCTTTGGTCAAGCCGACCCAGCTCATGTAGGTCAAAACATGAATGTCCAAGACTGCAACATGCGCGGCATATCCGATGTTTCGAAGGAAGAGGCTCGCCTGCTTGGGTCCTAATCCGGACACCTCTAAGGCTAAGCGACGGCGCGCCTCCCGAATATCGCCCGAGTCTTCCAGAAACGAACGGAGGGTGTCCCTGCTTCCATAAAGCCGCTCGGCGGCCCGCCGTATTTGGTTGGCCCGAACCCGATAAAAGGGGTAGCCGCTCGGTTCACTTGGGGCACCTCGATTTGACAGGGCTCCCATGACATCCTGCTCGTATTGTTGAAAGCGGGATGACCTTCGGTTCTCAGAGAACAGTTGCCGTCCATCCATCCGTTCCACGGCGGAATGAGCCACTTCAAACCGCACCCGGCTCCCAAGAATGCAAGCGACAAGTTCGCGCCAGAGATCGTCTTCGGTCATGCTGGTCCAGGATGGCGGCCGATGGCATTTCTCCTCAAGAGCGAAACACACCTCTCGAATAGCGTTGTTGATCGCAGGAAGCGAAATCTGCGTGGTTGTCATGTCATTCGCCTCCCCTGATTGCGTTCATAAGCAGCGATGCTTGCTTGTCGGGGGCATAGCGCCGCAAAAACGCCTCTGCCGTATCGTCCATCAAGGCATCGCGCAGGTCTGCCATGAACGCTCGATAGAACTCTAGGTTGTGCATCAACGCCGATTGGATATATGGCAGCGCACCGTTGTTTCCCCAGTCTGTCTGGTCCTTGAACAAGTCCCATTGCTGGAAGTGGAACAGCTTCCCGGTCTCGTGATCTACGACCGTTTGACACCATTCCAGCCCGTCGAAGCTGTCCGCCCCAGCGATAGAGTAGACCGCGATGGAAAGGGGATTTCCCGTTCCGAGCAAATGCAAGGGGCAATAGAAGCCTAAATCGTCGAGTGCTTCTCTAAGTCGTCTCACGGTTCGAATTCGCGCGATAATCCCATCTCCGAGCGCGCGTTCCGGGACTGCGAGGAATACGGGGAACAACTGCTCGGCAACTATTCGTGCCGCGATGGGCAGTAGTTCCGTTGGTCCGTGGATGATTGGAGCGACCGTTCCCAGAGCATGCTCTTGATCACGTAGGACGCTCGATACAACATCCTCGGCGATGGCCTCCGCTGTCCTCGGTGGTTCTTGATTGTCGTAACAGAAGCACAAATGGTGTTCTGTTTCCTTGGCCACATCATGGAAGCGGTCGGGTGTCCAGGCCTGTTCTCCCTTCCAGAATCTTTCGTAGTTCCCGCTATCCATCAGTATCGCTGTGCCCCGTCCCTTGCCTCGGTTTAGGGCGGTGTTAATGCGGGGGCGATGCTCCGGCGGGCAGTTGGCAATATCGAAAGCTGAAACGAGGAAGAGCGGGTGTGCAGCGGCGTCCAGGAGTTCCACATAATCGACCGGCATGAGGTTGGTCTTCACGCTGGATACCGATGGAAAGTAACACGGCAGGGGGAGGACCGTCTGAGCGATGGGTAATTCATATGTGCGGTCTTGCGCCATTGTCGCTTCCTCTGTCGTCGGCATCGTTCTCCGTCCAGCTTACGCGCCGCCAATTGCCTTCTTGATCGCTTCGAATGTGAATGACATCGCCCATGACGCCCCTGCGTTCAGAAGACCGCCCGGGGTCGTGTTGTCCGAAGCCGTCTTCACCGCGACGAGCTTCTTCTCCAAGTCCTTTGCCTTGTCGATCTCCCAGGCCACCCAGCCGCTCTTGCTAGTCTTGGCCCCGACGATGCACAAGATGTGCGTGGCTGAATTGATCTTGGCCGATATAGCTCGCTTGATGGCGTCGGCGTTCGTGCTCTGGATAGACACGTCAGCCGAATGGTCGCTGAAAGAGAAGTCAAATTCGTCGTTCTCATCCCAAGCTACAAGCAGATTCTTGTAGTGCTTGTCGTTATCGTAGTCGTAGCTGATGAAGATCTTCGGTTTGGCCATGCAGCTATCCTCCATTTCTTGGATTAGAGCCTTCCCCCCTTGGAAAGCCGAACGTCCCTGCGCGCACACCACATAGTGTGCTCACGGGATATTGAGTTTTCCGCCTGCTCGACAAGCTGTGAGAATTCATCCTCGTTCATTTGGTTGCTGGCTATCGTCTCGATCTCCTCCAGCTCTTGTGCAGCGAGGGCGTAAGATTGAGCCAGTTCGTCGTGGCGCTTCATTTGACTCCACGCCGCCATGGTAGCAGCACAGGTCGTGACGATGGGAATAGGGTTCATTTTCAATCCCCCTGACGCGGCCTGAATGATGGATAGTGCTACGACGATTATCTGTAGAATCGAGACAATCAAAAACCATCTGGCACCAGTATTGACGTTTGATTTCGCTTTGTTGGCGTACCACGTCTTCTGATCACGAATCCTGGCTCCGGCGTAAAAGTCTCGGCGTTCCTCCAAGGGAGAAGATCGCTTTCTCTTCATGAATTCCGTTATTGCCGCTCCATCGGTACTCATTGCGGCGGCGAGATACTTTGTTAAGTGTGGCCTTGCTTCACGTATTTCTTTGAGGTTTTCAAGAAAAACGGTCTCGGCACTGTCGTCCTCATGGAAGGGCTGAGCCCGCATCATGAATCGCCAGGTAGCGGTTTTCACGGATTCGGCGACGGCGCGGCCATCGAACCATATCCTGTCGTCCTGCCTTGCGCGCATTGCCCACAGGATGACAAGGCCAACAGCGAGAACTACAGCGAGTACCGTATAAAGCCAAGTATTTACAGTCTCTGTTCCAATGGTCGTAAACACACTGGTTGCACTGCCCAGTACGAGAGACCACATGTAGAGTTTGAACAAAAGAAAGTAGCTCCCTTGCGCCTTTAGTGACGCTGCATCCGCGCAACGGTAAAGAGTGGGATAGCTGTCATCGTTCATCATTGTGATTGTCTCAACACTGCGAGCGCCTCGGCGATCTCCTTGCCCTTGGCCTCGATGATGTCGAGCAGTTCCTCGGGCGTGCGGGTGTCGATCACGGGTTTCTTGTTCGGGTTCACGGCCTTGAGATCGTAGACGGCGTCCTCTATGTCCTTGGCCTTGGCGGCGGCGTTCTTGGCCTCCTTGGCCAATGCCTTGATCTTCTCCTTGGCCTCGGAGATGGCTGCTTCGTCCTTCGGCTTGGCCTTCTTCAGTTCCTTGAGCCGCTCTTTCCATTGTGCGACTTGTTGGTTCTTCCTGTTTGCTTCTTCCTTGAATGGCCGGGCCTCCGTTGCCGCAGTCTTTTTCCGTTCATCCATATCGACGGTCCAACTGAGAGGGCTGTCGGCACGGTCGGGCAGAAGCCGGAGAAAGTCATCGAAATGTTCGAGCGTAAGAGGCGTTCTTTTGCGGACCTTGATATCGGTCAGGTCGTAGTACCAGATCTTCCGCGTGGGGCCGCCCTTGGTAAAGAAAAGCAGGTTGGTTTTGACTCCCGCACCAGCCTGCGTAAAGACCCCGGCCGGCAGGCTCACGATGCACCACAGGTCGCAGTCATCGAGTAGCTTTCGCTTGGTTTTCACGAAGGCGTCCTGGTTGGTGCGGAAAAGCAGTCCTTCGTCTATGACAATACCGCAACGGCCGCCATCCTTCAGGCTCCGGATCACATGCTGGAGGAAGAGCACCTGTGTGGAACTCGTCTTGTAGTCGAAGTTCGTTTGGGCTTCCTTGCCCTCCTTGCCGCCGAACGGCGGATTCGTGAGAACCACGTCAAAGAGCTGTGGTGCCCCCTCGAACAAGCCACCATACGTCTCCTGGCCGGTCAGCGTGTTACCGTGCCAGAGGTTCGGCTTGTCCATGCCGTGTAGGACGAGGTTGGCCAGTGCTATCGGATAAATGAGATTCTCTTTTTCCCGCCCCCAGAAGGTCCTTTGTTTGAGCGTTTCGATCTGCTCAGCCGTGGCTTTATTGCCGAGGTTGGCGTTGATGTACTCGAAGCTTTGCGCCAAAAATCCACCCGTTCCGCAACAAGGGTCGTAGATCGTCTCATCGGGACCGGGTTTGATGACTCGCACCATAGCCTTGATGACCTGCCTGGGCGTGAAGAACTGGCCGCCGTCGTTGCCCTTCTCGCCCATCTTCAGAAGCAATCCTTCGTAGACCTGTGACAAGGTAAAGACATGCGTAGGATCAATAGCCTCGGCGGTGATTTCATCCACCTTGTCCAACACGTCGAGGAAATTGCGTTCCGTGTCGATCCGCACGCGCTCCACGCCGGTCATGACCTCGCTGATGACCTTCTGCCGTGGCGAGGCGTCGGGACGGTTCTTGAGGTCTTTCAGATAGGGCAACAGGCCCACCATGTTGCCGCTTTCATCGGGAGCACCGTTTACGAAGGCGAAAAACGTACCCAAGGCTCCTTCCTGAAGTTCCTTCCGTTTCGGACCGTCCGGAGCGGCCCAGTCACGCCAGCGGTATGGTGGTTCGAGAGATGGCTTGAACGATGCGCCGACGGCCTCGGCCTCCTGCGCTTCCCGCTGTTCCCGCTCATCCAGAATGCGAAGGAACAGAATCCAGGTAAGCTCGGGAACATACTGAAGCGCCCCGGCACAGTTGCCCCGGCGCATAATGTCGCAGATGGATTTGACGGCCTGATCGACCGACTGCTGTGTCGCCAGTCTACGACCGTTGCCGTTCCTGTTGTTGTTTAACTTTCTCTTTGCCATAAACGCTTATCGGTTCCCCTTCATACGATTCCAGGTTTCGATATAGAATAGCGACACCGTGCTGGCAGCATGGATCGCCAGCCGGGCAATGCGAACATCCACCGGCGCTTTCTTTCGGCCTCGCCCGTGGGCATCTCCGCCATGCGTGCGCAGTGCCCCAATGCCCGATGTCACGCTGATCAAGCCCGAAAGTATCTGCTTGATATCTTTGGCCAATTCTTCCGGCAGGTCGTTACGTGCCGGCGACAGGTTCAAATGCTTACCCACCTCGGAAACCAGCCCCTTGATATCTTGCTTGTTGGGATACGCTTTCTTCATCTCGTCGAGGATACACTTGCAGACACTTTCTACTGTCGAGCAAGCCGCCGTAATCGCGTCGGCTGGGTCCGTTTCCGCAGCCGCCAGCGACCGTTGGAAATCCGCTTGAACCGAATCGTAGTCGCTCAGATCAATGGCATTCCGAAAACCGACTGCGGGCAGCCCCCCGGTCGAAGTTGAGGTCAGCCGATAGAACTCCCCTTGTCTTTGCAGCTCGAGTTCATCGAACTTCAGGCGTTTGTTCAGGTACTTCACGACATCATCGAGACCAGTTTCATCATCAAGGTAATCGCGAGGATCACACACTGCGTGGATTGCCTCTTCAACCTTGCCCGGATCGGTAACATTGAGGCCCTCGAGGCATTCACGGACAGCAGGCACGCGTGATCGATTATTAACCGCAAACGTTACGTCAATTCCTTTGAAGAACTGTTCCAGATACCACGCTGAACGGTACTTGCCCGGAACAGGATCGCCACCAGAGGAACCGGAGCCACCCGTGATGACCAGCGCCAGCGCCTCGATTGTCTGCGTGGAAAACCTTCCCATCACAATTCCCCCGCAATAGCCCTTCGAAGCAACACCGCCGGAAGTGCCTCGGCTGCGTCGAGCGCCTCTTGTGCCGCCGTAGTAGCCAATTCAGTAGCCTGCACGGCGGTCGATACCCTTTTGACAAGTTGTCTCTGATCAGCAATGCCGACCTTTGGAATTCGAAGTTCGGCTACATCGCTCAGGTTAATACCTTGCTGTGCAGCCCCCTTGGTCTTATCCATGATATGCTGTTGAACAGTGGGAGAAGCAATCGCGTACTGTACATAGGAGCGTGACCACGTTGACGGTACGGCTATGACAGCAATTTCCCGGGCCACATTGCAGCCTACAAGATCATCCCCAACGAGGGCCACATTTCCGGGAAATCCCCTAATAACCAAGAGCACTTCATCGCCCTGAAGGATAGTTCGTGTATAATGCGCTGAGATATTGGCATCTACTCTCTTGAGTTGCTTAACATCGATTCTAAACCCCTTTATATCTCCACCACGCACTGTCGGTATTCCATCTGGACAGTGGTTTCCAGACTGGACAATCCCGTACGTGATATCTCTGGCAGCGATATCACCAAGGGAAACTGTCTTGGCGTGAGCGAGTGTAGTAAACGTTTCTCTCAGATACGCGTCTAGGAGAACCTTGGTACTGACAAGGCGGTCTTGGGCTGCCGCGCGCGCCTTGTCTACTGCCGCTATCTGTTCATTCAGGATCGCCGCGATGCGCTTCTGCTCGGCAGGCGGTGCAACAGGCACCTCCACCGCGTCAACGAACCTCTGGTTGATGCCACCAATAGCAGCGCCTTGGAATGTGCTGCGAATAGCGTGTTGTCCCGGAGGACTCCACAGCCAGTAGAAGAGAAAACGCGGCTCGACGAGTTCTCGGTTAGGGCGGCAAATAAACACATGCTCGTTTACGACCGCTTCTTTGAAGGGAAAATCATCATCAACAAAACATGTTTTCCCCGTAGTAGCGCCATCTTTGACAATCAAGATATCTCCAGGAGCGACATGCCCTCGCTTCATTTCGTGGTAGTAGTCTCGTGGGACATAACGCATCGTGTCAAAACTGAAAATGCCACGATCAGTCATTTGCTCGGCGCTGATGCTTGGCACTCCCGAAGTTACACCAACAGCCCCGCCCGGAGGTCTCGACCCGCTTTCGAAGGAGTCCAGCACATCGGAAAGCTTCTTCCATTCCCACCCATCCGGCAGTGTCCGCGAGTGTCTTTCTGTAATGGCTTCCAGTGTCGTCATGCCGCGAACATCCTCTCTTTCGTTTCACGCAGGAGTTCAGCGGGTTCGCCTGCTTTCTTCAGTGCGTTCAGTCCGCCCGCGGCCTTGACCTCGGGCGTCTGGAAAATCTGCGGATTCTCCAGTCCCTCGGTACCGCCGCGTTCGAACTGGCTGGCGATGGCCTTGATGGTTTGGCCGGTCTCGGCGGGCAGGGTGCTGAGCCAGTCTTCGTGCTTGTAGGTGAATGCAGCGGCGCGGTCATGCCGGGTACGCGGGTTCATGCCCCAGCCCAGTTCGGCCAGCACGTCGTACAGGTCGTAATCCTCCTTCTCGTCAACCATCCGTACCACCGAGGGCGAATAGCCAGAGGTGACCAGCATGTCGATCAGTTCCTGCCGCGATGGCGGGTCCACCCAAAGCCCGCGAAACGCCTCGAGCGAATGGGCCTGTTCGACCAGCTTGGCGGCCAGCCGTGCCTTGTATTCCTCGACGGAGACCGGCATCGCCCGGCCATCCACATCGGTGACGATGAAACGCCCGCCACCGGTGATGTGAACGTCAAAGCCCTCGACGCTGATCGTAGGCTCCGGCGGTGGTGGTGGCTCGGGACCGGGGCCGCCACCGCCCGTGCGAGGCGGCTTGGTTATGAAGCTCTCACCGAACAGCCGCGTAGCATTGGTGTAGTCATACACATGGAACATCAGCTTGTTGGAGGGCAGGTCGATGCGCGTACCGCGACCGACCATCTGGTAGAAGCTGATTGGTGACTTGAGGTACTTGAAGAAGACGATGTTCCTGACGCAGGGCACATCCACACCGGTGGTCAGGAGATCGACCGTCGTGGCGATGAAGTGGCTGCGGGATGAACCACGCAGATCGGGAAGCTGATCGTTTCCGCTCGACTCTGCGGTGCATTTGAAGGCATAATTGCCCAGACGCTCTTTGCCATTGTCGCTGCACCACTGCGCGTAGAGATTGTTCATGCAAACGGACACATCGCCGGCGTGGCGGTCACGGGCACAGAAGATGATGGTTTTCTGCTCCGGACCGCCGGTCTCAAGCAAATAGTTGAACAGGTCCTGACACATGGCCAGCACACGGTCAGGCAGTAAGATACGGTCCTCGTACTGCGTCTTTTCGTATCGCTCCTTGATCTGCTCCGGCGTAATGGGCTGCCCAGTTATCGCATCGACGGGGTTTCTGGCGATAATCTCGTCAATGGTGATGCCGGTATCATCGAGATTGACGCGACCCTTCTGGATTTCGCAGGCAGCCAGATAGCCATCCTCGATGGCCTGGGCCATGTCGTATTCATAGACCGGCTCGCCGAAGTATGCGATGTTGTTGGCGGTGATCGTCGCGTCTGCTTCGGCTTCCTTTGTCTTTTCCTTGCATTCGAGTTGGCGAGGTGTAGCTGTAAGACCGATGTGAACCGCTTGGGCGTTGCGCGTCAGTACCTGCGACCACTTGCCCCAAGCCGAGCGATGACACTCGTCGATGACGATGTGCGTGAAGTAGTCTTCGGGATAGAAGGTCGTCAGGAAGTTGGCGTTGCTGTCTTCGGCATCCACGCCGAGTGTCTGGTAAGTGGCTACGTGAATTCTGGCGTTCTTGGCATTATTGGTTCCGTCCGACTTCTTGAATACTTCGGCGGCATCGGAGCCGAAAACATTCTGAAGAGCCTTCAAGGCTTGTGTACGGAGTTCATCGCGGTCACACACGAACAAGGCACGCTTCAGTTGGCCGGCATCGGCGATCCGTTTGAGAAGATTGACGGCGATGAACGTTTTGCCGCAGCCGGTGGCCATGGAGAGTAGCGCACGCTTGTGATCACCTTTGAGTTCACACCGGGCGATCTTCTCCAGCACGGCGCGGATGGCTGCATCCTGATAGTAACGGCGAGTGGCCTCGCCTCCGGTGTATGGAGTGAGCAGCGGCTTGGCGGCCGGGGCCTCCAGGCTGAATCCCATGCTTTGTTCGTAGAGGTCACGGAGTTCGGCGGGCGAGGGGAACTCAGTCATGGGACGCGGCTCGCTCGTGAGCCCCGAGAAGCGGTTGAACATCACAAACTGATGGCCATTGGACGAGAAGACGAACGGGACGTTCAGTCGCTTGCACTCGGCGTAGCCCTTGCCCTGGTCAAGACCGTGCCCGGGCGGGAGCGTGTCTTTCTTGGCTTCGATGAGCGCGACGGCTACGGGCTGTGTATCCGGGTTGACCTTGACGCGGAGGACATAGTCCACTTTGCCTTTGGACCGGCGGCGAGCCTTGCCGTTGATGATCTCGATGCTTCCAGCCGTCTCCTCCCGACGGATGAGATCTTCGGTCCACCCACGTTTGTGGATGGCGGGGTCGATCATCTTCGCTCTGGTGTCGGCTTCGCTGTAAGCCATCCGGACTCCTCAGTATCTCGATAAAAATACTCTGTTCAGCGCAGTCATTCCGGCGAGCACCTGTCCATCAGGTCCTTGCCCTCTGCGCCCATTCCGGCCACGACCTCCCGTAGGGTGCGGAGTGCCAAAGGCGACGGTTTCGTGCGACCATTTTCCCACCGATTGATCGTCGGTAGCGTCACCCCCAGCCTGGCAGCAAACTTCTCCTGGGTAAGCCCGAGGCGTCCTCGGACCTCCCGGATCAGTGCCGCAGGATCGGTGTTCTGGGTCAACTTGGTATCTCCCGGTTACGCCGCTTGGTTGATCACGTGATAAAGCACGTGATCAATGCTAGCTGCGTTTCGGGGTTTGTCAATGTTCTGCGATTTTTCGGGCTGAGGGCGATAGTTGCACAAGCCGAATGGCTACTTCTCGTTTTGACTCCCTGAGCCACTCAACACGCTGCTGAATTGAGTCAGGTTCGAGCCGCCGGATGAGGAGGAGCCACTGCCGGATGAGCTGGCAAAGCTCGAGCCGCTGGACTTGCTGCCGGAACTGGACCCGCTACCCGATCCGCTTCCTGAGCCTGAGGCGCTGGCCGATCCCGAGCCGCCGGAGGTGTTGCCGATGCCGCCGGAGAGGCCGCCCGTCTTGGCCAGGTCGTTGTGAACCCACGCCCCGTCGGCAAGGTAGGTGTTCGTGCCGGGGACGGTGATGGACGCTGTACGGACGCGGCCGGGGATGCGTTCGATGGTGGTGATCGGTTCCTCGTTGAGATCGGGCGTGACGAGGTGGTCGCCGATTTGGAGCAGGTCGGCGGAGCAGAAGCCCCAGGCGTCGCCGCGGCGGATGAGGAAGGGGTGCTCGAATGTCGCCTTGATCCGGCCGTTGATGACGAAGAAGCCGTCGTGCTCGCCGAGGGTGATCTGCGAGACGATGGCCGGTCGGATGCGGGCATCGTCGAGGCCTTCGGTGGACTGCCAGTCGTACTGGGCGCGGAAGGGTGTATCGACCTCAAGCCCGGGTACAGCCATCGAGAGGATCTGGTCTCCCGGCTGAAGCGATTCGATGGGGACGCGCCGTGTGGGTGTCACATGAACAAGCGTGCCGAAGAGGAAGCAGTTGGAGCCGGCCCCCCCACTCGAACCCCCGCTTGAGCCACCAGATGAACCGCTGGAACTGCCACTGCTCGAACCACTCGACGAACTCGAAGCCGACGAGCTGGATACGGAACTCATGCTGGATGATCCGCCTGTGGAACCGCCGCCGGATGAGCCGCCTCCCGTTGAGCCACCGCCAGACGAACCCCCACCAGATGAGCCACCACCGGACGAACCCGGTCCCGATGAACCGGGGCCGGACGAGCCTGCGGACGAACTGAAGCCGGATTCGGTGGAGCTGGCCGAGGAACTCATCTGCGAACTGCCGGTTGATGACAGAACACTCGAACCACCGGTCGATCCACCGCTAGTTGACCCGCCAGTCGATCCGCCGCTGGGCGAACTCGACAGGCCGCTCGATGAGACGCTGCCTTCGGTGCTCGATTGGGTCGACGACATGCTTGAAGATGGGCTGGACGAAGTGCTCGACGATGAACTCGATGACGAGCTCCATTCCGTCGATGTCCAGCTTGGGGTTGAACTGGTCCAGCTGTCGGTTTCGGTCGAGCTCGATGGCATCGTACTTTCGGTGCTGCTGCTCATCGACGACACGGATTCGGTCGGCGTGGAGAGCTCGCTCGAACCGCCGCCGTCGGGGGCTCGGCCGGTCGCCCAGACGGGCAGGAAGAGGTAGTAGCGTGTCGGCTCGCTCATGCCTTGGCCTCCGCGTGCTGTTTCGGTTTGTTGGCCGGGGTGTACCAGCCCTGTGTGCACACGGGCTTGGCGCACTCGGCCGTCACAGCGGCGATCGCATCCTCGTAGTTCATCCGCTCAAACACGCTCAACGCACTGCCCGGCGAGCAATTGACCACACGGAACCTGTGCTTCTCGAAGTGCGGCAGCAATGCCTCGAAGCGCCGGCTCAATGCGTCGTAGAGCGCGTTGTTGTGTCGGATGGCAGCCGCTTCTCGCGTCTCGTCAAAGGCATACTTGCGATCAGTGGCCATCTTGAAGTCGCAGCCGAGCAGGTACACCGTCCGAAAGCCGAGGTGGTGCAGCAAGCGGAGGGCGGCGAGCATGACGCTGCGTTTGCCCTTGATACCCAGTGAATCGGCGTGCTTGCCCTCGTTGCCCCAGGGGACCGTATCGCCGGTGAGGAAGCGCTGGTGATCGAAGTGATTGCTGCGGCGGTAGAACAAGACGCTGGGCATCTGGCTGACATGGAAGGCGCTGGGTTTCAATGTGCCGTCGGGGAGTTGGATGCGCAGTTTGCGGACACGGTGACACACGGGCACGAACTTGAGGATACCCGGGTCCTTCCAGCCGGTGTCGATGAACCGGCCCGGGTCATCGACGCATGTCCAGAGGGTCGGGCGATGGATCGTCCATGCGTTGTTGACGCCCATCGTGACGATGCCGCGTTGGTTGAGCAGGGAGAGGTCGAGTTGGTTGAGCGACGGGCCGGAGAGCATGAGGAACGCGGAACGCCCTCGATAGAAGTTGGCCATCGAGACGGAGTCGAAGTCGGCGGTATAGAGCCGCAGGCCGGTGCGGGCAGGGGCGCGGTTCTTGAGGCCGTGCTGGAGGGCGATGATGTCGGACTGGTTCGGGCGGTTCATGGGCGGCCCTCCGCCAGGAATCTCCCGGTGATGTAGCGGCCCTCGGCGCGGGCGTTGTTGACGATGCCGACGCGGGCGATGCGGTCGAGCCACCAACGCATCGGCCGTACGGTCGGGTGGAGGTTCTCACCCTGCACGGTGATCCGGCTCGGGCGTGTGCTGATCGAGAAGCAGAACCACGCCCTCGGCCGGGCGACACGCCGCATCTCGTCGAGCACCGGGTTCACATCATGCGGCAACAGGTGTTCCATCGCATCGAAGCTCGTCACGACATCGGCCACGCCGTCGAGCAGGCCCGTCGCGTGCATCGGTTTGGCGATGTCGGCCTCGGGGAAGGCGAAGTCGATGCCGAGGCCGTCAAAGCCGAGGCGGCGGAGGTGCTGGACGAAATCGTTGCGGCCGCATCCGAAGTCGACCACAAGGCGCGGCTTCCAGCGTTGCACGATTCGGACAGCGTGCCTGCCGTGGTTGGTCGAGCCGTACGACGAACCGGGGCGTGCGGCCAACTCGACATACTTCTCCCGCTCGTGCGCACGGCGTGCGTTGAGATCGGTTGTGTTCCTGGTGGGGGTTGTCATCGTGGGGGTTGTCATCCGCCACCTCCCGCTGCGATGAGGTTGAATTTCCGATCGCCATCGGCCGGGTCGGCGATCTCGACGCAGCTCATCGCCTCGAAGATCCAGACCGGGTTGCCCTTCGTGTCGCGCTCGCAGGTCAGTTGCACGGTGACGCCGATCGGGATCGGCGCGAGGCGCGTCTCGAGCGACCGTGCAGGCGGGCAGTTGTGCAGCACGCCGGGCAGATCACACACCGGGCCCACGCCGAGCAAGCCCTCGAAGCCGGTGCCGGGCACGGAGTCGTCGCAGTGGTGCGCTTCGAAGCGGTTGATCGCCATACGGGCCGGGTCCTCGCCGCCCCCGGGTGATTGGGACGAGAGGCCGTCGGGCACGGGCACATAGCGCAGGTAGGTTTCGCTGCCCGGGTCGCCGTCGAGGCGGGCCTCGACCCACGGGTAGCGCCAGCGGTTGGCTTCGGTGGGGATGAGTTGACCCTCGCCAAGCACGGCCGTGATGCGCCCGAGCGACGGTCGACCGAGTTCGATCACCGCCCACTTCTCGCCGGTGCCGGGTTCTTTCCAGAGGATCGGCGCACCGCCCAGCGGCGAGGTGGTCAGTACCGTTTCGTCGGTGGTGAGTTCGCAGGTCGTATCGCTCTCGTCGACGACCGTGATCTTGGCGGGCGTGGTGCCGGAGAGCACGCAGCGTCCGAGTCCACCCGGTTCGATCGCCTCTTGCGCCACCACGAACGACAACGGCGGCGAGTCTTCGGTCGCCTTCTCACCGATCAATGGCGTTCGTCCCTGGAATGTCCGCTCCTGATCACCGTCGCCCGGTTCGATGAGCGGCCCCGCGATCGCCAGCGCGTTGAACGCGGGCAATGTCTCGGTCATGTCGTTGCGCACCAGCACGATGCCGCGATGCAATGCATCCGGGCGCGGGTCGCCCGTGGTGTTGCGCTCGCGCGATCGGTGATCCACCGCCGCGTCGACGAAGGCGTTGTACGCCCGCGCGGGGATGACCAGCCGCTGGCCGGTTCGGACCTTGGTGAATGCGTCGCCGCTCATATCCCGAGCCCTCCGAAGTTGCCATCGTCGTAGACCCGCTCGACATACGCCGCGATGGGTCGCTTGACGATCGTGCCCGACCCCGTGTCCTCGGCGTCGGCGTAGCGCACCCAGAGGTACTCCCATCCCTTCTTGTTGATGCCGGTGATCGGGCCGACAGAGAGGCCGGTGACATTCGGGCTGGCCGCGAAGCGGAAGGTGATCTCCCAATCGTCATCTGAACCAGTCCCCCGACGCGAGCCGGTCGCGCCGAGGAAGAGCAGCTCGCCCGCTGCGAACCCGCGGAACGAGCCGTTGTTGACCTTGCCGGTGAGGCTGAAGAGCGTGCCCTTGTACGACTCGGTCACAACTTCGGGCGGCAGGTAGTGCGTCTCGGAGAACTGGTAGACGGGCACTGTGATGTCCACGCCGTTGACGCTGTCTGCTGTCACGCCGATCGCGCCCTGGAAGTCCGGTGCGGTCGAACCCGGGGCGGCGTAGGTGCCGACGGTGGCTTTGCTCTGGGTGATGTGCTGCGTGCCGCCACCGGTGTCGAAGTTGAAGACACTCTCGCCGGTTTGCGGTGGCGATGACAACTGGTTGGGCGCGTAGCGCACCGTCGCGTCCCAGTGATCTGGCCCGACGGGCTCGACGGCCACCGCCTGGCGCGGCAGGTTGTCGTAGGTCGTCGGGCTGGCGTTTTCGACGGCGGTGCGGGCCGCGAGGTCGTCATCGGTGCCGCGCACGGTGTAGCCGAGCTCGGCCGACGGGTTGTCACCCGTAGTCGAACGGCGGGATTCGAACTTTTCGGTCACCGTGATGGGCACGAAATTGATCTCCGTTCGTGGGGGTTATGCGAAGGTCAGGCCGCCGGTCTGGGCGGCGGTGACGAGTTGTCTGGTGTTCCTGGCGGTCTGCTCGCTGGCCTTGGCTGTGCGTTCGGCGACGGGGTCACTGGCCGCGAGACTCTGCACGGCCAGCGCGTTGAAGGTGCCGCGGACGGTTGTCTTGCCGGAGATGGTGCTGCCCAGCCCCGCGAGTTGTTTCTGGATGCGGGCGACGAGGTTGTCTGCCGAGTCGGGTGCGTTGGCATCGGCCCCGGCGTTCTGCGCGTCCTTGCGTTCCCTGGCGGCCTTGGCGATGGCTTCGTCGAGTTTCTTGCGGGCGTCATCGAGCGCCTTCTGCGTCTCTTCGATCTTGGTGTTGGTGCGGTCGTCGAGCGCCTTCTGGGCCTCGTCGAACTGTCGACCGATCTCGGCGAGTGTGGCTTCGTTTTCTTGGGCGGCTTGCTCGCGTTGGCGTTGCCGCTTCTGATCCCGTTGGTCGAGTGCCTGCTGGGCCTGCGATTCGATTTCAGCCAGGCGTGAATCGAGCTGATCGTCCACCGCCTTCTTCGCAGCGGTCACATCAAGCGATGAATCGAACAGACCTTGAATCTCCAGCATCCGCTTGGCCACGAACGAGGTCGCCGTCTCCCAGATCTTCTTGAAGCCGCTGGTGAAGTTGGTCCAGGTCTTGGAGAGGAACGAAGTCGTCTCAATCCACGCAACTTCGATGGCATGGAAGCCGATCTGGGCGGCGGCCAGTGCCCCGAACCACATCTTCTGAGCCGTGCTGATGAAGAATCGCTTGGCTTCGAGCCAGGCCCCGTTGATCGCGGCGACGCCCCTCTGCCAGACGAGCTTGAGGGAGAGCCAGAGAATCTGGGCAGCCAACGCAACATCTCCAGCCGCCAACGCATCAGATATTCCGCCGACGACCTTCGTCACGGTGGCTTTGAGTTTTCCGAACTGCTCACCCAGCCAGTTGAGCGCCTCGCCCCCGGCACCGCTCGAAACCAGGATCGCAGCTCCGATCCCAACCACTGCGACGGCAACCAATCCGATCGGTGAGAGCAACGCGGCAAGCACCGTGCCCATGATCCCGATCGCTGCGCCGACGCCGGTGATGATCGCGGCGAGTGATCCGAACACCGCACCGATGGCCACGATCGCAGCCCCGGCGACAACCAAGGCGATGCCGATCCCGATCACAACGGCGGTCAGCTTGAGGATCGTCACGACGAGCTGGCGGTTCTGATTGATAAGGTTGGTGATCCAACCCGCGATCTTGGTGATCGCGTCGGCCGCCCGCCGGACCGGTTTCTGGATCGCCTCGCCGATTGCGATCGCGATGCCCTCGACGGCCGAGAGCAGTTTGCGGAACGAGCCACCGATCCCCGCGTCCATTTCCTCAGCCGTCTTGACCGCCAACCCAGCGGAGTTCTTGATCTGGTCTTGCAACGCATCGAACGCCTCAGCCGACGATGCGAGTTTGAGGGCGGCGGCTTGGCCTCGCCCGAACAAGGTCTCGAAGATCGACAACCGCTGGGCCGAGCCGAGTCCTTTGGTTGCCTTGGCCAGGTCGTTGAGGATGTCGGCCAGTGGTCGCAGATTCCCCTGCGCATCGACCGCCTCGACACCGATCTTGCGGAGCTGGGTCTGGTTCGATTCTTTGGAGAGGTTCTTGTACGCACGAGCCAGTGCGTTGCCCGCCAGCGAACCCTTGATGCCGTTGTTGGCCAGCACAGCGATTGCGGCTGCCGTCTCCTCGATGCTCGCACCCGCTTCGACGGCGATGGGTGCGACGGGTTTGAGTGCTTCAGCCAGATCGTCGAGTGTCTGGGCACTACCGTTGGCGGTCGCGGTGAGGACATCCGTCACACGCGCCATCTGATCGACGGGCAGGGCGAATCCACGCAAGGCCGCCCCGGCGATCTCGGTGGCTCGGGGGAGTTCGGTGCTCGTCGCCCGGGCCAGTGCCAACACCGCCTCGGTGCTCGACAGGATCGCCTCGGGCTTGAACCCGGCCCGGCCGAGTTCGGTCATTGCCTCGGCAACCTGGCCCGCGGTGAACGAGGTCGTCCGGCCGAGGCGTTTGGCTTCCTCACGCAGCGACTGGAACTGGGCTTCGGTTGCGCCCGTCACGGCCCGCACCTGACGCATCCGGTCATCGAACCCCGCGAACACACGGGTCGAGATCGCAAAGCCCGCAGCCAATCCGGTGCCGATGCCGGTCAGGCGTGCGCCGATGCGCTGCACGGACGAGCCGAACGCTTTGAGCCGTTTCTGGGCGCGATTGAGACCTCGCACCAGACGGTTGTCGTTGGCGTAGAGCTCGATGTAGGCCGCCCCTGCCCGGATGCCGCGTGCGGATGCCATGCGCATCTCCGATCAGGTGTTGATGGTGCCCGAGGACTGCGAAGGGATGGTGGGCAGAGCGACACGCCCTTCCTTCATGCCCTTGTTGAACGACGCTTCCTTCTCCTTGCGGAGTCGGCCGGTGCCGAGGAAGAGCCCGACGAGCCCGGTCATCGCAGGCAGTGCCGGGCCGAGCATGGGAACGCCCGCGACGGTCGGGCCGACCTGGTCGAGCGCGGAGAGTGTGAGTTGGCTGAAGATGCCCCGGATCTCGCCGGCCCGTTCGATGTTGGACTTCCACTGCGAGCCGGTGCGCTGCGTTTCCTCGAACCATGCTCGGTACTCGGCCTCGGCTTCATTGAGCGTGACCGTGGACGGGAGCCCTTTCGTCTGCTGGATCGTGTTGGGCGTCTTCACACGCACGATGTCGCCGAGGTCAAACCCAGAGCAGGCTCCGAGTGAGAGGGTGATCATCACGAGTGCGAAGATGTAGGCGATGTGTCGGTGTTGCATGGGTGCGCCTCCTTGCGCTGCGGTCTTCGTGGCGGGTTGTCGATGAAGATCTCCTTCAGGATGCTCACATCGACCTTCTGTTTCGGTTTGTGCGTCTGGCTGAACGGGTCGAAGTCGGTCGGCCGGAACGCGCGGTGCTTCTTGGGATCGCGGTTGGCGTTGGCGATCAGGGCCATGAGCGAGCTTGTCCGTGCCCACTCGTCGCGCTGCCTCGCCTCGGCCATCGCGACCAGCTCCCGCAATGTCAGGGCGGCGGGATCGACGCCAACGATCCCGGCGAGTTGCCAGATAAGCCTCCAGCACTCGGCACCGATTGATTCAGTGCTTCCTCGGCGATCCGATCCAGTTCGCCGCTCTCGATCCGTTGCTCGACCAGATCGCGTGCCTTGTCCATCACGCGGCGGGTCGTGTCGAGGACTCGTTTCAGATTCGCCCGGTCCCTCGGGCTCGGGGAAAAAGACACGAGTTCCTCGAGCAAGGCTGTGGTGGCGTGCTCGATCGCGTCGCCCGCCATCGCCCGGCCGAAGTCTCCATCGCTGACGCTCTGCGCATCCGCCTCCGGTTTGCACACGGCGTAGACAATGTCACAGAGCAGCACCGGGTCGGTGATGAGCCGATCGATCAGTTTGCCACCGACGACTTCGAGTAGATCCACATCGAGCAGGCCACGCACGCGCTTGATCGCGTCGACCGTGATGCTCACTGTCCAGGTCCGACCCGCGTTGTCTGTAAATGTCTTCATGCTGCCTCCAATCAGATCCATGCGGGCGCGGTACCGGCGTAGGTCACCTTGGCCGTCACTGAGACCGTGAGCGCTTCTTCGAGCTGCTCGCTTCGGCTGAAGTTCGTGATCGAGAAGTCGGCTTCGAGCCCCGACCCGGATGCCCCATCGAGCACCTGCAGCCCGATCTCGGTGTTGTTGAAGAACGCGTCCTTGATGGCTGTGAACCCCGCGTCGGCGGTATCCCACACCATCTCGAACTCGACGCTGGCTTCCTTGAGTGTGCCGACGGTCGCCCGCCAGCCGGAGTTGGCGCGGGTCGTGATGTCGGCCTCGCCGGTTTCAAGGCTGAGCGTCACATCCTTGATATTGGATAGTTCGGTCCACGAGCCGCCGCCACCGACGCCCCCGATCTTGTAGTTGAGCACGGCGTCCATGCCGAGTTTGATGGCCATGATTGATCTCCTATCTCACCGACCCGGCCCAGTGCTTGGGCAGGCGGTCTTTGGTCTTGGTCAGCGCCGGTCCCATGAACGGCCGCTTGGGGTATCGCTGCTTGCGGTAGCGTCCGCCGAACTCGTGGGCTCGCGCAGACTGACCGACGATGCGGTGGTCGGGGCCGATGACGACGCGCTGCCTGTTCTTCTCAACCGCGAATCGGATCGCACTGCGGAGTTGCCCACGCCGGG
Source organism: Phycisphaerales bacterium (assembly GCA_027083355.1). GTDB lineage: Bacteria > Planctomycetota > Phycisphaerae > Phycisphaerales > UBA1924 > UBA1926. The sequence goes on along the minus strand of JALWOY010000167.1, from coordinate 29,589 downwards.
TCTTGGGTGGCTTGCCCGGCTCGGCGGGGTTGGCGCTCTTGCGGATGCTGCGTCTGGCGGTCAGCCGGATCGACGCGCCCGCGTGCCCGAGGCTCTCGATGTTGGCCCGCCGCACCTTGCGGAGCACCTTGGGGATGTCCGCCCTGGTTCTGACCCGCATTCCGATCACGGTCCTGGAACTCGTGGGGTTCGTGGGGGGCGTGGGGGTCATCGCAGCACCCGGAAGGTCAGAGTAATGATGCTGGTGAACAGACGCTTTTCGGTCAGGTGCTCGGGTGCGAAGACCGGCTCGGTCGCCACCTTGAGCACCGGCACGCTGCCGACACCATCGACCTGAACACGCCCGAGGCGGAAGTGATCGGCGATCTCCTCGGCCAGCGTCATGAGTGCGTCGGCCTCGGTGTCGCCCGCCACCTTCTGCTGTACGCCGATGTCGATCGCGTAGTCGTGCTGGTTCTGGTTCCGACTCGACGCGAGAACCTCGACGCCCTTGGGCACGACCGACACATGCAGGTCGGCCATCTCGGGCAGATCGAATACGGGCTGGTAGTGCCGCTCGGCAGTGAGTGCCTGACTGAACGAAGCGCTGTTCAATGATTCGACGACCGCGTCGGCGATGGCGATGAGCGTGCTCATTGGTCACCTCCAACGGCATGGCCTCGTCCATTCAGTCGGCCCTCAAGATACGACACCCGCCGTTCGATCGAGTAGATGTCACTGCGCAGGCTGCGGATCTCCACGGTCAGGCTGTCGAGCTGCCGTCCGACCTGGTCGAGCTTGGTCGTCACGACACCCCACTGAACGGTCAGCGCGAGGATGCCGATCAAGGCGGTCAAGCCGACCCCGGCCCAGCGGGCTTTGCCATTCGTGGGGGTGTTTGGTGCGTGTGGTTGTGTGATGGCTTGACTCATGGGGTCGGCTCCGTGGCGATGTGTTTGGTGTGGATGCGGAGTGCCTTGCGGTACGGATCGGAGTAGCGGAAGACAGGTTCGTCGCCCGGCGAGAGCACCTCATAGACGAAGGTGGTGCCGCCGTCGGTCTCGCGGATCTGATCGCCGCGTTTGGGCAGCGTCGGTTGTCCGTCGAGCACAAGATCAGCCGTGCGGATCAGGTAGTCCCGGCTCTCGGTCTTGGTGACGATGCCGTACTCGTCCGCTTGCTCGAAGACGGTCCGGCCGATCGTGGCTTGCACCTCGACCGTGTTTGCACCGCGTGCATACGACACGGTTCGTGTCATGTGCTGGTGTCTCTGGTCGTCGAGCCAGCGCGCGCCTTGTTCAAGCATGTCCGCCATCGCTCGCCCTTACTGACTCATCCGCACACGCACAACCTCGTCGTCGTCAGCGGCAGCCGCGACGCTTCGGCCGATGCGTTTGTTGGCTCCGCCGGCGCTGTCGGTCGTCGCCACGGCGTTGCCCTCGTCCCAGTACACGTCGAGCCCGACACCGATCGCCGTGCTTGCACCCGTAGCCTTGACGATGTCGTAGACGCCGGTCAGTTCCAGCGTGCCCAGCGTGCCCGCCGGGATGTCGCGTTTGGTGATGCCGACGAGCTCGCCCTGCACGACGACCTCGCCGGCCGCGACATCCGCCGCCGGGGTGTAGTCGATCGCGTTGCCTTCGTGGATGTATGTTGCGTTCATTGCAGTGTTCTCCTCATCGATGGGCTCCTTGCCATCGAGTTGTGTGCCGTTGGGGAACTGGGTCATCGATCACCCCGGATCAGGCCTCGCCCTTCATCTTCAATGCGCCGCGGAAGTCCTGTTCTTTGACGCCGAAGTCGAGGTAACCGCGGAACTCGATGCCCAGCCGGTTGAAGACCATGTCGTTCTTCTCGACGGTGGGCACCTGCTTGCCGTTGAGGAAGACCACTTCGATCGCCGGGATGGCGCTGGGCTGTGCGAGCAGATACCAGGCCTTGTCCGACGAGCCGGTGTAGTCCTCGTTGTCCAGGTAGTCGCTGGCGACCACCTCGAACTTGCCCGTGTGCGGGTTCTTGTTGCTCTTGGGCGTGGAGGTGAACTCGTTGATCGTGACCGAGGTCATCAGTTGATCGGCGAGGATCTCGAGGCTGGCCGGCACCAGCAGCAGCTTGGGGCGCACGCCCAGCGGGTCCTTGCCGCTGCCGCCCGGGGCGGGTCGGCGCTGCTTGCTGAAGGTCTGGCGGGCGAGCGTCAGCCCGTCGATGCTCAGGGCCGTGTCCGCGCCGGTCTTGTAGTTCTTGTGCCCGCTGGAGAAGAAGCTGTTGGGATTGCTCAGCCAGAGCGTCCAGAAGACCTTGTTGATGGTCAGGGCCGCGCCCTCGCCGATGCGGAACGGGACTTCCTTCAGCGCGTCGAGGTCGTCGTTGATGATGTCCTCGCGGTAGATGCCGAACATCTTCCCGTAGGTGTCGGCCTTGTTGGTGTACGATTCCTCGCCGACGCCGCCGTGCTTGAACTCGCCGCCGTAGGCGATGGGCTCGAATCCCATGTCGGCGGTGAAGCGGTAGCGGGTGACGGTCTTGAAGTCGCGCACCGAACCGATCTTGGCGATCCGACGCCAGGCGTTCTCGACGAAGTCGAAGCCCGCCAGCAGGCTCTTGTTGGCGATGTTGGACATGATCCCCGGCAGGCTCATCGTGCTGGCGGCGGCCTCGAGGATCTCCGACGGGCTCGCGCCGACCGCCGGGATGTGGCGTCCCTCGGCCGCGGCGGCCAGGCGGATCACGCCCGCCACGCCGATGTTGCGATACCGGTCGGCCGCGTCGAGCGTCTGCTCGCCGTAATCCCGGACGAGCTGCTCGTCGCTGAAGGCGTTGGTCGCCAGACACGCGGCCGCTTCGATCACCTTGGCCGTGACGGGCCCGTGTCCGCTGATGACGCCCGGGGCGCTTGGCCGCGAGGCGCGGAGCACCTCCAGCTCCGTGCGCGTGGCGTCCCACCCGCCCTCGATGGCCTTGGCCTCGATGTCCGGGTACTTGCTGGCGCAGACGTTCCGGATCGCGGCGATCCGCTTGCTCTCGGCGGCCGCTTCGGCGCGCATGGCCCGGACCGATTCGCTGATCTCTCCGGAAACGGACGGAACATCCGTGCCCTCGTCCGCGTGCGCTTCGATCTGCTCCTCCTGTCGCTCCTGTGTGTCCGAGCCCTGCTCGGTGGTGGCTTCGATGGTGGTATCTTCCGTGTCGCGCATCGCGTGGTTCTCCTTGTCTTGGACCGTGTCTTGGGCTGCGATCCGGGCGGTGGTGCCCGTGTCGGCACCGCTGTCGACGAAGCTGATCTCCCTGAGCACCGAACGCCGCACCACATGGACGGGCCCGGGCAATGTCCGGCCGTTGACCCTGACGCTGTGCCCGGCGGGCACCAGCTCGGCCTCGACGACCGCCGCCCCGATGGACGCCTGCCAGGGGAAGCCGTTTGCGCCGCTCCGCGCCACGTCCCGCGCCCAGCTGGTGTCGCGACTGATCAATCCCTCGGCGACGAGTTGGCCGTTCTCGACGCTGACCCGGTCGGTATGCCCGACGCCCTGTCTGCGTTCGTGGTCCAGACGGATCGGCAGGTTCTGCGAGGGGATGTCCAGGCCCGCAAGGTCGACCACGACCGGGTGCGGAAACCCGGCGATCCGCATCAGCCCGCCGGTGTAGGCGAGCATGCGGAACTTCGGCAGGGTCTTTTCGCCATCGGTTCCCGGCCCGGCCGCCTCGATCGTCAGCGGGCCGCGCATCGTCACGATCTCAGGCTGCTTGTCGTTGCTGTGCGGCATCCGTGCTTTTCTCCTGTGATGGGATCGCTTCGGGTTGGGTCAGCCCGAGTTCTTCCATGAGTTGCTTTTCCTTGGCCCGCTGACGCAGCTCGGTTTCCCAGTCGCGTCCCTGGCGGGCGTACTCCATCGCCAATGTGGTGGTGTTGCTGGCCAGCCTCGTGGCCTGGGCGCTGGCTTCCTTAGCCGGGTCGACGTGCTCGTTGCCGTCCCAGAACCACTGGTGCGGCAGCCCGCCAGGGCGCGCGTCGATGCCCCGCAGGAAGGCGAAGTCACGCAGCAGCCGCGCCTCGCGCAGCCAGGAGGCAAACAGCGGGTCGAGCACGACGCGGTTGCAGTCGGCCTGCTCGACCCGGATCGACTTGAAGTAGGTCTGGTGGTCGAGCCGACCGGAGGCGTAGTTGTACCCCGAGCTGTTCCCCGCTGCGACGTTGAAGGGCATGTTCAGACAGCGGGCGATCTCGTTGAGCAGCTCGCGTTTGAACTCGCCGTAGGTCGTGCCAGGCTGCTCGGCCTTGATCTGCCCGAGCTTCCAGCCGTCGGGCAGCACGGTGGCCATGCGCTTCTCGAGCTCGACGATGTCCATCGGCTCGACCGCCGCCGCTTCCCCGCTGGCGGGCGCGTCGGTGAACAGCACCGCCGCGAAGTCCGCCGCCGTCTCCGCCGCGCCCAGCACCGCCAGCGTGTAGCGCCGCAGCTGCGCGAACAGCGGCAGCGCGGGCGTGATCTCCGGCACCCCGCGGTGCTGGCCCGGACGGTCGGGCCGGAACCAGTGGATCATCGACTCGGCCGGCACGGCGTCGAACGAGTCGACGGTCGAGGGGAACACCGTCTGGCCGGGGTGGTGCCGCAGGACCAGGTACCGGCGCGGGTTGCCGTGGCGATCGAACTCGACCCCATCCACAGCGGTGTCGCTCGCCAACCGCGGGGCCGGGTTGGTGACCCGGTCGGCCTCGACGAGCCGGGCGTCGATTTTCACCGGTGACCGCAGTGCCGGGTTGCCCGTGAGCAGCGCGAACGCCTCGCCGTCGGTCGCCTTGGCCATCCGCATCGTGCGGAGTTTCTCGGCCAGGCGGATCTCCCCGGCCCACTCGGCGAAGGCCGTCTCGACGATGCGGTTGATCTTCGGGTCCTCGGTCAGCAGCTGCAGCCGCGGGCCGGTCCCCACGCAGTCGTTGGCCAGTGTCAGGACGATGCCCTTGGCGTAGGCGTTGTTGGCCACCTCGTAGCGGGCGCGGTTGCGCAGCGTCTGCCGCACATCGGCCGAGGCCGCCGCGTCGGCGCTCAGCCCGTCGGCGTTGGCCCAGTGCCGCGCGTTGTCGACGCTGGTCATCGCCGCGTCGTACCGCGCCCGGAGAGCGGCCGGGAGGGACCGCCGGGCCTTCCTGTTGGTGCGGAACGGCCACATCAGACGGACCCTCCCGCCGCTGCGGGCGGCGAGAGCTTGACCAGCTTGACGCCTAGTCCCTTCGACCGGCTGGCCTTCTTCGATTCGAGGTACTTGTCGGCCGCGATCTGCTCCTGCAGACTGTGCTGCTCGACCGACCCCGCATCACCGCTGGCCTTCCGTGGCCCGGCGGCGTTCTCGCGGATCGTGTTGTCGAGGTCTTCGCTCATGCATGGATTCCGTGGCGCTGCTTGCCCACTACATCCACACGAGCGACGGTTTTGCCGCGCGGGAATCCGAAGATTTTCATCTGTTCCGTTGGGCCTGGAGTTTCGAGAGCTTCAGGCTGGGCTTCGGGCCGCTTGCGGGGGCATCCAGCGGTCGCAGCGACGCGCCCTGGATCGACGCCGCCACCGCGCAGCCGACCAGACAATCGAGCCAGTGGTTGTCCGGGCGGGTCGCGCGGAGTTTCCACTCGTCGACCGTCCGGCCGCGTCCTTCGGTCCGGATGCAGCACTCGGATGTGGGTAAAACAGCACCGGAGATCGCGGCCCAAGAGGGATCTTTAGCGGCCCGCCAGGCCACAAAATGCACCGATCGGGAATATTCCGGCCAAGACTGGCTGTGTTGGAAAAATCTTTACCGAACGGTAAAATACCTGTTGATCCGCCAGCCGATGGCCGATATATTACCGGTCGGGAACGTTATGAAGACCCAAACCCCAACACAACTCGGAGCGGCGATCCGATCGCGGCGAAAGCAGCTGAAGATCACCCAAAAAGAACTGGCCATGGCCTGCGGCACGGGATTGCGGTTCATCGTCGACCTGGAGAAGGGCAAGCCCACCTGTCAGGTCGGTAAGACACTGCAGGTCCTCCAATCGCTGGGACTGGCCATCGAGATCACGACCATGGGCGGCCATGAAACGGGGAGCGACAGGCCATGAAGCGGCTGACGGTCTATCTCAATGGTGAACGGGTCGGAACGCTCGAGCAAGATGACAGCGGGCTGCTTGAGTTCCGTTACGACTCCGAGTGGATGGACAGGCCGGATGGCATGCCTCTTTCCCGGTCGCTGCCGCTGCAAAGCGAACCGTTTCGGGGAAAGCACGCACGGGCATTCTTCGCGGGCATCCTCCCTGATGAAGGGCCCAGACAACAGATCGCCGCCATCCTGGGCATCAGCGAGCGCAACGATTTCGCCATGCTCGAGCGCATCGGCGGTGAATGCGCCGGGGCGGTCAGCCTGTTGCCGGAAGAATCGCCGCCTCCGACCGTGGGCGAGAGGCGTGTGCGTGAACTCAGCGAGAAGGAACTGGAAGCGATCGTTGCGGAACTACCCCGCCGACCGCTGCTGGCGGGCGACGAAGGGCTGCGGCTTTCGCTGGCCGGATCGCAGTCGAAACTGCCGGTCCTGATTCAGAACGACGCCATCACGCTGCCGCTCGGCAACACGCCCAGCACGCACATCATCAAGCCGGAACCCGATCGCTTCCCCGGACTTGTAGCCGTCGAAGTCCTCTGCATGACACTGGCCAAAGCAGTCGGCCTGAACGTTCCTGCGGTGTCCGTCCGCTTGGCCGGGGACAAGCCGTGCATCGTCGTTCAGCGATTCGACCGCGCCATCGGTGAGGATGGCTCGGTCACGCGTGTTCATCAGGAGGATTTCTGCCAGGCCCTCGGTTTCCCTCCGGAGCGGAAGTACCAGCAGGAAGGTGGGCCGCTGCTCCGCGACTGCATCGGCCTGCTCCGCGAGTGGTCCACCGTTGCGGCGCTGGACATCCGGGACTTCCTCGACGGCCTGGTCTTCAATGTGCTGATCGGGAATGCCGATGCCCACGGCAAGAACTACTCGATGCTTTATCGCAACGGCGACCGACGGCTTGCGCCCTTGTACGACCTGGTCTGTACGCTGGCCTGGCCGGAACTGTCGAAGACCCCGGCTATGAAGATCGGCAAGAGCGATTCGATCGAGAAGATCACGTCAGCGCACTGGCAGAAGATGGCCCAAGAAACCGGTGTGGGCTGGCCCATGCTGCGCGAGCGCATAGAGATTCTCTGCAGCAAAACGCTCGATGGACTGCAGAACGAAGACGTTCTCAGCGCGCCGACCGATGCGGCAACGGCCCAGCGCGTGGCCGACATCATCAACAAGCGGGCGTCCCGGCTGGTTGAGAGTCTGTCCCGGGCCGAGCGTTCCCGACGACCCCGTAGGTCATGAAGCGCCGCCCGCAGTGGCGACATACACGCCGCCGCAGCAAGCGACCGCCGACCGCCCGGCGGGTGTAGAGCACCCGGAAATGGACGCAGCCGCACCTGGGGCATTCGAGTCCGCGCTCCGGCTGGAGCGATGATTTGCCGGTGATGTGGACCATTACCGTCTGCTCCTTTGAATCTCCGACAGACGCAACCGCTGCCGCGATGGATTGGCCTTGACCTCAGTGCCCGGGAGCACCGCGCCCTGAATGCTGGCGGCGACGCCACAGCCAACCAGACAGTCGAACCAGTGGTTGTCCGGCCCGCCTGCGCGCAGTTTCCATTCATCCACGACGCGGCCCCGCGCCTCGGTCCGCACGCGGTACTCGGCGGTGAGATGCTCGGCGATGAGCTGATGCTCAGCGGGCTTACGACCGAACAGCGACAGGCAACCCCGATCGCCCATCGCCACCGATAGCCGGGTGTGGATGAAGCTCTTCCAGTAGTTGGTGTCGATCAGCACATGCCGCACCTGGCGGCGTCCCTGCACATTGGGGATGCGCCAGTGGTGGCCGATCCGCTCGCCGCGCTTCCGCTTGTATTCACTGAACGGGACGCTTGACGCACCGACATAGCGCCCGTGGCTGGGCATGACCAGGCCGGCGTGGGCGCTCTGGCGGCAGAACTGATAGACCACGTCGGTGGACTGGCCCCAGTTGGCGTCAATCAGGCAGCGGTCGATCCGCAACTCGGCCCCGTCGTCACGCCGCCATCGGCGTGACAGATAGTCGTCGGTGAGTTTCTCCAGCCCGGCGTAGATCGAGCCTTCCAACCCCGCACCCGGCGCGGCTCGTGCGAGCGTTTTCTGTGCTTCTCGCAGCGTGAAATACGGACGCTGCTGATCGGGGTAGGTTCCATAATCGAGCACGTAGCCGGTGAAGTCGTCCTCCCACGCGACCACGGCGTGAAAGAGCATCTTGCCCTGCACGTCGATGAACATGGTCAGGTGGCTTGCTCCGATGGGCACGCCGCCGCGCGGGTGGCCGTTGGTCTTGGCGGCGATGGCCTCGGCCGAAAGCAGATCGCCGTCGCCTTCGTCCTCGGGCAACGGCTCGTTCTGATACTCCGCCCAGAACGCCCGCTCATCCTGCAGCCGCAGGTTCATCGCGTGCTGGATGGCCGACAGCTCATCCTTGTTGTGGCGCTGCGGCCAGGCGATCACCGCTCCAGCGTCCATCGCCTCGCGGTGCTCGCGGTAGAACTCGGTGGCCTCGTGGCCGTCGCCGTCGTTGCGGAAGCTGTCGGCTCGAATCTGGGCGTAGGTCTCCCAGAGCTTCTCGTTGTCGGGGAAGGCGTAGACCAGCTTCGTGCGTTCGCCTTGCCAGGTTGGGTGCTTGTCGCGGTCGAGAATCTGGTCGGCCATGTCGCCGGGTCGGATCACCGTGCAGGGCATGATGCCGGAGATCTTCTGCCCGGGCCCGGCCAGGTTCAGGATCGCGCCGTTGAGCGTCTCCATCCGGGCACGTACCTGCTGATCGCTTCGGGCCGACTCATCGGTCTGCGGATCATCGAGCACGACGAGCGACGGGCGGAGCGCCCGACCGTCGGCCCGTTTGTACTTCATACCGCGAATCCGGCTCTCGATACCCGCCACACGAATGATTGCGCCCGACGCTGTGCTGCCGGGGATGGTCGGCAGCACGATCTCGTCGGCCGTCCAGACGATGCGGGTATGTTTGCCGTTGCAGAGTTGGCCCTTGGCCCGGTTGTGGATGCGTTCGAGCGCATGGATCGGGTAGACCGCCTCGGGGTAGTCGTCGAGCAAGTGCTCGTTGGTCTCGAACTCGACCTTGATGCTCTCGAGCATGCTTCGGGCGTGTCCGGCGTCTGAGCCGATCAGGCAGACGAACTCCCTTGCGCCCGTGAGCATCGCCCAGATGCACGCGGTCTCGGCCAGCGTCGTCTTGCCGCTGCCTCGCGGCATGGCCATGGCGAACAAGCCACCGCGCAAGACCGCCGTTTCGATCTTGGCGATGACCTTCAGGTGATCGTCCGACCACGGCAGGCTGAAGGTCTCCGGGAAGTATGTCTCGCAGAAGAATCGAAAGTCCTCGCGTGCCCGGGCCTTGCGCTTCGGATCAACAACATCGGGAATGTCGCCGATATCGCGACCGATGGCCGACAACTCGGCGTTGCGGGCACGGGCCGCTTCTTTCATGGCGGCGTAATCAGCGGGCTGTTTGCTTGGCCCGGTTTGATGGTGTTGCCGAACCAGCCACGCGACATAGCGCAACAGATCGACCCGCTGCGGATCGTTGCTCGCCGCGATGCGCAGCCCGGCTCGCGTGCGGTGCCGACGCAGCTGCCGCTCGCCGATGACTTCACCCATCGGCGTCGAGTTGAGCAACCGGCACAGCTCGCTCGGCCTGAGTTGACGCGGATCAATCGCCAATCGCTGCCCCTCCCTTGGCCATCTCCCGCACGAGCCATGCGGCGTAGTGCACCAAGTTGATCGTCCCGTCGGCGTTCGTCGGTGCGCCGGCCTCGATGTCCTGGTCGATTTGCGACGCATCGACGCGCACGCCGCCCGCCTTGGTGAGCAGTCTGGCCGCGTCTTCGACCGTCATCGCGGCGGGGTTCAAACGGGGCGCTCCATCGGAACTAGGCGCGTGTTCGGGAGTCATGCCGGACCTCCCGCGATGACTTGCCCACATGTTGCCCAGACTCGGCCAGAATCTCGAAAACATCTGCAAAAACAGGCCAAAACGACTTCCCTTCGGCCGGATGTCCTGGCTTCATGTGCTGCACCCGGAGCGAATGGACGCCCGCCACGGAACACGAAAAGGAGAACCAGGCCATGACCGAGAGCGAGCAGAAACTGCTGCAGAAGACCATCGAACGCATCGCCCAGATGCGACTGCGCATCGAGACGCTGGACACCCGCAGGAGCGACAGCCTCGACTTCCACGAGGTCGGCGTCTGGGGTGTCAAGGCCGCGCTCGAAGACGCGTGCCACGAAGCCCTGTTCAACGCCAAGGCTTACCGCGCCACGGCTACCGACAGGCTGAACGGACGTGTCGTCCGGACCTGGACGCTGGCGGCCATCGACCTCGAGGGTGCGCGCGAACGAGCACGCGAGCAGGGCGCACGCCGCTGGATGTACTGCGAGGACATCGCCATCCGCGTCGAGCCGATCGACCCCCACGAGACAACAGAACGCGAGGGCGACACCAACCTCGTCCCGGCGAACTTCGCCTGCCCCAAGTGCGGCCAGCGTGACATCGACCAGCTCATCTGCGACGACGACGGCGAGCATGTCGCCTGCCAGAGCTGCAGCACGCGCTACATCGTCATGCCAATCGACTGAACCCCCACGAACCCCACGCCCCCCACGAATCCCATCACAAGGAACAACGCCATGTCGACGACCAACACCAACATGAACGAACGCGTCCGCGAGATCGCCGCCATCCAACGCCAGATCGCCGACCTGCTCAACGCGGCGGGCGCGAAGGTCCGCGAGCTCGAGATCGCCATGAGCGACAAGGCCAACGAACTCGAGGACCTCGTCACGCGGCGAGGCAACCGCAACGCCGCCGCGGAGATCGCCGAGGCGTTCGCCGAGTACCGCGTCAACACCGGCGAGCTCAACAGCCGCCTGATCGACGCGATCGAACGCCGGGGCCACGCCGTCTTCCCGCCCGAGTACGAGCCCATCCGTTCGGATTGGAAGCTCGTCGAGAACATGTTCTGAATCCACGAAAGGAGACACACGATGAAAAAGAACGAGATCAAGATCGGATCGACCTACACCGCCAAGATCACCAACCGGGTCGTGCCCGTCCGCATCGACGCGACGAACCAGCACGGTGGATGGGACGCCACCAACCTGGCGACGAAGAAGAAGGTCCGCATCAAGAGCGCGGCCAAGCTCCGCGGCGTGTACCGCGACACGACGAAGTCCGAACCGGCAGCCAAGGCGGCGACGCCGACCAACGCCGCACGGGCCAACACGGCCGCGACTGACGCGAAGGCCACGCCCAAGGCGACCACCAAGGCCAAGGCAACCAAGAACGCGACACGGGCCAACGACGCGGCGAAGGCGACCAAGCCCAAACGCCTCAGTGGGCTCGACGTGGCCGCCAAGATCCTCGCTGAGGCGAAGGAGCCGCTGCAGGTCAAGGCCATCACCGAACGCGCCATCGCCGCGGGCTGGAAGACGAACGGCAAGACGCCGCACGCGACGCTGTACGCCGCGATGATCCGCGAGATCTCGAAGAAGGGGAAGGACGCTCGGTTCGTCAAGACGGGCCGAGGCCTCTTCGCCGCCTCTGGAAAGGAGGCCTGAGCGATGAACGATCAACGCCTCCAGAACGCGCTGCGTGAACTGCTCAACCTGCTGATCGACGAGCAGGACGATCCCGACCTGGCCGATCTGGCCGAGCCTTTCGAGGGCGTCCGCGATGTTCGCACCTTCGCTGAGGCCGACATCCTGACGACCGACAAAGGCCTCGTCGTCGCATGCGAGGACGGCACCGAGTACCAGCTCACGATCGTCCGCAGCAGGTAAACCCACCAGCGGACCATCCCGTCCGCCCCTCCCCGGCCGCGAGCCGGGGTTTCTCGTGCCGGATCGTGTGCCAGCACAAAGAAACGATCGATTCTCGGACGAACAAGTTGAGAAACGAGCATTTCTTAACCCAAATAGAGCGGAACCGTTGGTGTATTGACATCGTATATCCGATGGTATATCATTGGAAGCACGCCAAAGGAGCCTCAGCCCATGGTCAAGAACCTCACCAAACACGGCAACAGCTACGCCTTCGTCATCGATCGTCCGATCCTCGACCTGCTCGGCGCGACGCCCCAGACGCCTTTTGAGGTCATCACGGACGGGCAGTGTCTCGTGCTGCGCCCTGTCCGCGATCCCGAGGACGAGAAGCGGTTCCGCGATGCGCTCCAGTCGGTCCACGACCGCTTCGGCAAGGCCATGAAGCGTCTGGCAGAATAGCCGGTGATGGATAATCCCCACTTCCTCGAATTCGACCATGTGGTGCGCATCCACCTGAGCGTAATCGAACGCTATGGCGGCAGTCATGGTGTGCGCGACACCGGCTTGCTGCAGTCCGCCATCGCGATGCCTCAGGCATCGTTTGGCGATCAACGGCTCCACGGTGATCTCTTTGAGATGGCCGCGGCGTACCTGTACCACATCGTTCAGAACCACCCATTCATCGATGGCAACAAACGCACCGGGGCGGCGTCGGCGATCGTGTTTCTGGCGATGAACGACGTCGAGATCGAAGCCGATGAAGATGGCCTGGTCGAGTTGACACTCGGCGTTGCCAGCGGCAGGATCGACAAGCCCAAGATCGCCGAGTTCTTCCGCGACCACGCTCATTGATCGCCTCCACCGGCCCGTTTCCCTTTGCTCATGTGTTTCGCTGGGATAGCAGGCTTCCCTTGCGCATTCGCTGCCACCCGCTCCGCGTTCTTTCCGGTGAACTCCTCCCATCGCTGAACAATCACATCGCAGTACGCCGGATCGATTTCCATCAGGTAGGCGTGGCGATCCGTCTGCTCGCAGGCGATGAGCGTCGAGCCAGAGCCGCCGAAGAGGTCGAGGACATTCTCGCCGGGGCGGGACGAGTACTGAATCGCGCGCACCGCCAGCTCGACCGGCTTCTCGGTCAGATGCACCATCGACTGCGGGTTGACCTTCTTGACATGCCAGAGATCGGTCGCATTCGTCGGGCCGAAGAACTTGTGCCCGGCTCCTTCACGCCAGCCGTAGAAGCAGATCTCGAACGCGCCCATGAAGTCTTTGCGCGTCAGCACCGGGTGCTGCTTGTCCCACACGATCCCCTGGCTGAAGTACAAGCCGGACGCGGCGAGCGGTGCCGGGTAGTTGCCGAGGTTGGCGTAGCCGCCCCAGATGTAGAACGACCCGCCCGGCTTGAGTACACGGGCGATGTTGCCGAACCACGCCAGCAGCATCTCGTCGAACGCCTCGTCGGTGACGAAGTCGTTCTCAAGCGGCCTGTCCTTCGCCCGCAGCTTCTTCGTCGTCGCCTTCTTTTCGCCCTGACGCGCCACGTCGAACGACTGGTGATGCGTGCGGCTCTTTGCCTCAGGGAATGACGAGTTGCCCGCCGCGATGGCGTTGTTGCTCCGCGGCTCGACCTTCACGTTGTAGGGCGGATCGGTATTGACGAGATCGATCGTCGCGCCGTCTAGCAGTCGATCGACATCGGCCTCGCTGCCACTGTCGCCGCACAGCAGCCGGTGGCTCCCGAGCACCCAGAGATCACCCGGCTGCGTCACCGGCTTGTCCGGCGGCTCGGGCACATCATCAGGATCGGTCAGCCCCTCTTTGACGCCTTCCTCGCCCGCCAACAGCTTGGCCAGATCATCCTCATCGAAGCCGAGCAGCGACCAATCAACCCCTGCCTCCTGCAACTCGGCGATCTCGATGGGCAGCAGGTCCATGTCCCAGGTCGCCAACTCGCCCGTCTTGTTGTCGGCGATGCGGTACGCCCGGATCTGCTCCGGCGTCAGGTCAGTGGCCACATGCACCGGCACCTTGACCAGGCCGAGCTTTTTCGCGGCCTTCCAGCGGGTGTGCCCAACGATGATCACGCCCTCGGCGTCGACCACAATGGGCTGGCGGAAGCCGAACTCCTTCAGGCTGGCCGCTACGGCGTCCACCGCGTCATCGTTGATGCGTGGGTTGGCCTCGTAGGGCGTGATGGCGTCGATGGGTCGCAATTCGATGTCGAATGTCGTCTCTGTCATGGGTGCACCTCCGTGTGCTGGGGTTCGTGTGGAAAAACGGACAAGCAAAACAAACTCTGCCTATGCCCGTGGCTGTTCCCGCGGCGGTCAGCAGCGCCGCCGGCGGGGAAGTACCTAATCTCAAGTTTCACCCCCTCCCTCACACGCACACGCATATACACGCGGGCGGGCGTCGCGCGGGGGGGTGGGGGTGAAAAGGTGAAAGAAGGAGAGAGAGTTGTTGTTTTCCTTTATATTGGGCTGATATCGCGGTTTTGGACCATCCCCAAGTTTCACCCTTGGGGGGTGAATCTTGGGTGAACCTTGGGGAATCATGGGCGGGTTTCGGCTGTTCATGTTTCACCCCCCGGTGAAGTTTCACCCTCAAGTTTCACGCCTCCCGACAGCCGGTAGCAGCGCACCGGCCAGCCCGCACGAGGGGTCGTCACGACCTCGATGTCGCCCTGCTGGATCAGCGTGTCGACGAGCATGGCAAAGCTCTTGGAATCCATCTTCATCCGCTTGAGCAGTACGCTGTGGGCCAGCTCGTTGCCCGGTGCGTCGCGGAGCTTTTCCAGCAGCTTGAGACACTCGGCGTGGAACGGGTTCTCCGCCACGTGCGACGCGGCCATGAACAGCATCCGCCGGGTCTGGTGCAGCACGAACGCCGACGCCCAGCGCACGGCGTCGATGCCGATCCGTGGTGACTGGTGGTTCTCGCTGATGGCGTGCAGCAGCGACAGCTTGCGGACCTGCTCGCTGACACGGCCCCACACCGTGGTGCCCACCGAATCGCAGGATTCCTCGGCCTTGCTGTACTCGGCCTCGGCTTCCAGCCGCGTCTCGATCAGCAACCGCCTGGCCTCGTCGGTGTGCTCGACGATGGTTGGCACGGGGTGCCATTCCTCGAGATTGCCCGTGCCGGGCCGGTAGTCTGCCCACCACCGGGCCGTTTCGAGCACGCGCGGCGGCAGCTCACGGATGCGCGGTTCCTGCCCGGGCGCACGCGGGCCCGCTTCGAGGATGATCATGCGGGCGAAGAAGCCGTTGGTCAGCATCCGCTCGCTCAGCGCCTGGTAGTAGTGGTTCGGGATGGTCGTGCCGTACACAACCAGGCAGGGCTGGTCGATGACGCCGGGCGACTCCTTGCCGGCTTTGCGCCGCATGGGATAAACGCTGTTGGCCGACGAGTACATCGTCAGCATCGTGCCCATGATCGCCTCGTGCCGGGCGTCCTTGGCCTTGTTGATCGACTGGAGCATGCCGTCGATCTCGTCGGTCTGGAAGAGCATCGTCGGCGTCTGGAACAGGGCGTCCTGGATACCCTCGCCGCTGGCGAAGTGCAGGCCGAGGCTGTCGCCCAGCCCGACCGCGTGGATGAGCTGCGCGTTCACCTTGCGGGACTGGTCCTTGCCCGCGCCGGAGTGGGCCAGACCCAGAAGGTACAGGTTGGTGCGGTTGTCGCCCGGGTCGCGCACCTTGCGCCCGGCCAGGAACGCCTGCAGCGCCAGCGCGCCGCCGAACGCCATGACATGGTTGGGATACGGGGCGATGGCCAGCGTGTGGTCCATGACCTCGCTGATAAAGCCGGGCACGCGCAGCATCTCAGCCGGGAGCGGGCCGGGGTCGGTAATATCAGCCAGACATGCTCCATTGTCCGACGGACATACGCCGGGTGCGGCGGACATTCGCACAATGGCCGAGATATTCGCACCATTGGCATGGTCCGCCAGAGACGCGTGCGGGTCCCCGCCGAAGCCGAGTTGTCGCAGAGCACTTGCCGCCTGTTCGAAATCTCCGCCGTGGTTGAGCAGGGCATAGACCGCGAACGGCGAGTACGCCCGGTTCGCCTCGAAGGGGTGGGCGTTGGACGAGAACACATAGAACACGCGGTCCTTGAGCGTCGCGGACATGCCTGAGGTCTTGCCCGGGCGACGCCAATACTCGTTATCGCCGCCCTTGGTGCGCGCCCAGCCGTGGGTTTCCAACACGGCCCGCACATCGCCGCGTGCGTTGAAGTCGTCGCCGGGTCGATCCGTGGCCCCACCCGCGACCGGCCGCGACACGGGGCCGACACGGGCGTCGTGTGGCCGATCGGGCGGGCCGTCGACGGCCGGAGGCACATACTCGTTGAGTTCCCATGCCGCCTGCAGCAAGGCATCGCGTTCGTTTTCGCTCAGCACGGGCATGTCGCAGAGATCGCCCTGCGTGACCTCGTACCCGGCGGTCGGAGCGCAGACGATCAGCCCGCCCTCGCCGCGCGTCTCGATGAGCGTGACCACGCCCGTGTCGGTCTTGCGCTGGGCCAGCTTCAAGTTGCCGCAGACCTTGGCGCAGCAGCGGTAGATCACATGCCGTCCGCCCGAGCGTGTTCGTTCGACGACCAGCCCGGCCCGAAGGTCCGCCGGTATCTTCGCCCACCACGCGTCGAACAGCTCGCCGCCAGCGTCGAAGTCGATCGCCTCGAGGTTCCCCGACGCCTCGCCGCAGAGGATGCACAGCGCGTCGGGGCCGTTGGCGAACCACGCCGACAGCTCGGCCTCGGTGGGTGGGCGCTTGATGTAGGGCTTCCACCTGCCGACGGCCCGGATCGGGCGCTTGGTCTCCCGATCGGCTGGCAGCACGCGCAGCCCAGCCTCGATGTATCGACGCGCAGCCTCGATCACGCAACCTCCTCCGCGTGGATGTCCACGCTCTCCAGGTTGCGGCGGAACATCCAGAACATCCGCAGCGCCTGCCGGGTGATCGGGAAGCGCTGCGGCGGGTCGTCCATGTCATCCAGGCTGCACTCGTGGGCAACCTGAACGAGGCGCTCCAGCTCGTCGATCCCCACGCCCTTGACGTGGTCGAGCAGGCGGACGACGTGCTCGACCAGCGGTTGTCCCTCATCACAGTTCATGTCGTGTCGTTCTCCTCGATCAGAAGGGGATGTCGTCTTCGGGCCACTCGTACTCGGGCAGGTTGCCGTCGTCGCGCTCGTCGCTGCCGTCGAGCCGCGGCGGGATGGTGGGGGACGAGCCGAGGTCGTGGTCCACGATGCGGTCGTACCGCTCCCCGGCCACCGAGCGCACGGTGATGGCCTTGGGCTCTGCGACGCCGCCCGCCTCGCAGATTGCCACGGCCTCCTCGGCGGTGTCTGGAAAAGGCTCGTTGCTCCGTTTGCGCCACCACGCCTCGAACTTGCCGCGGGCGTAGCCGGTGTGCTCGGGGCAGACCCATTCGCTTTGCCACTGGTTGAAGCCGACCCGGTAGTCCACGCGGAGCGTGCGCGGATGGCCCTCGGGCGCGTCGCGTTTGACATGGACGCTGTAGGAGACGTCCATGACCTCGCAGACGGTCTCGGTCACTTCGCCGGAGAGGATGCCCGCCGTTGAAGCCCGCTCATCGTGCCGCTCGCGCTGCGGCGGCGGGAACTCGTGCCCGCACTCGGGGCAGGCGGCGTAGGCGGCGTGGATCACCGCCCGGCACTGCGGGCATTCCTTCGCGGGTGCTTCACCATCGCCGCTGCCCGGCTGTTTGATGCGCAGGTCGTCGACCGGCCCGTGCCGCAGGATGTTGCCGCCGAAGTCCAGCACGAGGCAGTCCGTCTTGTCCGGGTGCAGGCGGAACCCGCGCCCGACCATCTGGTACATGAGCCCCGGCGAGTTGGTGGGCCGCAGCATCACCACGCAGTCGATGTTGGGCGCGTCGAAGCCGGTGGTGAGGACGTTGACATTGACCAGATACTTCAAGTCGCCGTCTTTGAACCGCTTGAGCACCTCGGCCCGCTCATACGGCAGTGTGTCGCCGCAGACGAAGCCGCATTCGCAGCCCATCTGGCCGAGCACGCACTGGACATGCATCGCGTGCTGGACCCCGGCGGCGAAGATCAGCACCGAGCGGCGCTCGGCGGTCTGCTCGACGATCTCGTGGCATGCCGACCGCACCAACGCCTCGTCGTCCATGAGTGCCTCGATCTCGCCCGCGATGAACTCGCCGCCCCGGATATGCAAACCCGACGTGTCGGCCTTGCGCCGCCCGGCCTTGCTCTTGAGCGGGCACAGATAGCCGCCCGCGATCAGCTCACGCACGCCGACCTCGTAACAGACCGTGTTGAGGATGTTCTCCGGCGCGCAGATCGTGCCCGTGCTCATCCGGAACGGCGTGGCCGTCAGCCCGACGACGCGCACGCGCGGGTTGACCACCTTCGCCTCGGACAGGAACTGCTGGTACATGCCTTCGCCGGAAGGCGGGATCAGGTGCGCCTCATCGACGATGATCAGGTCGAACGGCCCGAGCTCGCAGGCACGCTTGTAGACCGACTGGATGCCCGCCACGATGATCGGCTGCTCGGTGTCGCGGCTCCTGAGGCCCGCCGAGTAGACGCCGACACGGTTCCACAGGTCCGGTGCCATCGTGTGCAGCTTGTCGACGGCCTGCTCGAGCAGTTCCTTCACATGCGCCAGGATCAGCACGCGGCCGCCCCATCGCGCCACCGCGTCCCGGCAGATCGTCGCCATCACGGGCGTCTTGCCGCCCCCGGTGGGGATCACCACGCAGGGGTTGTCGTCCCGCGTCCGCAGGTTCTCGTACAACGCGTCGACCGCATCCCGCTGGTACGGGCGCAGCGTGATCGGCTCGGATTGATCAAGGGCCGCGATCATCAGTTGTTCGACCCCGGCCCAAGCGGCATGCCGCAGACCGGGCACCAGCGCAGCGGCAGAGCAGCGAGGGTCACGACGACACGCCCGCCATCGCGCCGCTCGCGCCGACGGCTCACCAGCAAGTCAACCTGGCTGTCGTCCTCGTACACGCCCGCATGCTGGAGCGCGTCGAGCAGCGGCTTCTGCAGGTTGTCCAGGTCACGGCGGCGTCGGTCCGGCGGGAACGCATCCATCATCAGCGCGATGCGTCCGCCCGATGGCGGCTTCCGAATGCCGCCACCCCCGGCCGCGGACAGAAGCTCGCACACCTCGGCGCGATACGCCCGGCCCTCCTTGCTGATGACCATGCGGTTGTTCCACTTCCGCCAGTAGTGGTTCGCCGAGGGCGGGTAGGGCAATAGAAGTTTCATCACGCCCCCCTTCACCGTTTCCACGGCGGCGTGTTGTCGGTCACGGGTGCCTGGGGCTGCCGACCGTCGGCCGCGTCCTTCTTCGCGTAGCCCTTGATCTCGTTGGTCAGCTCGCCGTTGTCGTCACGCTTCTTGACCTTGACCGTGATCAGCAGCGGCAGGTTGTGCAGTTCGACCGAATCTCGCGGCTGCATCACGCCCACGGCCCGACAGATGGCCGAGAGGCTGCCCCGCGCGATCTTCTGCGTCAGGTCGTTGGGATGATTGATGCAGAGCCGGTCCCAGACCTTGCGGCCCTTGCAGTCGCCGTCGAGCACGGTGAACTCCAGCTGCAGGTAGCTGCCGTCGCCGCGCTTGGTGGCCTTCATCTCGCTGCCGGTGATCGCGGCGACATACTTGCCCGCGGGCAGCGGCTCGAAGGCCGTGGTCGGTTCGACTTCGTGGGCGTTGAATCCGTTCAGGTTCGCCATGTTCAGTGCTCCTTCTGCTCGCCCGCCAGACGCAGGCTCGGTTCGGGGTCGGGTGTCGGGGCCATCGCCTGCATCAGCGCGGACCACGAGAGGGGCAGTTCCGCGGGCAGCCCGAAGCGGTTCTTGGCCACACACGACGGGCTGCCGACGGTGCGGAGCACGCGCTCGCCCCCGTCCCTGCCCAGCCCGGCCGCGATGGTGCGGTCGCGGCCGAAGCCCGCGTCCTCGGTCTTGGTGATGATCTTGCGGGTGGCGAAGAGCACCGCGTCCACCCACTCGGTGATCAGCGCGTTGGCGTGCTTGTGCAAACGCGGCGAGTAGCGGTCGTAGGCGGCGTGCTCGGGGTCTTCGAACTTCTCGACCTTCGCGTGCGCCAGCAGGATCACACACATGCCTCGCTGTGCCCGCAGCTCGTTCAGGCCGCTGAGTACCTGCCGCCACTGCGTCAACGCGTGCGTGTAGCCGCGTGCGTACCCGCCATCGACCTTCTCGATGCTCGATGCGCCGTACTGCTCGCAGAGCGCGTCCCAGATCAGTCGCTCCAGCCAGTCGCACGAATCGATGACGACCGTCTGGTAGTCGTGCTGTTCCCGCACGAGCGCCGCGATGGCGTTGGTCACATCGTCGAACCGCTCGGCCAGCGGGAAGCTGTCGCAGTCGATCTGGTCCAGCCCGTCCTCTGTGGGGATGAAGATGGGCTTCGGTGCCTGCGCCGCCGTGGTGCTCTTGCCGATGCCCTCCGTGCCGTAGATCAGGAGCCTCGGCGGGCTGTGCCTTCGGCCTTGATGAATCCGTTCAATCAGTGTCATGCATAATCTCCTCTGCCGGTGGTGGCGTGTTTGACGGGCAGCCAGGTCATGGCCCGGCGTCCGCTGATGCGACACACGCGAGCCGGTCCGTTCACGACAAGCCCAGCCCGGCGAAGCTCCGGCAGCCGCTTGTGCGCTTCACCTCGGTGCGGTCTTCGATCTCCCTTGCGGTAAGACCCGGCGTTTCGATCACCGCCCGAAGGCACCGGCTGCGTTGCATCCGCGCCAGTCCGGTGGACTCGATGTCGCGCCCGGCCATCACCGAAGTCGGCGGATCGTTGCTGCGATGGTTCAGTGTCATGTCGTGTCCTCTGCGCCGTGCGTTGCGTGTTCTGTTGCGTCAAGCGGGTTCTCAGTCGGCGCGTCAGGCCACATCGAGGAGGCGGACTTCCTCGTAGCCGGTCGGCCACTGTCCGCTCTCCCGGCAGGAGATGAGCCGACGGATCGACGCTTCGTTCTCGCGCCGCGCGATGGCCAGGCTGTCATCGCTGACGCGCCAGACACCGCAACGGAACGGTTCCTTCTTCTCGACGGCCACGATGTGGACGGGCACCCGCTGGCCGATCACCTCGGCGAGCACACTTTGGTAAAACGCGAGCTGGTGGGTGTAGCGATAGCGTCTCGCGTCGGCCTCGAACCAGGTGAGATCGTCACAGGTCTTAAGGTCAACGATCCCCCGGTGCGGGTGCGTCCAGTCGATGCGGATCTGGCACGGCACGCCGCAGTACCCGGCCCGGACCACGCCCTCGGCCCGGCCATAGAGCAGCAGGTCCACGGCCTCGTCGTTCATCGCCACGCCCGAGGCCATGTGCTCGACGAGCTCGACATGGTCGTGCGACAGGACGGGCTTGCCCTGCGCGTCGGCCCACTCGCGGAACGCCTTCGTATTGCCCCCGAACGGGCGGCCGGTCTTGGGATTGACCGGGCCGCCCAACGCAAACGAGGACTCGAACACATCATGCCCTTCGAGAATCCGGCTGTGCGCCGCCCGCCCGACCAGATAGGCGGTCGATTCGGTCTCGGCGATCAGCCCCTCGCGCTTCTTGTGGTGCAGCCATGGGCACTTCATGAAGTCGATGAGCTGGTGGCTGCTGAGATACTCAGTCGACCGGGCGTGGTACGCCTCGGCAGGCTCGGACTCGAGGACATTCAGATCGATGTGCAGATCGTCGGGCATGGTGTTCATCTCGCGTGCGTTCGTGTTCGGGGTGCTGACCTCTACATCCGCACCACGGCCGAATCTGCCGCGCTCGATTCAAAGAAACCCATCCGCGGGTTCATGAAGTACGCGCGGATCTGGGCGATCAGGCGGTAGATCGAGTTGCGGTGGATGCCCAGCGCTTCGGCCGCCTCGGTCGGCGACAGCTCCATCAGCAGCCAACACACCCGGCGCAGACGCTCCGGCATTCGCGCCAACACGACCTCGACATCCATCCGCAGATCGAGCTGAATCAGGGACGGGTCGTCGACCGCCAACGCCACACAGTTGGCAGCCGAGGGATACCCGTCGGGCGATTCCGAGAAGCGCACCAGCTCGCCCGCCTCGCGTTTCCGCGTGCGGCACTCGCTTTGAATCAGCTTCTTGACCGCCAGGTCGAGCACCCGGCAGGCGTAGGTGTGCCAGGCGGCGGACCCGTCCGGGTCGAACCGCGTCGCCGCCTTGAGCAGCTCGTGGGTCATCTCCTGCGCGAGGTCGTCCCGACGGTCGTCAGGCAGCCGGAACCTGATGGCCAGCCGCCGCACCCTGAAATCGATACGCTCCAGGATGTAGTTGTCGATGGGGTGAGAGGAGAGGGTTTCGCGGCCGATGCAGGCCGCCCGCCGGTCAGAAGTCGTGATCTTCACGTCACGCCTTTCCCGTGCCGTAGGCACGAAAAAAGCCCGCTGAAGAACACCGGCGGGAGCGCTTCAGCGGGCCTTGTTCTGTGACGGTGACTCGCCGGCTTTCGCTCTTCGCCGGCGGGGCGTCACATCGGGCGTGACAAAGTCACACAGCGTGTGACTGGCAGGATTTCAGGTCAGATCACAAGCTCCAGTGCAGTTCCTCCTCGGGTTCGTAGGACATGAACAGACCAGTCTTTATGGCGTTTCGAAGGTGCTGGGCAGCAGCGGGAAGTTTGCCTTCGGCCCCCAGAGAATCGAGAACTCGCCCAATGGCTTGGGTCATGGCACGGCGAATCTTGTCTGCATCGTCCGACGCCTTGCGAGTACGCCCATTGAAGCCCTTGACGGTCTTGAGATAGTCCGTAAGGCTGTCAAGTTCACGCTGAAGGCGTTCTTGAGCAGCCAGATCGTTGTTCCGCTCGGCCTTTTCCAACTCCGCTTGGATGTTTAAGTACTTCTTTTTCACTTCATCGAGCGTTTGATTGTCCGTTTGTTCTCCAGCGGAACCGACCTTCCCGATGCCAACCTGCCCCGTTACAGCCTCAAGCAGATCAGGTGCGAATATCTTGCGATGGGGGCGGGCGAGAAGCTGTGCGACATAGCTCGGGCCGATCGCATCCTTGATGGTTGTGAATTCGCCGTTGAATCTGACTGTCCAGTAGTCCCCTGTCTTGCGGAATTCGTAAGATGGTGGCGCGGGCACCATGCGATCAGCGTGATGTCTTGCGCAGTAGGCATCGCGGTAGGTCTGCCACGCCTGGGTTGAACAAAGGGTTGAATCATCCCATGCGAGTACATCGCTCAAAGCGAGGACCATCGCCTTTTTCTGCTCGATCAAGTCGCGTGTTGCACGGTCGAGCCGGGGAAGCTCCGGCACCAGGAGAATGAAGCCATCTCCGGCCGAGAGCAGGAGTCTTTGAATCTCTACCTGCAGCAGTTTGGCCGTCGGGGGGAACATCAGGTAGACCGGAAGCGTCACCCCTTCGACAGGTTGCCAGTCGCCCAGTGGAAAGGCACCGGGAGCATCCCGCACAGTACCGGGTTCGGGCTCGATCCCCAGCGCCCCGGCTGTTTCATCTCGAAAAGCGCGGAGATCAAGCCGGTAGCAACGGACATCTTCCTCAGGGACTGCGTCGGACTCAACGACACCGGTGGCCTCACAGACGAGTTGGAATCCACCGCTGCCGGGCACCACACGCATCGGACGAGAATCGCCGGACGAGATACAACTGGAAGCGATGCCGTCACCGATGAACATGCGTTGGCGCATCACCGGCCATAGATCGTCGCCAAATACGCTGCACCACTCCAAACCGGTCGCACCCAATCCGGGGCGAAACGCGATGAACTGCCAGAAATCATTCAACGGGATCATGCAGCATCATCTCCCTGAACCTGCCTGGGGATGATGAAGCCCTTCTCGGCCAGGAACCGGTGGGCCAACTCGGCGTCGCGTTCATGGTCGTAGACCGAGACGTTCGGTGCATACAGCTTCACGTTGCGCTCGCCGCCCAACTCGTTGCTCGGCGTCAGCTTAACCCCCATGCAGACCAGCTCTGCGCCCTCCGGAATCTCCACACCGATGTTCTCCAAGCCGGTGAACACGTCATTGGCCATGTGGGTGACGGTATGGTTGTTGTCGCCATCGAATCGGTAACGGAGGTAAGTCAGGCGAGCCGACTGCAGGCCATCCACATCGGTGCAATCGAGCGAGGCCCTTCCTCGCTGACGCAACGGTTCGAGTGTGTACTTCTTGGCGTCCGTGCGTTCGAAGAATGAGGGATTATCGAACAACCCCTTGCCGAGGTATGTGCAATACGCCCGGCGTTCCCGCATGCCGTTGCCGGAGTTGTAGATCGCCAGCTCCCCCTGCTCGTGGTAGTAGATCAGCAGGTCGTATGCCTCGGGACGGTAGAACACGAGCGTGGGTTGGCCCTTGTCCAGAGCGCTTTCGCGTTTGAAGGTTTCGCCGTGGCGGATGATGAACCAGGCGGCACCATCTTTCTCGATCAACGAGACGCGGGTGCCGCGTCCCTTCTTGTGCGAGGCGTACCAGTCGTCCATGTCGCGCTCGAAGTTCTTCAGCCGCTTGGCCGTTGGCTTCTCCCATTCCGGCAGCGACCCCACCGTGGCAAAGTACGACAGGAACCGCTTCTTCTTCCGCAGCAGGCCGTGGGCGTGGTAGGCTGCGTGTAGATCTTCGAGGGCATCCGGCGCGTCAAGCCGGACCAGCAGCGCGATCTCCTCGGTTGTCACCTCCTCCTCGATGTCGATGCCATGCCTCTCAGCGAGCTCGATCAGAGCGTCGGCGTCGGCCATCTCCGCGACCTCGTCCCAGTAGAACAGATCCGCCATCAGGTGGGCCGGCATGACCTCGTTGGGTGAGGCAATCACCAGCGAGAGGCGGTCGTAGTCCACCTTCCCGTCAGCCGACGGCATCACGTTTTCAGAACGGAAGAAGTCCTCATACTTCTGCAGCAACCGAAGCAGCACAGGTTGGGAGATGCGTTCGAGAAGTTGTGGTGATGAGACATGTTTGGGCGTGAAACTGCTGGCCACTCGGGCCTCCTTTCCCCGGCCAAGAGTGACCAGACTGTTTCAAGGAGACGAGAATTCCGACCCGCAATCCATCGCGGACCATTTGGGACGCAATGCAATCTGCGTGCCGGAAGATGGTGACCGCTAACCTGCCGAAATCAGGGCGCTTAGGCACCTCTCCCAGCCCTATCAACGGTGACAAATATAGGACGAAACTCTTACCTGGCTGCCGAAATGGCAGCGGCAGAAATCAGCCGTTCCCACATCCGCCGCTGAACCGCCCAGCTCGACTCGGCGGCAATCGGCCGCAGGTCGCGCTCCGTGATCGGGTCCCTGCCCGACCGGACGCGGGGCAGGTGAAGGATGGCTTCCTGGATATCGGGGGCGAGGTACAGCAGGTTCATGATCTGCGTCACCCGTGCCCGGGAAACGTGGCCGAGTTCGGCGAGCTGAGCCTGGTCGCGGATGGCTCCCTCGGCGATGAGACGGTCGAACTTGATCGCCAGCGCCATCAGCCGGGCCACGCGAGGCACTCGGCCCTCCGGCGTGTCCGTGACCGGAGCGGGGCCGGGCTTGATCTCCCGCCTGCCCTTGTTGGCCATCGAGAAGTGAATCTTCTTCGTCACCGTCAGCTCGTCGGGCATGCCTCCTCCTCCCGCTGCTCAGCGGTGAGCGTGCGGATACCCGTCGGGTGGAATGTCAGCGAGATCGTCTCGCTCTCCCCGTCGTACTCGATCCGTTCGATCAGCAGGTGTACCAGCCTGGCCTTCTGCGCCGGGGGCAGCGTTTCCCACAACGGGTCAAACGCCTCGACGGCCCCGGCCAGCTCGTCCGGGTTGAGCATGCGCTGGCGAACCCCGGCGATCCTGGCGTTGATCTCGGCCGCCTCCTGCTCACGGTCGTGAATGTCCGCCTGGAGCCGACCAAGCCGGCGCGTCGCGCCCTCGTCGAACCCCGCCCGGGCAGCGACCTCGCCGACCTGCCGACCGAGCTCCTTGATGGCCTTCTCCACCTCAGCCCGCTGGCCTTCCAGTTCGTCAATATCCCTCTGCAGGTGGGCCTGCGTCGCCCGCAACGCGTCCTCCAGCACGCCGGGATCGCGGCCGAGCGACTTGATCTGCTCGACGACGAAGTCTTCGAGTTGCTTGGCGGGAAGCGACGGGGCCGGGCACGTGCTCCAACCGTTCTTCTGCGCCCGGATGCAGACATAGTACCGATACCGCTTGTCGCCCCGCGTGGCGAAGTGGTGGCTCATCGCGCAGCCGCACGCCTTGCAGCGCACCAGCCCCTTGAGCAGCGCGCCGTACTTGTTGCGGCTGTGCTTGCCGCCGGAGTTGCGGTTCCGCCGAAGCAGCCCCTGCACGCGGGCGAACAGGTCCTCGTCGACGATGGCCTCGTGCTCGCCCTCGTGGACCTCGTCCTTGTAGGTCACCTTGCCGAGATAGACCACATTGGTCAGCAGCTTCTGCAGGGCCGACTTGTCGAACTCGGCCCCGCCACGCCGCGTGCCCTTGGCCGTCTCGTATCGCTTCGTCTTCCAGCCTAGCGCCCTGAGGTTCCGGATCGTCGGGAGCAAAGAACCCTGCTTGAGGTACATCCGGTAGATCGCCCGCACCCGCTCGGCCTCGTCCTGGTTGACGACAATGCGGCTGCCCCGGTGGTCGCGGACGCGGTCGTATCCCAGCACCGGCGGGCCGCCCGTCCACTTGCCCTTGCGCCGGGCGGCTGCGATCTTGTCGCGCGTGCGTTCAGAGATGATCTCGCGCTCGAACTGGGCGAAGCTCAGCAGGATGTTCAGCGTCAGCCGGCCCATGCTCGAGGTCGTGTTGAACTGCTGCGTGACGCTGACCACGGAGACGCCGTTGGCCTCGAGCGTCTCCATGATCCGGGCGAAGTCCATCAGGCTTCGGCTCAGACGGTCGATCTTGTAGACCACGATGCAGTCGATCTTCCCCTCGGCCACATCCGCCATGAGCCGCTGGAACGCCGGGCGTTCGATGTTGCCGCCGGAGAAGCCCGCGTCGTCGTAGCGTTTGTCGAGGCACACCCACCCCTCGTGCTGCTGGCTCTTGATGTACGCCTCGCCCGCTTCTCGCTGGGCGTCGAGGGAGTTGAAGTCGAGGTCCAGGTTCTCGTCGGTGCTCTTACGGGTGTAGACGACGCACCGGACCGTCTTCGGCTTGCCGCTGTCTTGACTCATCCGACCTCCTTGTCGGGCTGCTCGCGGTTAAAGAACTTGAAGCCGTTCCAGTGCCCGCCGGTGATCGCGTGGGCGACAGCCGACAGGCTCCGGTATCGCCGCCCGTCGTACCCGAACCCGTCGTCGAGCACATCCACCACGTACAGGTGGCCCTTGTAGACACGGGTGATCTGCTCGCCCGGCATCGGCAGGCGGGCATCACGCGTGCGGCGGATGTACCTGCGGGCGGGCTGCATCACATCGGCCGGCCGATCCAGCGGGGCCATCTTCAGCCCCCTCGGCGGGATGACCCGCAGGTCCTGGTCCCGGGCCAGTTGCCGCGCCCGGCGTTTGGCCCGCTGCGATAACCCGCCCTCGGCCAACGCCTGGATGCGCCAGGCGCACCGCCGGATCAGCCACTGCTTGTTGCCGCTGCGCGACGGCTCGCCATACAGCTCGGCGTACCGCTCACGCAGCTGCGTCGGCGTCATGTCTTTCAGCGCCGCCAGTTTCCTTTCGATCAGTTGTTCCATGCTCAGCGTCCTTTCTCGCGGCGTAAACCGCGCGACACACTGAGCCATCAGTTTTCCGAGAGTTCAAGTCCGATCCGCGATTGTGGGTGAAGTTTCTTCGAACCAGGTTCATGCTCGGAATCGGGCGTCGATCCAAGCCGTGACGGCGGGACATCGATGGCTTCGGGCATGCGTGCAAGATGGCCCGCGAGCAGGTCGATGATCTCGCGTCGGCGTTGTGCAGCGGTCAATGTGGGCGCGGACTTCCGTGTCCTTGGCAAGGCGTCGCTCCTCGGTGCGTGATGGCGTGTGTCGTTGCCATCTATCCCCACACCCAGCGGTGAACTGCCGCGCGATGATGCCTTTATAATCGAGGTGCTATAATGCCAACAGTGCTGCCGCTGACTGGTATGGGCGAAGGCTTGCACCTCGCCTTGAATGAGCACCTTTCGGAGTACAGAGTCGATGAATGAGATATCATGTATATTTGCAGTCGGGCCACCATGGTTCGCGCATTGCCCGGTTGGGTGCGATATTGATCAGCATCATATAATTGAATCGTGATCTGCGTCATGTCTTGCCTATTTGATGAACGAAAACTGTTGCAAATTTTTGACGATTAATTCTGATTGCATTTATTGGAATAACCATGGCATCAAACGCATACTCTCAAGTGCTCTTAGTTCTGCTTCAGGATGCTAAAGAACTTGATAGTGCTCATAGTAGATTGAGAACGGGACAGCCCGGACGTCAGTGGGGACTAGGAGCGATCAACCGTGCGGCAGTAGTGATGAGTCTTTCCGCGTGGGAAGCTTATATCGAGAATGTGGTTATCGAAGCCATCAACTCCTTTAGGCCAAACCCGCCACATCCAACACTATGGCAGTCGCTAAACGCTAATGCCCTAAGCCAGATCGGTCGATTCAACACACCAAATGTTGATAATGTGCGTCGTCTCGTGGCAGACACACTTGGCCTTCCGGATATCGACCAAGCATGGCATTGGCAGAATACGACAGTAGCTCAAGCTCGAAACCGACTAACCGAGGCAATCAACTTCCGGCACCAGATTGCACATGGCGTTAACCCAAGGCCAACAATCCACAACAATTACACTCGCAGACTACCTGGTTTCTTCAGAATGTTGGCTCGGGCCACCGATGATGCAGTTCGAAACCATCTGGTCAGCAATCTTATGGTACCCCAACCGTGGTAGGCGTAAACAAATACGATAAAGGAAAGCTTGTTCGATACCGCATTTAATCACCGAGCGACCGCATCGGACGACCTTGTTAACCCGTACCCGCTCTCGGCGGTGAGAGTTTGAGAGTTCTGGCCCAAACGGCCCCGGGGCGGGTCGCGGCGGTGAACAGACCGAGAGAATCGGCGTTCGGGCGTGGCAATCGATGCACGCAAAACCCTTTGTGTCAACGGGATATAGGCGCGACCCCGAAGACTCCATCGGCGCAAAGAAAAAGCCCGCATCATGCTCGATACGGGCTGAAAGCTCTAAATCGCCCTTACTCTATGCCAACCTATTGGTTAGCAGATGGTGGGTTGGGGCCGCCGATCTGGTCGAGAAACGGCTTCGCGGCGTCCGGTGCGAAGGTCAGCGTGATGGTGCTATCGTCTTCATTCAACTCGATGCGAGTGATCGATTCTTTCAGCCAATCACGCTGCCAGGGCCAAGGCAGCACTCGCCAGGTTGCGGCGATCTCGCTGGCGGCATTCTCTGGGATGTCCGGTCCAAGGAGATCGCACCACATCTGCGGCTCGTCAAACATCTCCCGAACGGCCCGTTCGATCTCCCACGCGGGATAGCTGATGCCCTTGCAGCGGGGACGGCCCCCGGCGGTGGAGCGGCAGGCATAGAAGAACTTGTTCACGCCTGACTGATCCGAGATTTTCTTTGTCGTCTGGTTGCTTTGTAGACACCATATATCAGACAGCGACTTCGTCGCGGCGGACCGCGTAGGCCAGCACCTTGATCGTTGCTTCCGCGACGAGGGTCCGCTCGGTCCGGCTGCTCAGGCTGCCCATCGTCGTGC
>JALWOY010000166.1 GCA_027083355.1 Phycisphaerales bacterium | reverse complement strand
CGGCACGCATGGACAAGACGGCGATCCGAACGAGTCGGGTCTGGCTTTCTTCCGGCGTCATACACACAGAAGAGCGCCTTCCAGCCCATCTGTCAAGTCGTTTCTACAAAGCAGCGGAACGCCTGTCTCTCCTTGTTCTCGTGGGACGGGCTTCCAGCCCGTCTCTCCCTCTTCTCTCCATCTTGCTTCCAGCAGAGACCCGGGCGGAAGCGAGGACTCCTTTCTTTCGGTGGGACAGGCGTCCCGCCTGTCTCTTCCCGTTCTTCATCCCTCGCCGATCGGTGTGTGTAAAAAGGGCAAGCAAAAGAGAGGAAGGAGCCCCTCACCCCGGCCCTCTCCCCGCACGCGGGGAGCGGGCGAACCCACGCTCGCGCCCGGTTCTTGTTCCGGAATGCACGAGAATGATCTGGATGCCATATCAGACACCCACCACCACCGCCCGAAAACCGCGGATTCGCGAAGAGTCGAGTTGCGGAAAGATGGTCCGAGAACCCGTCCGGATCAGGCCGCCTCGGCACCGGCCAGCGCGTCGGCTTGTTCCTGCGGCCGATCAAACCGGATTGCCACACGCTGCTTCCCGCTCATCAGCGGTTCAACGCGGACGACCCGGGCCGAGGTCAGCTCGTCGGATGTCAGCACGGGGCGGTGGGCCCAGTTGACGGCGATCTCGAGTGTTTCGCCGGCCCGGATCGGCCGGGCGGTGCTGACTTCGAGCAGTGCACCGCCGGCGGAGACATCACCGGTGCGGGCCGCGTCGTATCGGGAAGCCGCCTTGCGGATGAGTTTGCAGTCGATCCCGACTGCATACCGGGGGTGGAGCCGGCGGTTGGTCCTGTTCATCGTGTGCTCCCGTCCGTGGGCAGCGGTTGTTTGTCGACCTCGAACTGGCGGGGTTCACCCCCCAGAACAGGGCCTTGATATGCGAAGCCGTTCGCGTGTTCGTCTATCGGCGATCGGGCTTCGCAGACGTGAATCCTTTCATATCAACCCGCTCGTCGGGCTTTCGGTGAGATCGAGGCGGGGGCGATGGCGAGTGCGTCGGACAGCGCCCGGCGGTTCATGTCGATCACGCGGTCGATCCCGCAGCGGTACCGCACCACGCGGGCGGCGCTCGACCCGATCATCTCCCGCCACGAGGCATCCTCGATCATGTTGGCGATGCCGAAGGCGAACGCGTCGGGCGTGGGCTTGACGCGGATCCCCGTGGACCCGTTGTCGACGAAGCCGTCGTATTCGGTGGTGTCGGTCACGATCACCGGGCACCCGTGGGACATCGCTTCGAGCACGGACCGCGAGAGCCGGCGCTGTTTCGAGGCGTGCAGGAAGACGGCGCAGGCCCGCATCCGTTCGATCACCTCGGCGTGGGGGCGTCGGCCCATGAACTCGACCCGGA
This sequence comes from Phycisphaerales bacterium, assembly GCA_027083355.1. Classification (GTDB taxonomy): domain Bacteria; phylum Planctomycetota; class Phycisphaerae; order Phycisphaerales; family UBA1924; genus UBA1926. The sequence continues at coordinate 2,605 of JALWOY010000166.1, read as the reverse complement.
CACCCTGCTCGCCGGCGAGGGTCTGCAGCGCGGTGCGTTCGGGGCCCTCGCCGATCACTTCGAGCCGGAGCCTCTCGCGTGTGTCTTTGTTCAGGGCGGCGATCGCGCGGATGACTGTCTCGATACCCCCGGATTCGGTGAGCTCGCCAACGGTGAGCAGCAGGTCCTTGTCGCGTTGCCCGGTTTCCACCGGCTCGAGCGACTGATCCACGAAATGGGGGATGACGCGGGTTCTCGACGGATTGATCCCGAACCGCCAGCACAGCTCATCGATCATGCAGTCGGAAACCCCGACGACGATCTGGGCCTGCTTGCAGATCTCGCGTTCGCGGTTGCCGGCGGCGATGGCCTCGTAGGAATGCGACCCGTGCCTCGCGGCCAGGACGCGAGAGCCGATGCTGCCGCCTCGGGCGACGAGCGCGGCCCGGACCCCTGTCCGTCGGAGCGGGTGGATGAGGTTGTGCGAGATCCCGCCATCGTCCAGCTGCATTGTCTGGATGACGACGCTCGATGAGCCACCGAGCCTGGCGAGCACGCGTTCGTAGGCGGACCGGCCCTCGCCGATCTCTTCGTCCGGCTGGTCGAGGGCGATCGCGTCGATCCGCCCGCCGAGTTCGTCCGAGAGTTCCCCGGCGATCTCGCGGTCCCGCTCCCCGGTGAGGCCGACGAAGATGATGTGCGGGACGACCGAGAGCAGCCCTTTGAGCAGGGTTTTTTCGCGTTCGAGTCGGCGGAGCCCCTCCCACCTCGTGAGTGATCCGCTTGGGCCGAACACCATGATGAGGGTATTGGGAGGAGAGCTCATATCAGGTCCTGAACGTGCCGTGCAAACCGCACAACCTGCGTGTGTGATCGGCATGTTTCTGATCTGGCTGAATGCCCTCCCCGGAATCGTGCACAAAGAGATCGCGCTCTTTCGTACACTTTCACTGGTTCCGGACCGGGTCGACTCCCGCTACCATCAGACCGGCTCTCAACGAACGGGGTGTATGACGACGATCGACATCATCCTGACGATCACCGATCACCCCGGGCTGCTGGGGCGGACCCTCGCCTCGGTCACCTCGCAGAATCTGCGCTCGTGGCGGGTGCTCGCTGTGTACGACCCGGCGATCGAGGGCGTCCGCGAGCAACTCGAATCGGGGGATAATCGGATCATCCCGATCCCCGCGACCGGACCGACGCGGACCGCCGCCGCGATGCGTAATCAGGCCCTGCCCGAGATTGCATCGGACATGATCGCCCTGCTCGAGTGCGGCGACGTGCTCGCCCCGACAGCCCTTTCCCATCTCTCCACCGCGGCCGACGCGGGGGCATTCGGGGCCGCGTGCGGGTCCTGGCTTGTCGCGGGAGAGGACGGGAACGCGGACGGCCCGCCGATCGACCCGGTCGAGGGCTCGATCGGGATCACCTCGATCGGGGAGTTGCTCGCGGTGCCCGCGGCCGCCGCGGTCTTCCGGGCGTCGCTGCTGGGCGGCAAGCGTTTCGGGGGGAATCTCTCGCACTGGTCGCACACGGATCTGTTTCTGCGTCTTTGCGAGGATGGGGTGCGTTGGCAGGTGACGCCCGCGGTGGTCGCGTCGGTGCCGCACGACACCCCCGGGCCGCCCGAAGCCGCGGCGGGTCGGGCCGACGAGCTTCGTGCGTTGGTCGGCCGGGCTTTCCGCCGGGCGTCCGTGCGGGGGTGGGAGGACGAATCGCTCGACGAGGCGCACGAAACGGAGACGATCCGTGCCGGGCTGTTCACGCTCGCGACGCGGTCGGCGCTGACGGACGGCGACGCCTCGGCGGCGGCGGAGATCTTCGCGGGGGTGGGGGCCGAGCGGTGCCTGACACCCGGGTTGCTGGCATCATCGGCGGCGGTGGCGCTGCGCTACAGCCCGTCGCATCACGCCCGGATCGACGGCGCCGCCGAGCGGGCGTGGGCGCCGGCGGTGCACGGCTGGTGGAGCCGGTGCGTCTCGCACAAATGGACGGTGCGGCACGAACTGAAAGAGGCGGCCGAGGCGTTGGCGGCGCTGCTCATCGATCCGCGCGACGTGGCGCGGGATCTTCTGAGCGGGTTCGGCGAGCCGGGCCGGCTGTGGGTGGGCGGCACGGACCGGGCGGCCCGGGCGGTCATCGAGGAGGCGCTCGAGTCCGGCTGGCGTGTGCTCGTGCTGCCCGGCAAGGCGACGCGTGGCGTGAACACGAGGCTGATGGCGCTCCCCTCGCGCGTGATGGTCGCCTCGGGGAACGAGGGCATCGGGACGAATGATCCGCTGGTGATCGGGTCGGCCGATGAGTCCGACCTGCTCGAAAGGTACGGGGCGAGGCCGAACGTGGCGCGGTGGAACGGCGCGTGGCGGTCGGCGTTCGAGCGTGCGCTCAAACGGGTCGAGAGTGCCTGGCCGAGGCGGGAGTATGCCTGAAACGGATGCCAGAAGATTCTCGTGCTTTCTGGAAAGAGAGCCGGGTGTTCTTGCCTCCCTCTCCACGCCTGTTCAGACTTGGGACATAGGTAACACCCGTTCGTACAGATGGGTGACGGTTGGTAAGTAGCATGTTTGGCTTCATTGGAAGGAGGCCAGTCATGCCTTGGCGGGAGCAGTCTCTGATGTTTCAG
>JALWOY010000165.1 GCA_027083355.1 Phycisphaerales bacterium | reverse complement strand
GGGGGGGGGGTGGGGGGGGGGGGGGGGGGCGGAGGGGGGGGACGCCTGTTCTACCGGGGAAGGCGTTGTTCCGGCTTGTCGGGCCACGGGGTGTTGTCCAGCAGGCGGACTGTCCCCACCCGCGCCGCCGTGATCGCACGCGCCGGCCGGCCGGGCATGACCGGGCCGAGCGTCTCGGCGTCACGCACCGCGGCGTAGTCCGGCTCGTCGATGCCGTGCTCGCGGTAGACACGCCGCATCGCGGCCTCGGCCCCGGCGGGGGTCGATTCACCGCTCGCCGCGTCGAGGGCGCGGCACAGCGCCAGGGCCTGATCGCGCTGGGCCCCATCCAGAAACCGGTTCCGGCTGGACATCGCCAGGCCGTCCGGCTCGCGGACGGTCGGGCCGTTGAGGATCTCGACACCCAACCCGTCGCGGGCGGTCATCGCGCGAACGACCTGCAACTGCTGCCAATCTTTTTCGCCGAACACGGCCGCGGCGGGGCGGACGAGATCGAACAAACGCCGGACCACTTGGCAGACGCCCTCGAAATGGCCGGGCCTGTGCGCATCTTCCAGTCCCTTGTCGACCGCCTGATCGGGGAGCGCGGGCACCGGCACGGGGCGATCGGGCGGGTAGACCGCCTCGACCGACGGCGCGTAGACGCCGGTTGCCCCGTTCGCCTTGCACAGAGCCGCGTCCTCGTCGAGCACGCGGGCGTACCGCTCGTAATCGGCCTTTTCGTCGAACTGGGTCGGGTTCACGAACACCGAGACGACGCATCCACGCAAACCGAGCCGCTCGGCGTGGGCCACACCCAGACGGACCAGCGCGAGGTGCCCCTCGTGCAGAGCCCCCATCGTCGGCACCAGCACCACCCCGCCGGCCCGATCGCCCAGCGGCTCGTCTCCGAGGCAGATCCACATCACCCAACGGTCGGCCCGCCGGGCGAAAGAGTCAAGGGGGTTTATTCTGAGCTTAAAAATCTTGTGCTTTCTGGAGCAAGATCCGGGTGTTCTCGACTCCTTCTCCCCGCGTGCGGGGAGAGGACCGGGGTGAGGGGCATCTTTCTCTCCTCTCTCTTGCGCACCCCGATCGACGAGGCATGAAGAAGGAGAAGAAGTCGTAGCCCCTCACCCGCCGACGCTTCACGTTGTCGACTTCTCCCCGGCGACCGGGGAGAGGTGGGGCCGGCATCCCTCAACCACACCACGACCCCGGACGCGGAAAAGCCCGTCGAACAAGATAAAACCCCGGGCTTGCGCCCGGGGCTCGTTGATGCACACGGGTTTTCTTGGGATCCGTATTACGGCGTCGGTTCATCGAACCCCGGTTGCTGTTCGAGCCGGGTTTCGTACTCCGCTTCGAGCCGCTTCAGCTCGTCGAATTCCCGCTGCTGCGATGTCGAGAGCGATTCATTTGCGAGGTACGGCTTCATCGCGTCGTGCAGCACGTCGAGCGCCTCGTCGTACTTCCCGAGCAACGCGAGCCCGCGCGCGTGCTGGCGCGCGATCAGGAACGGCTCGGCCCCGAGGATTTCCCGGGCGGTCGCGGCGTACTCGATCATGCGCTCGCCCTCGCCGGCGTCGAACGCCATCGCGGCGAGGTTGTTCAACGCGAACACCACGAGCCGGCGTTCGCCCGCGTTGAGCGAGGCCGAGACGCCCTTCGATTCAGCAACGGCCCGCTCGAAGCCCCGCCTGGCCGCGGCGGCGTCACCCGCGCGGCGGGCGCTGACGCCGAGCCGGTAAGCCGACCGCATGATGTCCTTTTTCAGCATCGCGTCCGACGGCGCCAGGTCGGCGGCCCGGGTGAGGATCTCGACCGAAGCCGAGAACGCCGTGACGGCCTCGGTGTGTCGCTTCTGATCGGCGAGCGCCCGCCCCAGCTTGTACCTCGCCAGACCCAGCATCCGTTGAAACTGGATCGAGAGCGGGTCGCGGGAAACCGCCTGCTCGGCGTGCGCAACGAACGCCCGGGCGTATGTCTCGGCCTCCTCGGGGCGGCGCTCGCGGCGGGCAAGATCGGTTGCGTTCTCGAACGCGCGGGCAAGATCGGAGAACGCCCGCCCGCTGAACGGGTCGTCATCGGCGGCCTCGCGTGCCAGCGCCTGCATCTTCGCGTATTGCGCCTGCGCCTCGTCGTCGCGGCCGAGGTCCATCAGCGCCCGGCCCACGCGCTCGTGGGCCATGACGAGCCGACGGCGTGCGTCGTCGTCATCCGGTGCGAGTTCGACCACACGCTTGCGCAGTTCGAGGCACCGCTCGAATGCGTCCAGCTCGTCCTGCTCGCGGTCCGTGAAGTCGTACAGGAAGCCGAACTGCTCGTGGGCGTACGCCAGCGCCGCGACCGCGTCGGCGTTGTCCGGGTCGGCTTCGACCGCCTCGGACGCCAGACCGATCGCCGCGGCGAGCAGCGGCTCGGCATCGTCGTACCGCGCCTGGAGCATCCGCACGAGGGCCGCCTGCATCAGCGCTCTCGCATGCAGCACCTTGCCCCCGGGTTTTTCATCGATCCCCGACGTGGCGCATCGGTCGGCCGCTTCCGTCGCCACGCGTGCCGCCGCGTCCAGATCGCCCGAGAGCCGATAGGCCTTGGACAGTTCGATATCGTTGTCGATGCGTTCCGATGCGGCACCCGGGATCGCGGCCAATAGCTCCGAGGCGCGCGCCAACGCCTCGATGCCGCGACCGACTGCGTTCTCTCCGCCCGCGGCGAGCACCCCCACGCGGTGATACTGCCGGGCGAGATCCAGGCGGAGCGCCTCGTCGTCCGGGAACGACCCGGCCAGTTGGCCGATCGCGTCGAGCATGGCCTTGCTCAACACGTCACGCGCCGCCGTGGCCGACGGCAGGCGGTCGATCTGTTCGTACAGCGAATCCTCGATCGTGAACATCCGCCGCAGCTGGGCGTAGCGCGTCTCGGCCAGCACCCGGGCGTCACGCTCGGCGTTCTTTGCCTGCTCCGCCTGCGCATGGGCGATCGATTCACGCGCGTACGCGGCCTCGGCCCGACGCCACGCGACGGAGACCACGAGCACGCTCGCCAGCAGCACCGCGAGCATCGCCCCCGCGACGGCCACGCCTACCCGGTGCCTCCGCAGGAATTTCCCGGCTCTGTAGACGAGCGTGGGCGACCTCGCCGTGACGGTCTGACCCGCGAGGTGCCGGTTGAGGTCGTCGGCGAGCGCGATGGCCGTCGGATAGCGTCTCTGCGCGCTCTTGCGGAGCGCCATCAGGATGATGTTGTCGAGGTCGCCGGCGAGGTTCTTCTTCAGCCTGCTGATCTGTGCTTCACGACGGCGGGCGATCTCCGCGGCCGTGATGGTTTGCATCTCGCCCTTGTTCGTGTGGTGCGTCGCCGCCTTGGTGACCGCCGTGCTCGGGCGCTCGGGCTCTTCTTCGCAGATCACGCGCACCGCCTCGGCGTGCACCCTGCGTTCGATCTGATAGGGCCTGTGCCCGGTCAGCAGTTCATACAGGATCACACCGAGCGCGTAGACATCGCTCGCCGTGGTGATCTGCTGGCCCTTGACCTGCTCGGGGCTGGCGTACTCGTAGGTCATGATCCGCTGGTCGGCGCGCGTCAGCGCCGGCAGCCCCAGCAGCTCGGGGTTGAGCAGTTTCGCGATGCCGAAATCGAGCAGTTTCGGCTCGCCGTCCGCCGTCACGAGGATGTTCGACGGCTTGAGATCGCGGTGCACAATCAGGTTCTGGTGGGCGTAATGCACCGCGGCGCAGACTTTCGTGAACAGCCGGATGCGGTCCGGGATCGACAGCCCGTTCTCGTCGCAATAGTCGGTGATCTGGAGGCCCTCGACATATTCCATGACGAAGAACGGCCGGCCGTCGGCGGTGGCACCCGCGTCATACAGCCGGGCGATGTTGGGGTGGTTGAGGGCCCCGAGCACCTGCCGCTCGAGCTGGAACCGTTCGAGCATCTCGTCGGTGTCCATGCCGCGGCGCATGACCTTGATCGCGACGCGCTTGCGGAAGCGGTCGTCGAGGCGGCGGGCCATGTAGACCGTGCCCATGCCGCCCCGCCCGATCCGGCCCATCATCTCGTACCCGTCGATTTGCTCCGGGCCTTGTGCGACTGCCGGCGGCGCGAAAGGCACCGTCCGCTGGTCCGCGATCACATCCGCGGAGGTCTCCGCCTCGGGGTCGGTCTCCCCGTGCGGGTCCGCAGGATTTTCATGCAACGGATCGCCCCCGACCGGCGAATAGGGCACCGTCGGGCCGTTGAGGTCCGGTGTGTCATCGCGATCATTATCGGGTTTCTTCGGATCTTGCGGGTTCGGGGTCATGCCTGCAACCCTATCGGGCGTTGCGTCCGTGTTCCTGTTTCTCGGACCCGATCCGGGCACCGGGGCCGGCATTCTGCGTGAGCGGAGACCTCTTTTTGCCGCATCAACACAGGGATCATTGAAATGAGCGAAGATCGGGGCTTGGAGTCACCCTCGATCAACGCTAGTCTGGTCTGGACCGGGGAGAGCCGGGGAGAGCAGGGATGAAAAGAGACAAACAATCCAGCGCCCACCCCCTGATCCGGTCCGCAGCCGCGCTCGCCGCGTGTTCGTTCATGCTCCCGACGGCCCGGGCACAAACCATCGACTGCGACGGCGACGGAATCAACGACAGTCAACAGACCTACATCTGGCGGGCCACGGGGACGGCCCTCTGGAATTCCCAACAGAACTGGGCCTCGTTCGCCGGTGACTTTCCGGCGTCCTCCTCGCTCGCGGTGTTCGATGCCAACAGCGGGTTGGGTCTCCCGCCTTATGTCGCAGTCCTGACCTCGCAGGTCTCGGTCCGCGGGCTCAATATCCTCAACGGCCCGACGACGCTCGACCTCGGCGGGCAAACACTCAACATCACCGGCGAGCAGCCGGGGTGCCGCGAACTCCTTGTCGGGGGCGCCGCCGGGGCCTCGTTCGTGATCACAGGCGGCGGCGTCATCGACGCCAAGGCCTGCAGGATCGCCGACATCCAGGGCACGTCGGCTTCGATCAAACTCGACGGGTCCAATGCGGGCATCGCCTTCAGACACCTCTCGACCGTCCCGATGTTCATCGGTGAGGCCGGCGACGGCAGTTTCCAACTCGACACAGCCTTCTTTGAACACGACGGGGTGCTCGTTCTCGGTCAATCCGTCGGCTCGTTCGGTCTGCTCAGCGCCACCGGGGGATCGCAGCTCAATCTCGGGGTCGAGACGTTCAGCGCACTGGAAATCGGGGCCGCCGGCCTCGGGTCGATGCAGATCGAGCAGTCGAGCACGATCGTGACCGTCAACCCGTCCGCCCTCATCCTCGGCCAGTTCTCCACCGGCCAGGGCACCATCGACTTCAGTCAGAGCTCGAGCACGCTCCTGCTGACCGAACTCCGCGTGGGCGCGCTCGGCACCGGCCTGCTCAACGTCCGCCAAGGATCATTCCTGACGACCACCGTCTCGACGCGCGCCGTCCTCGGCGAGTTCGAGGACGCCGACGGCGAAGCGAGGGTTCTCACCGGGGGGACATGGAACATCATCGGCCCGAGCCTCGAGGTCGCGCCGTTCGGCTCGGGCCGGCTCGTCGTCGGCGAAACCGGCACCGTCGATGCGGACAACGGATTCATCGCATACGTCGACGGCGTCATCACCGGCAGCGGCACCCTGACCGGCTTCGTCGCGCTACCGGGCGGCGAGATCGCGCCAAACGGTCAGTTCGCCGATACGAGCGGGCGGCAACAACTCCACATGAACAGCGACATCGCGTTCCGGGCCCCCAACCCGATGACCGGGTTGATCGAAACAGGACGCATGACGTTCACCCTCACCTCGGCCGATCAGAACGACACCATGTCCGCCGCCGTCGGCGGGACGGCCTTCGTCGACGGCACCCTCCGCGTCCGCGTCCTGCCGGGGCTGGTCCCGCCCAAAGGAACGCTCTTCCCCGTCATCGAGGCGTCATCCGCGACGGGCGCGTTCGACGCGGTGCAAAGCCCGAGACTCGACGGCGTCGTCGCAGAGCCGGTCTACCCCGGTGACGGGAACGTGTACGTCAAGTTCGTCGACCGCGGCGTGCCGCCCAGCAACCTCGAAGCACCGACCGGCTTCGGGGTGCCCGGCACGTTCACCGACGGTAAAGTCGTCGACGTCAACAACGACGGTTTCCCCGACCTGGTGGCGTTGAGCGACAACGGCCCGGGCGTCCCCGGCGAGGTGGTGGTGGCGGCCAACCTCGGCGTGGACGCCCAGGGCCAGTGGCTCGGGTTCTCGCAGAACGCCGCGGTGTTCTCGACCATCGACGATCAGCCCGTCTCTCTGGATATCGGCGATCTCAACGCCGACGGACACCCGGACCTCGTGCTGATGAACGCGGGGCCCGCGACCAACCAGATCAGGATCAGGCTCAACAACCAATCCGGCGATTTCTCGAGCATCGACAACCGCAGCGTCACCCTCGACGGCACCCCCGTCGATCTCGTCCTCGGTGATATCAACGACGACCAGAGGCTCGACATCATCTCCATCTTCCGCAGGGCCATCCTCCGCGGCGCCGGCAACGGCGCGATCCAGACCTCCGAAGACAACGGCAACGGGTTCGACGACGCCGACGGCGATACCGGCGACGACCCCGGCAGCGTCGACACCATGGGCGGTGTCACACCCTCCGGCGTCGTCGTGACATCGAACGGCGAGAACTCGTCGTACATCTACTCAACGCCCAACATCACCTCCTCGGCCATCAGCAACCGGGGCACGGGCGTCTTCCCGCTCTTCCTCGCCCAGGTCGTGCCCACAGGACGCGATCCCGCGAACGTCTACACCGCCGACATCGACGGCGACGGCCTCGACGACGTGATCACCAGCGACCGACGCAGCGGGACGATCTCCGTCGTCCGCGCGTTCAACACGGGTCAGGGCGAAATCGTCTACGACGACGCGGTCTCGCTCAAGGCCACCGACGCCGCCGAGTTCTCCATGCCCGGCGCCGTCGTCGCCACCGACGTCAACGGCGACGGGAAACGGGATCTTGTCTTCGCAGCCACAGGCATCGACGGCGACACCGGCGTCTGGGCTATCCTGAACCTCGGGCTGGACGATCAGAACGGGATGCTCTTCTCCGATGCCGAGCGCCTGCCGGGCGACGACACCGTCGGCACCGTCCCCCTCGGGCTGGCCGTCGCCGACGTGGACCAGAACGGCTCCGAAGACGTTGTTGTCTTCCGGACGCAGGGCAGCGGGCCGTCCGTCACAGTCCAGCTCGCCCCGGGCGATCCGCCCTGCAACGCCGCCGACCTTTCCGCCCCGTTCGGCGTGCTCGATCTCCAGGACCTCTCGGCGTTCATCTCGGCGTTCGTGACCGGCAACCCGATCGCGGACATCAACGGCGACGGCCTGCTCGACCTCGCGGACATCAACGCGTTCGTCGCCGCTTTCCTCGCGGGTTGCCCGTGATACGCGGAGCCAAGTTCTTCTGCTTTCTCGATCAGGAGCCGGTGTTCTCGCCTCTCCAGCACCGCCTACAACGAACCACGGCCGTCAGGGAGCGGTCTCTTCTTGATCAATCGATCAAGAAACACCCGCCCTTGTGCCAGGGGCTGATTGATGCACACGAGTTCTTCTGAAGATCCGTCCGACGCTCAGGGCGAAGACACACTCATCAGATCGCGGAAGCGTTCGACATCGCGTTGATCGATCGTGCCGTCCTCGTTGATGTCCGCCCCCGGCTCCTTCGCGCGGAATTGGGAGAGAAACGCCTCGAAATCTCCCGTATCCACCACTCCGTCGCCGCCGGTGTCGTACCGCTGCACGAACACACGCGCCTGCATGGCCCGGAATCGGTCGAGATACGCGTCGTACGACTCGTCGAGATCCAGCTCGCCGTCGCCGTTGGTGTCGTACCTCGCCACGGCGTCGGGTCCACCCCGCCCCGCGAATCGGCCTCGCATCGACTGCCGCTCCTGATCCGAGATCGTCCCGTCACCGTCGGTATCGAACCGTTCGAGCATCCGGGCACGCTGCTCGGCGCGACGCACGGCCAGTTCGGCCTCCGCCTCCGCCCGTTCGTCATCGTTGAGCACGCCGTCACCATCGGCGTCGAACCGGTCCGTCATCCGACGCAGCATGAACTCTTTGCGGCGGGCGATCATCTCCGCACGCATCGCCTCGCGTTCGGATTCGCTGATCTGCCCGTCACCGTCCGTGTCGAACCGCGCCATCCACGCTTGGCGGCGCGACTGACGTTCAGCCCGGCGTTTCGCCCAATCCTCCGGGCTCATCGGTGCCGCGCCGAGTGAGAGACGCCGGAACCCGCTCCGACGGCGTTCGGCACCCCGTTCCCGGGTTTCTGCAGCCCTCGACGGTGGTGAAACCGCATCCGTCTCCCCCATCGCACCGCCCCGGTCCTCAGCCGGCCGACGGGCGGGGCGTTCCACCGGACCCGCTGTCGGCGAGGCGGTGGGGGGGCGCTCGTCGATGCCCTCGCCGGACGTTGCACGGATCGCGACGGGTGTCGAAGGCCGCAACAGCAGCCCTCCGACGACAACGGCACCGGTGCCGACCGCGAGCACGGCGATCCCCAGACGTGTGTTCATGCGATGCACCCCTTTGATAGGGAGAACGGCAGGCAAAAATAATTCTTGCATCCCGAGCACAAATCCGAGCACAAATTCGGACAAATACCCGAAACCGCAGGACGCGATCGACCGGGATTGGTTGGGGTGGACCAGTGTGAAGACCCGGATCGGGCTGTTCCGGGGCTTGGGGCAATGGCGAGGGCGAGACTCGAACTCGCGACCTGTGGGTTATGAATCCACCGCTCTAGACCAGCTGAGCTACCTCGCCTTGTGCGGGCGTCGCCGCCACGCAGCAGCAAGGATATGCACCCGACCCCTCGGATGTGGAACCCCGCCCCGATTCCCGTGTAGTCTCTTGCGAAGACACCATGCCGACCCCGAACCGAACCCGTCGTCCCCTGTCCGTGCTGCTCGCGGCGACCGCCGCCATCGCCGCAGCCGGGTGCCGGGGTGGGTCGATCCGGTCCGCGCAGGCGTTGATGCGGCAGGGGCGGTTCACCGAGGCCCGCGAGACTCTGCAAGCCGCCCGGACCGAGCACGGATTCGAGGGCCCGCACGAGATCCTCGGCTGGCTCGAACTGGGCACGGCTCTGCACGAAACGGGCCGATACGCCCCATCCAGTCGGGCCTTTCTCCGGGCCGAGTCCGGGTTCGACGCGCAGGACCGTCGGCCCCGCACCAGCATCTCCGAGGAGTTGTTCGCAGCCGCGACGAACCCCCTCTCCGTCGCCTACCGGGGGCAGCCGACCGACCGTGTCCTCGCCCCCACATACCGGGGGCTGAACAGCATCATGCTCGGCGACATGGCCGGGGCGAGGTTGGCGTTCAACGAGGCGGCCATCCGCCAGCAACAGACACTCCAGAGCCGCGTCGCCCGCATCGACGAGGCCGAGTCGCTCCGGTCGGGCCCCGCGTACGGGGGGCGGGTCGACATCGGTCGGAGCGTCGAACTGTTGGAACAGGACCCCGAACTGGCGGCGCGTTTCGCGTCACTCCGGCGATTCGAGCCGTACCGCGGCTATGTCAACCCGTTCGCCGAGCTGCTTCACGCGGTCTTTCGGTTGGGTACTCGCGAAGACCCGGCGGACGTGGATCGGGCCGTCGCCCTGCTTCGGAGCGTCGCAGGGATAGTGCCCGAAAATAGTGATGTGAAACGGACCCTGCTCGACGCCGAGGCTCTCGAAAACGGCGAGCCGACCCGGGCCGTGACGCATGTTTTCTTCGCGACGGGATTCTGCCCGGTCCGTGAGCCTTTCCGCGTCGATCTGCCGTTGTTCCTCGTGAACGACGAAGTGGACTATGTCGGCGTCAGCTTCCCGGTGCTCCGGTTCGACGACGATTACCTCGACGCACTCGACATCGAAACGCCGGACGGGTTCGTGCGCACGGGCGTGGTCGCCGACATGGACCGGATCGTCGCGATCGAGTTCCGCGAGGAACTCCCGGTGCTGATGACCCGGGCCGTGCTCTCCGCCGCCGTCAAGACCGCCGCGGCGTGGGGGTTGAACAAGGCGACCGAGGACGACGAGACGCTCAATGCCGTGGTCCGTCTGGCCGCGGGTCTGTACCTGTATTCGCAGAACAAGGCGGACACGCGTTCGTGGGCGAGCCTGCCCAAGCAGTACCAGTACGCCCGGGTGGCGACCCCCGACACGGGCGAGGTCGTCCTGACGACCCCGGACGGGCAGCGGGTCGTGGTCCCGGTGCAGCCGGGGGCGGATATGCTGGTATGTGTCCGAGGAACCCGGGCCGGTGTACCCTTGATCGTCGAGACGGCCGTGCTCGGCGGGGAGTATCCGCGATGAAGAGAATGATTCCCGTGCTCGCTTTCTGCCTCGCCGCCGCGGGTTGTGCGGGGCCCGCGTCGGTGAACACGGTGGGCCCGAAGGAGCGGGCGGCGAAGCCCACGCCGATCGAGGATGAACGCCTGATCACCGATCCGCTGTTCGCGCGGCAGGTCCCCGTGATCGGGCTGATCGAGGGCAAGACCGACAGCGGGCTGCGGATCGTCGAGGCGGAGATCCGCAACGCGACGCGCGTCCATCAGGCTTTCCGCTACCGCTACTCATGGTTCGGCCCCGACGGGCTCGAGATCCGCTCGCCGACGAGCGTGTGGGTACACGAATCGATCCCCCCCGGCGCGCTGCGCCGGCTCACGGGCATCGCGCCGAATCACGACGCGCACGACTTCAGGCTCGAGATCCTGGCGGATCAATAACCGCCCGGCCGCCGGCCGCTGGCGAAAGGACACCGATATGAACCGTTCAGCGAAGATCGTTCTGCCGCTCGCCGTACTGCTCGCCTCGGGCTGCCAGACGACCTACGACCCGACCCGCCCCCCGTCGTCGGCCCGCCGCGTGGGCGACACGCAGACGCTCGAAACCCGCCGGCTCAACCAGCGTGATCTCGAAGAGTTCGCCGTCGAACTCGCCAACAGCCTGATCGAATCGGGCCGGCTCGTCCCGTTCGACGACAACGGCCCGCCCGTGGTCTACGTCTCGAAATTCATCAACGAGGGCGGACGGGGCACGATGCACATCGACCGCCATCGGCTGTTCAACCGGGTGCTCGAAGCGCTCAACCGCTCGGGGACGGCGTACACCTACGTCGAGGACGACCCCGCGATCGAGGCCGCCCGCAGGCAGGCCGCCGCCGAGGGCAAACCCTTCCCCGGGCCGGATTACACGATCGTGCTCCGGCTCTACGAGGACGTGGCGAGCGTGGGCAACATCACCCAGTTCCAGTACATCCTCCAGATGCAGGTCACCGCGATCCGCGGGCCGCGTCCCGGGCTGATGGTCTGGAGCGAGGAACGCGAGATCGCCAAGCACGCCCCCCGCGGCGGCGCGATCGGCCCCTGAACCGGGTCATATCGGCTCGTCGTCCGTCCCGAGCATGCTGTCCGGGTCGCGCTTGACCATCCCGAACCAGATGATGCAGAAAACCGGCCACGCCAGCGAGAGCGCGAGCCCCGCCACCAGTCCGATGATCTGACTTGTACCCTGGCTCGACCCCGCCATCCGCTGGATGAATTCGTTGTCCGGGTAATTCGACGCCCACGAGCGCAACGCGGCCTGATTCTGCAGCTGAAACAACACCCCGACGAACGTGCTGGCCACACCCAGCAACGCGTAGGCGAGGTGCAGCGTCCGACCCGCGGGTTTGCGAGCGATCAACACGAAGCCCGCGACCACGAGCAGCAGATTCACCAGAGCCCCGAACGCCGTGACCCCGATCAGCAGCGGTGAAAGCCGCATCGTGGGCGGCAACGGGGCGCCGTTGAGCTGTGATTTCAGCATGCCCCCCCACACGGGCATCAGGGCGACGGCGGCTACACCGAAAAGAACCGCCAGCAGGCCGAACACGATGCTCAGAATCCCGATCACCTTGGGCCAGACCGGGCGCGGGCGGTAGACGGCTTCGCTCTGTTCACTCATCGCAGGAACCCCACTTCAGGATCGACCAATACCGTGTTACTGGGGTTTGCCGCGTGGGATTGCGAGCATCCCCGTTATAACTGCGACAGGAACCGCACGTCGTTCTCGAACAGCATGCGGATATCGGGGATGCCGTAACGCCCCATCGCGATGCGCTCGATGCCGAAGCCGAACGCGAAACCGGTCCATTCTTCGGGGTCGATCCCGCAGTTTTCGAGCACGGCCGGGTCGACCATGCCGCATCCGCCCAGTTCGATCCAGTCCGGCTCGGTGCCCGGCTTGAGGGCGATCATCATGTCCAGCTCGGCGGAAGGCTCGGTGAACGGAAAGAAACTGGGCCGCAGCCTGATGTCGGCGTCCGGCCCGAAATACGCGTGGGCGAACTGCATGAGCGTGGTCTTGAGGTCGATCATCGTCACGCCGCGGTCGATAAAGAGGCCCTCGAGCTGGTGGAACATGAACGAGTGCGTCGCGTCGACCGTGTCGGGGCGGTAGACCCGCCCGGGGCTGACGATCTTGATCGGCGGACCCCACCCCTTCGCGACCGCGTCCTCCATCGTGCGGATCTGCACCGTCGAGGTCTGGCTGCGGAGCATCCGCGGGGTCGTCACCGTCGCCGGGTCGTCCACATAAAAGTTGTCGATCGGGTCACGGGCCGGGTGCTCGGGGGGGATGTTCAGCTTGATGAAGTTGTGCTCGTCGTCCTCGAGCTCGGGGCCCTCGGCGACGGCGAAGCCCATCCGCCCGAACACCTCGGTCAGCTCCTCGATCACCCGCGTGATGATGTGGGATCGGCCCAGGTGGCGAGACTCGATTACGCCCGGCTCGGTGATATCCAGTATCGACCCCGCGGACCGCGATGGGGCGTCGCCGGATGCCGATTTCTTGTCTTTGAAGGCCTGTTCGAGGGCTTTTTTCACCTCGTTGAGCCGCTTGCCGACCGCCCCCTTCTGGTCCTTGGGCACGTCCTTCATGCGGGGCATGAGGGCCTTGAGGCGTCCCTTGGACCCGAGGTATTCGATCCGCCACGCCTCGACCGCGTCCGGGTCGGCGGCGTCGGCGAGCGTGGCGAGGGCTTCGGCTTCGAGTTGATTCAGGTCGTCGATCACGCCGCTATCGTAGCAACGCGCGTCAATCGTTCGACCGCATCTTGGCCAGCAGCCTGAGCACCTCCATGTAGATCCACACGAGCGTCACGAGCAGGCTGAACGCCCCGTACCACTCCATGTATTTCGGCGCCCCGCGGCGGACCCCCTCGTCGATGATGCGGAAGTCGAGCACGAGGAACATCGACGCCAGCACCAGGCAGACCGCCGTGAACCCGATCCCGATCGGCGACGCCGAGGCGTACAGGTTTGGGATATTCGCCCCGAAGATCCCGTTGCCGATCCAGAGCACCACGACATAGAGCATCAGCCCCAGCCCGCCGGTCATGGCCACGGCCGTGAAGACCTTGCCGCCGCGGATTAGCCCGGTGCCGTAGGCGATGAGCATGCCCGCGGCGATGGTGAACGTGAGCACGACGGCCTGGAAGATCGTCCCGAGCGCGGCGGGGTCTTTGGCGCCGCCCAGCCAGCGTTCGGCGATGATCAGGCTGAACGCCGCGATCAGACCACCCTCGAGCACGGCGTAGACGGGTGACAGATACGGTGCCGTCTTCGGGGCAAACGAGATCACGAGGCCCACGCCCAGCCCGCCGAGCATGCCGCCGAACAACACCAGCATCGGGCTGAGGTGCATCGAGAACAGGCCCACGGTGATCGCCTGCCACGACAGGATGGCGGAGATCGCACAGATCGCCACGAGCACGGCCGAGGCGATAACGGTGCCACGGAGGGTCATCGTCCGTGAGATTTCGCGGGTGGCCGTTGAGGCCGGGTCCAGTTCGTCCCAGCGGGGCTTCTCGAACACCTGCAAGGTCGGGTTGCCGCTTCGGTACATGCGCATCGTTGTCCCCCATCCGATCGGTGTGTGATCAATCCGCAAGACTACGCCGACAGTCCAGCCGGGGTTCGACCGGACAGACAAACAACACCGCCCGTCGAGGTCGGCCGGTGCTTGTCCCCATACCTCCAGATTCAGATGAAAATCCCCCCTTCACACCGCCCCCCGTATCTGGTATACTACAGACATGAATATCCGCAATACTCAGCGCCCATCGTGGCCCGACGACCTGCGTGATTCGAGATTCGCGAGCACCATCCGCACCGACAGCCCCGAAGGCTGCCGGATCGGGCTGATCGGGCTCCCGGACGACACCGGGGTTCGGCTCAACGGGGGCCGGCCCGGGGCCGCGCTCGGGCCGCACGCGGTGCGTGCGGCTTTGGCCAAGTATGGGGCCCGCGACACGGTGGATCTGCCCGCGGTGTTCGACGCGGGCGATGTCAAGCCGGGCGAGACGCTCGACGAAACGCACCGCCGCGTGACCGAGGCGACGACCGATCTGCTCGACGCGGGGCTGCTGCCCGTCGCGATCGGGGGCGGGCACGACCTGACATACCCGTTTGTGCGCGCGGCGGCGCAGAAGGCCGACGGCCCGCTCGTCGGCGTCTATTTCGACGCCCACCTCGACGTGCGCGAGGAAACCGGCTCGGGGATGTCGTTCCGCAAACTCGTCGAAGAGTGCGGCGTCAAGGAACTCCACGTCCACGGCCTCGACCCGCTGTCGAACTCCGCCGAACATATGCGGTGGTTCGCCAGCCACGGCGGGCGCATGGACCCCTTCGGCCCGGGCGAAGAATGGCCGAGGGGCGAGATCTTCGTCAGTTTCGATATGGATGTGGTCGATCAGGCCTTCGCACCCGGCGTCAGCGCGATGAACCCGGCGGGTTGGTCGTCGGCGCTGGCCTGCCGATGGGCGCACGCCGCGGGTCGGTGCCCGCGTGTGCGGTGCTTCGATCTCATGGAGATCTCCCCGCCGCTGGATGAAACCGGACGGACGGCCAGGTTGGGGGCGCGGCTCCTGCTCGAGTTCTTCAGGGGCTTTGCCGAACGGACAAACTGACCGGGACGGATTCCAGATGATCCTCGTGTTTTCTGGAACGTAAGCCGGGTGTGTTTTCATCCCGCGCCCCGCGCGGAGATAGGGCCGGGATGAGGGGGACGCATGCCCGTTTATTTCATGTGAGTGCCCGAGCCGCTCTACCCTGTCGGTATGCCCGAACCGTTCATCACCTCGTCGCTCCGCCCGTTCGGTACCAGCATCTTCGCCGTGATGACGGGCCTCGCGCTCGAACACAACGCGGTAAATCTCTCGCAGGGCTCGCCCGACGAGGACGGCCCGGACTTCCTGAAGAACGCCGCCGCCCGGGCGATGCACGAACACCCGAACCAGTACGCCCCCTTCGCCGGCGTGCCCGAGTTCCGAGACGCCATCAGCGCGTGGTGGGCCAAGCCCGGCGGTCGCCGGGCCGACCCCGAAACCGAGATCACCGTCACCGCCGGCTGCACCGAGGCGATCGCCGCGGCGCTGCTCGGGCTGTGCGAGCCGGGCGACGAGGTGATTCTTTTCGAGCCGTTCTACGACTCCTACCGCGCCGTCATCGCCATGGCCCACGCCGTCCCCCGGTTCGTCCCGCTCCGGCTCGAGGGCGACGGGTATGTGTTCGATCCCGACGAACTCCGCGCCGCGTTCACCGACAAAACCCGCGCCATCGTCGTCAACTCACCCCACAACCCCACCGGCAAAATCTACACCGACGACGAGATGCGCCTCATCGCCGATCTCTGCATCGAACACGGCGTCACCGCGATCACCGACGAGGTCTACGAACGCCTCGTCTACTCCGCCGACCGGGGCCGACCCCACCGCTCGCTCGCGTCATACGAGGGCATGGCCGACCGCACCATCGCCATGTCCAGCCTCGGCAAGACGTTCAGCATGACGGGCTGGAAGATCGGTTGGACCATCGCCCCGCCCCCGCTCACCGCGGCCGTCCAGGCGGCCCACCAGTTCCTCATCTTCACCGTCGCCCGGCCTCTGCAATACGGCGCCGCCGACGCGATGCGGGACCCCGGCTGCCTCGCGTGGGTCGACAACCTCCGCGACACGCTCCGCGTCCGCCGTGATCGGCTCTTCGAGGTTCTCAACCACATCGGCTTCCGGGCCACGCTCCCCGACGCGGGTTATTTCATCACCGCGGACCACACCGCCGTCTCTTCGCCGCGGGGCATCGACGACGACGTGACGCTCTGCCAACGGATGACGACCGAGGCCGGCGTCGCCGCGATCCCGGTCAGCGCCCTGTGCGAAAGCCCCGGCGCGGGGCGGGACCTCGTCCGTTTCTCGTTCTGCAAGAGCGACCCGGTGCTCGACGAGGGCATCGCCCGTCTCGAAAGATGGGTCGAGGGTGTCTGAGCACGCCGCCCGCGGGCTCCGTATGATTCCAGACACGCGGGATCATTTTCAGCACAACCGCGGGCCGCGCGCGAAAAGGGGGACCAGATGCCCGAGACCATCCGCGCCGAGAACGGGGAAGAACTGAGCCTGAAGAAACTGCTCTCGGCCATGCCGAAGATGCAGGCGTCCGACCTGCACATCAAGCCGGATATCGCGCCGACATACCGCATCGGCGGGCATCTTCGGAGCATCTCCGCCCCGCCCATGACGGCCGAGCAGTGCGACCGTTTCGTCCAGCCCCTGATGAACGAGCACCAGAAGGCGGACTACGAGCGTGACGGGCATATCGATTTCGCGTGGTTCCTCGACAGCGGCCCGCACAAAGGTGAACGCTTCCGGTGCAATTTCTTCAAGGCTGGCCAGCACACCCACGCCGCGATCCGCCGGGTGAACGCCACGATCCCGGACTACGCCACGCTCCACCTGCCCCCGGTCTACGAAAAAATCGTCGCGGACAACGCTCAGGGTCTGATCCTTGTCGTCGGGGTCACGGGCTCCGGCAAGTCCAGCACGCTCGCCGCGATGGTCAACCAGGTCAACCACACACGCGACGTGAACATCATCACGATCGAGGACCCGATCGAGTACCGCTTCACGCAGGACAAGTCGATCATCTCGCAGCGTGAGATCGGCATCGACGTGCCCGATTTCCACACCGCCCTCCGCTCCGTCGTCCGCCAGGACCCGGACGTGATCTTCATCGGCGAGATGCGCGACCACGACACCATCCTCGCCGCGATCCAGGCCGCCGAGACGGGGCACCTCGTCTTCGCCACGCTCCACACCACCGACACAATGGGCGCCTTCGGTCGCATGCTCGAGTTCTTCCCGCCGAAAGAACGCGGGTTCGTCCGCAGCGCTCTTTCGGGCTGCCTCGCGGCTATCTGCGCCCAGAGGCTCATCCCCGCGGTCGACGATTTCGAAGCCAAGATCGTCCCGGCCACCGAGGTCCTGATCAACACGCCCACGGTCCGTGAAAAAATCCGTGACGGCGAAGAGGCCGACATCCCCGCGATCATCAATAGTTCGACCGGCGAGGGCATGCACTCGTTCACCCAGTCCTTCGGCGAGCTGGTTCAGAAGGAATGGGTCACGCTCCCGGTCGCGCGTCACTTCGCCCCCAACAAGGAGGCCCTCGACGCCATGATTAAGGGGGTCGAGGTCAAGGCCCAGAGCCTCGTCAGCCGGATCAAGGGCCCGCGGTAAGACACATGGTTCATGGGGATCAAGGCTCCCCGAACCGTGCGATCAGCATCGGCCTTCAAACTCAGGCCCGAGCGGAAGCGAGGGCTCCCTTCTTCTCGGTGGGACAGGCGTCTCGCCTGTCTCTTCATTCTCCATCTTCACGGGCCACGCCCGTCCCCACCGTGTCTCTCTGAAACCCGACTCACAGAGCCGGCCGACCCGAACCGCGTTGCCCACCAATACCCCGCTACTGTGTCGACGATGTTCCAGGGCTTGATGGCCAAAGACGGTCGGTTCCGCCGGGTGTTCGGTTTCACCCCCGCCGGTGTCGGTTTGGCCACACTCCTGTTCATCGCCGCCGCGTGCCTCGGGTCGCTCCCGTGGACGCTCGACGTTCGGGACGGCATCCCGAGGTACAACCAGGGTGATCCCGCCGAGGCACGCCTCCCCCCCTCATGGTGGCCTAGTGACGACGAACACAAATCGAAGTACCTGCTCGGGACCGATCAGCTCGGCCGCAGCGTCCTCGTCCGCGCCCTCACCGGAGGCGGCATTTCCCTCGGCATCGGCATCGCCGCGGCGTTGATCTCCGTCACCATCGGCACGGCCTACGGCGCCGTCGCCGGGTACGCCGGGGGCGCCGTCGACGGCGTGATGATGCGCATCGTCGACGTCCTCTACGGGCTGCCCTACATCCTGCTCGTCGTGCTCCTCGCCGTGGCGAGCAACGCCGCGATCGACGAATACGTCACACGCAGCCGCGCGCGCACAGACTGGATCATGACCAACGCCGCCCAGGTCGAGGGTGCACCTTCGCAGCGTCCCGCCCTTTCGGTCTGGCTCGACGAGCACCCGGCCGTGCGAGACGAGATCGCCGCGCGTGCGTTGGTTGCGGTCCCCCCGCGCAGGATTTCTCAGCCGGTCCGGTCGGCATTGGACATCGGGACGTTGCTGGTCGCGATCGGCGGGGTCAGCTGGCTGACGCTCTCGCGGGTGATCCGGGGGCAGGTGCTGAGTCTGAAGAACCAGCCGTTCGTCGAGGCCGCACGCGCCGCGGGCGCGACCCCCCGGCGGATCTTTCTGCGTCATCTGCTGCCGAACCTTGTCGGGCCGATCGCCGTGTATGTCACGCTCACGGTGCCGCAGGCGATCCTCCAGGAATCGTTCCTCAGTTTTCTCGGCATCGGGGTCAAGCCACCGATGCCCAGCTGGGGCAACCTCGCCGCCGACGGGCTCAACGAGATCAACCCCTACGCCAGCCATTGGTGGTTGCTCGCCGTGCCCTCCGTACTGCTGGGGGTGACGCTGCTGTCGCTGAACTTCGTGGGGGAGGGGCTCCGCGAGGCCATCGACCCCAAACGCACTCTCGGCCGGGACGCGGGCGATGCATGACGAGCCGTCAAATCCCGACCGATCGGGAATCGACGGGCCGATTCTCCGCGTCGAGGGCCTGTCCGTCTCGTTCCCGGCGGTCGAGGAGGCACGCAAACCCACGCCCAGAAGGCACGCCGTCGTGGACGTGTCGCTCGATGTCCATGCCGGCCGGACCACCGCGGTCGTGGGTGAGTCCGGCTCGGGCAAGTCGGTCACCGCGCTGAGCATCCTCCGGCTCGTCCGCACGCCCCCCGCGCGGATCGAGGCCGGACGGATTCGTTATCGCCGGCACGACGGCGGTGTGGTCGATCTGTTGAGCATCCCCGAAAAGGACGTGCGCGCGATCCGCGGCGGCGAGATCGCGATGATCTTCCAGGAACCCATGACGAGCCTGAACCCGGTCATGCGGATCGGCGATCAGATCATCGAGGCCGTCCGCCTGCATCGACGCGTCTCCGTCAAAGAAGCCCGCGGCCTCGCGTGCCGGGTGCTCGCCGAGGTCGGAATCCGGGACGCGGCGTCGCGGATGAACGCCTACCCGCACGAGTTCTCGGGCGGGATGCTCCAGCGTGTGATGATCGCGATCGCGCTGTCGTGCGAGCCGAGCGTGCTGATCGCCGACGAGCCGACGACGGCGCTGGATGTCACAACGCAGGCGCAGATTCTTTCATCGCTCGATGCGCTCAAGACGCAGCGGGGGCTGGGGATTCTGCTCATCTCGCACGACCTCGGGCTGGTCGCCAATCACGCCGACAGCATCGTCGTGATGTACGCCGGGCGGGTCGTCGAAGCAGGCCCGGTCGGCGTGATTCTCAACCGGCCCGCGCATCCGTACACCCGCGGCTTGCTCGCCGCCGCGCCCCGGATCGGCGATCAGCGTGACCGGCTCCGCACGCTCGACACGTTCCTCGGCGATCCCTCGATGTTCAGGGTCGAGTCCGGCGGGCGAGTATTCGAGGCGTGGTGGCCGAGCGAAGACGCGAATCATGCGCATCAAGACCGCGGGAGATTGCTCGACTTGGGACCGGGCCATGCGATCCGGGTCCACCATCCAGAGTCATTATCCACATTTTGCTCACCGAACCCTTCGCCGTCCCCTTCCAAGATGGACTCTCCAGCAGAGGAATAGAAAAGGAGATCAAAGGCAACGGTTTGAGGACGGGCCGGTGGACGGAAAAAGATATAGTGCGTGTGTTCACAACGGTTTAGCAGTTCGTCTCCCCGCCGATGACCATATTCGGGGGGATTGATTGAAGACCACAACGGGGTAAGTTTGGTCGGGGGGGCGGGGTGCCGCTATTCTGTTGAGGCGTATTTTTTCCACAACACGGCACGACGCACAGCCCGAACGAGCCTCAAGAAAAGCGACCGACGCGATATGCGAGTTCTCTTCCTCTCCGATCCGCTCTTTACGAAATATGAACACGAGATGCTCGCCCGGCTCGCCATCGGGTTGGCCGACGAGGGAATCGGGATCGCGTGGTCCGTGCCCGAGTCACTCGCCGACAGGATCTCGAACTCGCTGCTGCTCCCGATCATTGCTCACCAGGGGCCCCGGCTCGGGCTGACCGTCAAGCAGCGGGCACGGAATCTCTGCGAACGCGTCGAAGAAAAAACCGGCGGGCTCCCGGACATCGTGCACCTGTTCGGCGGAAGCGCGGCGAGGCTCGCCGCGGAGGTCGTGCGCCTCAGCAACGCCGTCCCCGCGTTCGAGCTATGGCGTCCGCATCTCGAGGCCGCGACCAGGGCGTCGATCAACCACGCGCTCGGCCCGCCCTCGGCGCAGACGGGCGAGGGTCCCGGTCGGACCGCGGTGCTGACCGTCCCGACGGAGCCGATCCGTCAGCGCGTCGTCGATCTCTTCCCCGAGGCCGAGGTGCGACGCATCCGGTGGGGTGTGCACGCACGCGACGAGTCGAACGGGACGGAACCGGACACGACCTGCATGCTGCTGATCGGCCCGGGTCGGGACACGAGGGCCTGGCTCGCGGCGTTCCGCGCGGCGGTCCGCGTGCTCAAGGACAAGGACCGGTTCTTCCTCTTCGCCGACGCGGGCGTGACGCACCGGCTCAAGGCGTGGAAATATGCGCGCGCCGCCGGGGTGCTCGATCGCCTCTCGCTCATCGACGAGACCGCACTCAGCCGAGATCTTCTGCTCGGCGTCGACATGCTGCTCTACAGCGATGCACGGGGCGAGTCGCGGTCGGTGCTGATCCAGGCGATGGCATCGGGTGTCGCCGTCATCGCCGCGGCCGACCCGCTCGCGGATTCGTTGATCGACGGGAAGACGGCGCGGCTCGTTGCCGACACGACCGAGTCGCAGTGGGGCGAGGCGATCGAGCACATCGCCAGCGACCCCGCGATGCACCGCCGGCTTGTCGCTTCGGCGCTGGAATACGCCAAACAGGAACACCGGGCGACGCGGCAGATCATCTCGCTCATCGACTGCTACGAGCGTGTCGCCGGGGACCCGATCCGGATCGGCCCGGACAGCCCCTCGGTTTTCGGACAGAGCGGGGGTTGATCGGACCTCCCCCGGCTCAACCGCGGTCCATCTCGCCCCACAATCCTTGCATCATCACGCGATTTGCAGATGATGGGGCTTCAAGGGGCCGCCGGCCTCCGGGGGCGGGCCCGTCCCGGTTCACAAGGAGAAAGAGATGTTGCGTTGTGTTTTCCGAGCCGCGATCGTGGGGCTGCTTGTCTCGTCGGCGGGCGCTCAGAGTGGGTCGATCCTCGTCACGCCCCGTCGGAGTGACTTCGTTGCCGATGCGCACCGTCCGCTGGCGACACTGCCGCCGGCGAAAATGTCGTGGTATCACACGAACACCCCGCCGCAGGTCGGCAACGGCAGGCTCTTTCAGGGCAAGGTGTTCCGCAACTCGCCCCGGCCCGAGATCGACTGGCCCGGCCCCGGCCCCGAGCGCTACGGCGCCCCGAACGACGACGGCTCGGTCGTCCACGCTCGCATCGGGCGGGCGGTGCTCTCGTTCTCGCCGTGGATGACGTATCGGTATGTCCAGCCGCGTCGGGTGGACCTGCGCTACTGGAACGCCCGGTCGTGGTCACGCCGCCCCACGGGCCTCTCGCAGGGGTTCACAAGCCCCGCCGCCCAGCGGGCCGAGCGGGATATCCGCCACGCGCGCAACGTCTGGCTCCGCGAGCGGGGGTATGTCGGCGGCGTGCGCACATTCAAGAACCCGGTCCGCAGCGGCGACGCGTCGGCCGGACGCACGCCGGAACCCGCGGGCTGGTTCCGCAAGCCGGCGGAGTTCCCGCGCACGAAATCGAGCGAGCACGTCCGGCTGTCGCTGCCGCCGGGGATCAGTCCCCGGGCCGCGGCGAGGCTGCGAGAGATGGAGACCGACGCGATCGCGTCCAACGGGGCGCGTTGAAGCGTGTAAACTCTCCGCTTCATGCCCGATGATCTGAGACCGCTGCCGTTCGATCGCCTCGTCTCGCGGATGTTCCGCGAGTTGCGCGCGCAGGGGTCGGTGTTCGACCTGCCCCGCAAGAAGTTCCTCGTGGACCCCGGCGGCGTGGATCTTTCCGTGTCCTTTCACGGGCGGCGTGCATCGACGCCACTCGGCCCGGCGGCGGGGCCGCACTCGCAGATGGCCCAGAATATCGTGCTGGCCTGGCTGGGCGGGTCGCGGATCTTCGAGCTCAAAACCGTGCAGATCCTCGACGAGCTCGAGATCCCGCGTCCCTGCATCGATGCGCACAACATCTGCTACAACGTCGAATGGTCGCAGGAGCTCCGGCTTGAACAATCACTGGAGGAATACGTCAAGGCGTCCATGCTGATCGAGATGTTGCGGGTCGCGCTCGGGATCGGGCCCGGGCTGGATGCGCACATCTTCGACATGAGCGTGGGGTACGACCTCGACGGCATCCGGTCGGATCGGGTGCGGGCGTTCATCGAGGGCATGATGGACGCCCGCGGGACCGTCGAGCGGCTGCGGGGGCAGATCCCCGATGAATATGCGCACTTCCGCGACATCGACTTCACGACCAATCTCTGCGGCTCGCTCACGCTGAGCACCTTTCACGGCTGCCCGCCGGAGGAGATCGAGCGGATCATCGATTTCCTGCTGCGCGAGTTCGGCCTGGACTGTACGATCAAGCTGAACCCGACGCTGCTCGGGGCCGAGCGGGTGCGTGAGATCATGCACGATCGGATGGGGTACACGGACGTGCGCACACCGGCGTCCGCGTTCGAGAAGGACGCGACGTGGGATCAGATCGTGGGGATCGTCGCCCGGCTGCGCGAGACGGCGGCGTCGCTCGGGCGGGGGCTGGGGGTGAAGTTTTCCAACACGCTGATCGTCGAGAACCACAGGGATTTCCTGCCCGAAACAGAAAAAGAGATGTACCTGTCGGGCCAGCCGCTGCATGTGCTGGCGATGCACCTCGTGCGGGACTTCCGCCGGGCGTTCGGGGGGGATGTGCCGATCTCGTTTTCCGCGGGGATCGATCGGCACAACTTCGCCGACGCGGTGGCTTTGGGGCTGACGCCGATCACGGTGTGCACGGACCTGCTCCGGCCCGGGGGGTACGGGCGGCAGGCCGGGTATTTCCAGAGCCTGAAAAAACGGATGGACGACGCCGGGGCGCGGTCGGTCGAGGGGTTCATCCTGCGTGCGTTCGGCTGCGCGCGGGCCGCGCTGGAAGAAGCGGGGGGGCGGTGGACACCCGAGATCGCGTCGGCCCTCGACGCGGGCGACGAGCCGGGAGCGATCGTCGGCGGGGCGCTGGCGGGGCGGTGGGTGTCGCACGCGAAGGTGCTGAACACGGAGGCGTATGTGCGGGGGCTGGCCGATGACCCGCGGTATGCGCGTGCGGCGAATGCCTCGACGCCGAAAAAGATCGGGAGTCGGCTCGAATTGTTCGACTGCGTGACGTGCGACAAGTGCGTGCCGGTGTGCCCGAATGACGCGAATTTCACGCTGGCGATCCCGCCGGCCGAGATCCCGGTGGTGGTGCTGAACAAGTGCGGCGACGGATCGTGGGCGGCGACTGAGCGCGGGTCGTTTGTGCTCCGCCGAAAGCATCAGATCGCGAACTTCGCGGATTTCTGCAACGAGTGCGGCAACTGCGACGTGTTCTGTCCGGAGGACGGGGGGCCGTATGTGCTCAAGCCCCGTTTTTTCGGGTCGCTGGAGGCGTGGCGCGACTCGCGGCTCGACGGGTTCGTGGCGGAGCGGGCCGATGGTCGTGAGACGATCCGCGGGCGGTTCGAGGGGCGCGAGTTCGTGTTGATTGTTTCGGCCGATGACGACCGGGTGTCGTTCGAGGGTCCGGGGTTTGATATCTCGTTCGATCCGGCCGACCCGGCGGGGACCGCCGAGGGGGAGGCGGAGGGTGAGATCGACCTGACGTATTTCGCGATGCTCGACGTGCTCCGGCGGGGGGTGTTCGGTCCGGGGGCAACGGTAAATTATGTCAACGCCTGAAACGGGTCCCAGGAAAATTCGCGTTCATCAACGAATGCATCCCGAGTGAACTCGTCTCATGTGCATCTTGCATCAATATGTTCCAGATGCCGACGCTGAGCCTGCGAAGCGTCGGATCATGCATGAGGGGGTCTCGGCGCACTCGATCCGACACTTCGGCCGCGTGCGCAGCCTCAGTGTCGGCGTCCAGATTGACATCGAAGTCCGCCCGCGTGAAACACGTTGATGTAGCCTGCTCTTGCGCCGCGGCGATCGTGGCCGTGAGAATGAGCCTCATGCCGCCCACAAGGAGCCGCGACCGGGAGGGAGCGGTCTTCTCACGACCAACCGGGATCATGGAAAACAATCCTGAGTACCCACATGAAACCATGACCCCGGGCTCGCGCCCGGGGCTCGTTCGCTCTTCAAAGCCCTCGCTACCGCTCGGGCCTCTTCGACCCCGTTTCAAAGCCCCGGAGGAGGGGGAGGAGAGACGGGCTGGAAGCCCGTCCCACGAGGTGATGAGGGTGATGGAGAGACGGGCTGGAAGCTCTTCCCACGAGGAGGAAGAGAAGAGAGAAAGCCCCTCACCCTGGCGTGCACCCCGGGTTCGTTCCGGGAAGCACATGAATCATCAGGAATCCAACGGAGTCGACGCCGGCTTTTTGATGCAGTAGACGTAGCCGACCCAGATCAGGATGATGCCGACCAGTTCGCCGATATAGAGGGCCTCGACGATACCGGCCTTGGCCATCGAGCCGCCGACGCCGGGGAGGAGGCCGCCGGCGGCGATGAGGGCGGTGCCGATGGCACGGTTCGGTTGGTTTTTCGCTTTGAAGAAGTGGATTGATGAGTAGATCGCCCCGCCGATGAGGAAGAACGCGGCGTATCCGTTGATGAACGGGGTGGTCAGCCGGACCCAGTGCCAGCCGATCACCGCGCCGTCGGGCTTGTGGGGGTCCATCGCGTCCAGGTTGAGCGGGGAGAGGAACACCGCGACGCTCGCGACGAGGACGAGCGTGAGCGAGATCGCCGTCAGGATGTGCGCGGAGCGGCGTTTGAGCAGGAGATAGACGGTGCCGGTGGCGAGGGGGTATCCGCCCAGGATCGCGCCGGCCCAGTACCACCAGCGGTTGAGGGTGGGGGTGTTGCCGTGCAGGGTGATGATGGATTCGATCGTGGTGCCCAGGCCGTAGGTGAAGACACCGATCGCCCACCAGAGCAGGTGTTCGGGCCAGTGCCGGGGGATCGCCCTTCGAACGAGCGCCGAGAGGAAGGCGGCGGAGATGATGGTGGTGAGGATGGGGAGATAGTGGACGGGGAGTGCGTGGTCCATTCGTTGTTCCTTGGCGTGGATGGTAACGGTGGAGGGTGTGGTCCGTGGGGCGGGTAAACTCTCGTTACGGAGGGACTGTTTCGTGCCGCGACGGGAAACGACGAATTTGACCCCCGACGGTGGGGGCGGGTCGGGGCCGGTTTCGCCGGTGGTGTATGTGCATATCCCGAAGGCGGCGGGGACGACGCTGAAGAATCTGTTGGCGAAGGTCTACCGGGGCCGACCGGTTTTGTTTTTCACGCCCCGCACGGGCGAGCTGGATCGGTTCCGCGGTCTGCCCGCCGAGCAGCGGCGGCGGGTGGCGGTGGTGGCGGGTCACGAGCCGTTCGGGTATCAGGACGTGTTCCGCGGGTGCCGGGTGACGCCGGCGGTGGTGACGGTGCTTCGGGAGCCCGTGGCGCGGGTGGTGTCGTTGTTCCGGTACATCCACCGCGATGCCGAGCACCCCCGGCACGGCGAGTTCGTTCGGGACTCGGTGACGATCGGGGATGTGTACGAGCGGCTTCGGCTGCCGGCGTTCGACAATCACATGACGCGGTTTCTTGCCGGGCGAGGGGCGTTCAGCAAGCCGTTCGGCGGCCTGGACGAGCGGGATCTGCGGACGGCGGAGCAGAACCTGTCGGCGGGGTGCCGGGTGTTCGGGCTTCAGGAGCGGTTCGAGGACAGCCTCGCGTGGTTCGGTCGGGAACTGGGCTGGCCCCCGGTCGGGACGCCCGATCTGAACCGCGCGCCCCGGCGGAGCACAGCCCGCGATGTGGATGAAGCGGACCGTCGGCTGATCGAGCGGCACAACGCGCTGGACGCGGCGTTGTATGCGTTCGCGGTGAAGTTGTTCGAGGAGCGGGTGTCTGCCTGATCACGGGGCACGACAAGTTTGATCGTGATACCTTGGTGGATCGGACGGGAGCGAAGAAAGCCCTCGCTCCCGCTTGGGCCTCTTTTTGAAGGACGTTGGAGAGAAAGGGAGAGACGGGCTGGAAGCCCATCCCACCAAGAGGAAGGAGAGAGAAGGAATCCCTCGCTCCCGCTCGGGCCTCTTTTTGGGATGAGATATGGAGATGGGAGAGAGACGGGCTGGAAGCCCGTCCCACCGAGAGGAAGGCGAGAGAAGAAAGAACCCCATGCACCGGCCCTCTCTCCGCGGGCGGGGGGAGGGGATGAAATCAGTGGGTAAAGGTGGATCGTGGGGCTTCGGCCGGGCATCAATGCAGCGACCCCGGATCACTCCGGGGCCGCGTGCGAAGGGGATTGGGATTCCGTGGTCGCTACCCGTTGATTCCACCGATCAGCGGGAGCGCGTTGTTCTGGTTCGCGAGGGCGAGGACGGCGCCGCTCGACGCGGCGAGGGTCTGGAGGCGTGCCTGCTTCGCGGTTTCGGCGGCGTAGTCCGTGTCGCGGATGATCGAGTTGGCGGCCGAGACATTCTCGATCTCTGCCAGGACACCGGCGCGTCGGGCGCCGATCTCGTTTTTCTGGAACGCGCCGATCCGACCGCGGAGCGTCGTGATCTGTTCGATGCTGGCGCCGATGACGGACTGGGCGTCGCCGGGGCGGTCGCCGTTGATCGCCAGATCCTGCCCGGCCGAGGTGTCGGTCTGGTTGTAAACGGTGCCGTCGATATCCGTCTCGCCCAGCGAGGACGCGGTCATGGCGTCGAGGTCGAACGATCCGTCTCCGGCGGGGATCGAGACGTCGCCGTTGAACAGGGGGACGCCGCCGAACGATGCCGAGCGGAGCGTCCGGTCGACGGACTGGTTGATCGAGTCCATCTCGAGTTGGAGTGCGTCGCGTTCGGCGTCGGACATGGCGCCGGTGTTGGCGGCGGCGACAGAGAGGGCCTCGCCCTCGGTCAGCATGTCGCCGACCTGCGCGAGCGCGGCGTCGGCGGTGCTGACCACCGCGTCGTTGCGTTCCAGTGCCCGGCTCTCGGCTTCGAGTGCCGCCAGCTGCGCGTCGAGGTTTTCCGAGGCGATCAGGCCCGCGGGGTCGTCCCGGCCCGCGTTGATGCGTTGCCCCGTCGCGAGACGCTGGGCGCTCTGCAGCAGCAGGCCCTGCGTGCGGTTGAACGTGTTGATCAACCCGATCGGTGAGATTCCCATGCGAACCCTCTCGGTAGGTCCGGGACGCCCGGCCGGTGACAGCATCCGATTCGGGCCGGGGGTTGTCCACCGGAAGGGGGTGCGTGATATCCCGATCGGCCGCACAGCCCGGACAACCGCTACGCTTGTCGCGATGACAGAGCACGAAACCACCCCGCAGACGCCGGACGAGGTCCGGGCCGCCGCCGAGCGTTTTCGAACCGACTACATGAAGGTCCGGGAACAGATCGCCCGAGTTGTGGTGGGGCATGGGCAGATCGTCGACGGGGTGCTGGTGTGTTTGTTCGCCGGGGGGCACGCGTTGCTGGAGGGTGTGCCGGGGATCGGGAAGACTTTGCTGGTGCGTTCGTTGAGCCGGGCCGTGCATCTGGATTTCAGCCGGGTGCAGTTCACCCCGGACCTGATGCCCGCGGACATCACGGGGACGACGATCGTCGCGGAGGCGGAGTCGGAACCGGGGCGGGTTCGTCGTGAGTTCCGGTTCCAGCCGGGGCCGGTGTTCGCGCAGATCGTGCTGGCGGACGAGATCAACCGGGCGACGCCCAAGACGCAGTCGGCTTTGCTGGAAGCGATGCAGGAGCGGAGCGTGACGGTGCAGGGCGAGACGCACCGGCTGCCGGAGCCTTTCTTCGTGATGGCGACGCAGAACCCGCTCGAACAGGAGGGGACGTACCCGCTGCCGGAGGCGCAGCTGGACCGTTTTTTCTTCAAGCTGAAGGTGGGGTATTCGAAGCGGGAAGACCTGCACGAGATCCTCAGGCGGACGACTGGCGGCGAGGAGCCCGTGGTCGAGGCGGTGCTGGACGCCGAGACGCTTCTGTCGCATCAGCGGCTGGTGCGGTGCGTCGAGGCGGCGCCCACGGTTGTTGATTACGCCGTGCGGTGTGTGCTGGCGACCCACCCGACCGGCCCGGAGGGTGACAACCTGTTCGCGACGCCGAGGGTGAACCAGTTTGTGCGCGTGGGGGCGAGCCCGCGTGCGGCCCAGGCGCTGACGCTGGGGGCAAAGGTGATGGCGCTGCTGGACAACCGCCCGGCGATCTCGATCGAGGACATCAAGCGGGTGGCGCTGCCGGCGTTGCGGCACCGAATCATCATGAATTTCGAGGCGGAGGCCGAGGGCGTGCGGCCGGATGACATCATCAAGAACATCCTCGACACGCTCCCGCGTGAGGCGGCGTCTTGATCGGGCGTGGCGAGCGGGTTTTTCAGCGGAGTTCGACGGACCAGTAGGCCTCGTCGAGGAAGGCTTTCCACGACGCGTATTTGTCGTGGCCGAGCTTGACCGTGATCAACGGGCTGCGTCGAGGTCTGACGGGCTTGGCGACGAGCCGCATGCGGGCCTGCTCGGGTGTGCGGCCGCCCTTCTTGGCGTTGCAGCGGACGCATGCGCACACAAGGTTTTCCCACGTGTCGGGCCCGCCCTGGCTGCGCGGGATGACGTGATCGATCGAAAGCTCATTGGTCGGGTAGAAATGCCCGCAATACTGGCAGCGGTTGCGGTCGCGTGCGAACAGGTTGCGTCTGTTGAGTTTCACGCGCTGGTCGGGCAGGCGGTCGTAGCCGATGAGGCGGATAATGCGGGGGACCGCGATCTCCATGCGCACGGTGCGGACCCAGTCGTGCCGATCAGGCTCGAATTGCCGTCGGAGTTCGCTGAGTTCCATCCAGGAACAGAAGTCGTAGTTGGCGTACTGGCCGTCATCGACAGCGATCACCTCGGCGGCGTCGCGGACCAGCAACGAGAACGCCCGCCGTGCCGGGATGACGCGGATGGCCATGTAGAGCTTGTTGAGGACGAGGACGTGTGCACCGAGTCCATCGCCGAGAGGGGCGACCGGGGCGGATGACATGGTCTGCGTGTGTGTTGGATCACGCGACGCACGGTCGGAACCGTGCGGACCCCGGATCGGCCTGCCCGAACGCCTTTTCATCGAAAGGCTTTCTATCAGGTTTTCCACAGGTATTCAACAACAAACCCGCTGCGGGGCCGTTTTCGGCGCCGATTTGACGGATTCTGCATGGTTGTGAGTCGGTGTGCAGGTGGTGTTCAGTGTCTGAAGCAGCGGTTCCCGGTCGTTATGCATGTGACGCCGCGTTCGTTGCAGAGCGCAAAGGTTTCGTCGTCGCGCTTCGATCCGCCGGGGTGGATGATCATCGCGACCCCGGCGTTGATGAGGATTTCGGGGCCGTCGGGGAAGGGGAAAAATGCGTCTGAAAACGCGAGGGCGCCCCGGGCGAGCGGGCCGGCTTTCTCGACGGCGACTCGGCATGCGGTGACACGATCCATCAGCCCCGCGCCGGCACCGAACAGGCGGGCCCCGGAGTCGGTCGGGCCGCCGATCGCGACGGCGTTGCTGGAGAGAGCCTTGGCCGCGACCTCGATGACGGGGGCCGCGGCGAGGAGCGCGGGGTCGGGTTCAGGCCCGGCGGCGTGGGTCCAACCCTCGGGTGATGGGACACGGACATCGCGGTCCTGGACGAGCATGCCGCCCGGGATCGATCGGTATTCGAGCTTGCGCTGCCTGGCGGCGGGTTTCTCCCCGACGGCGAGCAGGCGGACGTTCTTCCAGCGTTTCGAGAGCGTGTCGACCGCGTCGGGCGAGAAATCGGGGGCGAGGATGACTTCGAAGAAACGGTCCGGCCCGGCGATGGTGTCGGCGGCTCCGGCGTCGATGACTTTGTTGACGGCGAGGATGCCGCCGTAGGCCGCCAGCGGGTCGCCCGCGAACGCCTGCGTGATGGCGCCGGGGAGGGAAGTATCCACCGCGAGTCCGCAGGGGTTGGTGTGTTTGACGACGGCGGCGCCGGGGTTTTCGGGGTCGATGCGGCGGAGCATTTTGACGATTTCGAGAGCGGCCGAGGCGTCGAGGTAGTTGTTGTAGCTGAGGTGTTTGCCGCGGATCTGGTGGGCGTTGACGACGGTCGGCCCGTTCGAGGCGGGGTCGCGGTAGACGACGGCGGCCTGGTGCGGGTTCTCGCCGTAACGGAGTTCGTCGGTCAGGGCGTAGTCGAGGGTGAGCGTGGGGGGGAAGGCCCGTCCGGTGCCGTGGTCGAGGTATGCGCTGATGGCGCGGTCGTATGCGCTGGTGCGGGCGAAGGCGGACGCGGCGAGCCAGCGCCGGAGGTCGGCCGAGGCGGCGCCGTCGTTTTCCCGGAGGTCTTCGACGACGCGGTCGTATTGCTTCGGGTCTGTGATGACGACGACCCACGAGGCGTTTTTGGCGGCGGAGCGGATCATGGCGGGCCCGCCGATGTCGATCTGTTCGATGGCCTCTTCGAGAGAGACGCCGGGCCTGCCGACGGTCTGCTCGAACGGGTAGAGGTTGACGCAGACGAGATCGATGGGGGGGATGCCGTGCTTGTGCATCGCCTCGACATGGGCGGGGTCATCTCGCAGGGCGAGGAGCCCGCCGTGGACCCTGGGGTGGAGGGTTTTGACCCTTCCGTCCATCATCTCGGGGATGCCGGTGAGATCCTCGATCCTCTGGACATCCAGCCCGGCCTGTTCGAGTGTGGCGGCTGTGCCCCCGGTGGAGACGAGTTCGACGCCCATCCCGGCCAGGACGGAGGCGAACGCGGCGAGGTCCGTCTTGTCGCTGACGCTCAGCAGCGCCCGCCGGATGGGGACGAGGTCGGGCATTGGATTATCTCGGGCTGAACTTGATGAGCAGGCCGTTTTCTGCGAGAGCGTACAGGTCCTCGTTGTCGCCGGGGATCAGTCGGCTGATGCGGGGGAGGCTGATTTTGGCGAGCACGTCGCCGGTGGCGTGGTCGATGAGGGTGGCGTTGGAGCCGTCCCAGACGACGAGGTCGTGGTGGTGTGAGGCGACGACCTCTCCTGTGACATCCGGGTTTTTCCAGAGGGGTTCGCCGAATGTGCCGTTGTCGAGGGCTTCGCTGCTGACATCGAAGGCGACCATCCCCTCGGATTTGATGTGGCAGTAGAGCACGCCGTCGGCCCAGTAGGGTTGTTCAGTGAGCGGGGCGTCGGTGCGGTATCGCCAGAGCCAGGTGCTGTCGCCCGGGGCGAAGGCGTAGATCGACTGGTCGAGGCTGGCGACGAACATGCGTTGCCCGTCGGTCACGGGATCGGTGCGCATGCCGCCGCTGATCTGTGCCCAGCTGATGCCCTTGCCGGAGGGGATATCAACGAAGAAGACCTCGCCGGCCTGCGTGACGAAGCCCGCGGTGGAGCCGATTCGGACCGGGTCCGCCTCGATGGTGCCGTCGAGGCCGTAGGCCCATTCCTTTGCGCCGTCGTCGAAGGGTGGGGGGAGCGGGTCGCCGTTGATTTTGCCGAATCGGTGGCAGAGGACCTGTCCGACCGGGGTGCCGAAGACGGCGAGGCCGCCGTAGATGACGGGGCGTGTCGAGACGACCAGATCGACGGGTTGGCGGGCGATCAGGTTCCCGCTGTTGAGTTCGAGCAGGAACAGCTCGGGGCGGCTGCACGAGAGCAGGACGTCCTTGACACGGACGTTGGCGACGAAATGCGTCAGGGGCGAGGTGTTGCGGACCTGCCAGAGGCGGTTGCCCGTGGAGGCCTGGAGCAGGGCGGTGTAGCTATCCTCGGATTGCACGGCGATGGTGTCGCCGAGGATATCGACGAGCTCGACTTTCCCCTTCCCGGCGACGAGCGGGGTGGTGCTCCACTGCCAGCGGTAGCCGAGTGATGCCCAATCGTCGTGGACGATGCGGACCCCGCGGGTGACGGTCACGATCCCCAACCGACCGGCCTTGTTCTGTTTCTGGTTTTGTTGGGTCGTTGGGGCGTCGGCGTGGTTGGCCGCGGGTGTTACCGAACAGCCCGCGGCGAGCAGGGAGGCGGCGATCAGAGCGCCGAGCCGGAGCGTTCGGCCGGTTGCAGAGGCGAATGTCATCATGTTCTCCGTGTCTCGCGTGGCGGTCCGGTCGGGAGGGTATGCCCCGCGGAGTATCCGGGGCGTTGTCCGTCCCGTCAAGCGGGCGGCGGAGGGGGCCGTACACTTGCTGTATGTTTACCGGGCTTGTGCAGGCAGTCGGGCGGGTTGCGTCGGTCGAGGAGAGGCCCGAGGGGGTGTCGATCGAGATCGATCCCGGCGGCTGGCGGTGCGGGGCCGGCGAGGGATGCTCGATCGCGGTCAACGGGTGCTGCCTGACGCTGACGGATGACCCGGCCGAATCGGGCGTGCTGCGGTTCGTGGCGATCCCCGAGACGCTCGCCAAGACGAACCTGGGCCGGCTCGGGCCGGGGTCGGCGGTGAATCTCGAAACCTCGATCTCGGCCGACACGCTGATGGGGGGGCACTTCGTGCAGGGGCACGTCGACGGCGTGGGCCGGGTTCTGTCGGTCGAGCGACCCGGCGATGGGGGCGGAGAGTTCAGGGTCCGGGTCGGGCCGCCGGCGGGGCTCATGCGGTTCATGTCGCCCAAAGGCTCGGTGTGCCTCGACGGGGTGAGCCTGACCATCGCGGCGCTCGCCCCCGGCGACGCCCGCGGCGAGGGCGGGTGGATCGAGGTCGCGCTCATCCCCGAGACACTGGAGAAAACAACCCTGGGGAGGCTCGAGGCCGGTGATTTGGTGAATATCGAGGCGGACATCCTCGCCAAGACCGTGGTGCATTTTCTCCAGAACTACGCGGGGCCCGGGGGGCTGTCGCCGGCGGTGGGGGGGTGACACCGGTGCGGGTGCTCGGGATCGATCCCGGATTGCGGCTGACGGGGTACGGCTGCGTCGAGGGCGACGAGCGATCGCCCGGGATTGTCGAGGCGGGGGTCTTCCGGCTCGTTCGTGGGAGCGGGCCGCCGCCGCCGATCGTCGATCGGCTGGAGGAGTTGGCGGGCGATCTCGAAGAGTTGCTCGCGCGGACGGCCCCGGATCTGGCCGCGGTTGAGGCGTTGTTTGCGCACTACCGGCACCCGGCGACGGCGATGGTGATGGCGCACGCGCGCGGGGTGATCCTGCTGACGCTCCGGCGGGCGGGGGTGCCGTTCGTGGAGTTGCCGCCGAAATCGGTGAAACTGGCGATGGCGGGGACGGGCCGTGCGGGCAAGCGGCAGATGCAGGATTCGGTGGCGTCGGTGTTCGGGCTGGCGTCGCCGCCCGAGCCGGCGGACGTGGCCGACGCGTTGGCGATCGCTTTTGCTGCGATGATCCGCCGCGGGCGTGATATGGTGTCGCCATGAGCGAGACAGACGCCGTGCCCGCGGCCCAGGTGCTGATTGTCGAGGACGAGCCGGACCATGCCGACGCGATGGCCGAGGCGTTGCGCAAGCCGGGGCATGTGAGCACGGTGGTGCATTCGGTGGACGAGGCGTTGGAAGAACTGCGGCACGGGTCGTTCGACGTGATCGTGACGGACCTGCGGATGCCGGAATCGGGCGGGACGCACGGGGTGGCCGCCGACGGGTCGGACGCGGGGATGGTGGTGCTGCGGGCGGCGGCGGAGCTTCAGCCGGACGCCGAGACGATCATGGTGACCGCGCACGGGGACGTGCCGACGGCGCGGGCGGCGTTCAAGGAGGGGGCGTTCGACTTCATCGAGAAGCCGCTGGACCTTGCGGTGTTCCGTTCGCTGGTGAACCGGGCGGCCGAGCGTGCGGTGGTGCGGCACGAGGCGGGGGACCTTGGCGAGCTGGTGGGCGACGGGGGGTTCGAGGGGATCATCGCGGGCTCGGAGCCGATGCGGAAGATCCTGCGGACGGTGCGAACGGTGGCGGCGAGCACGATCCCGGTGCTGGTGACGGGCGAGAGCGGGACGGGCAAGGAGCTGATCGCGCGGGCCGTGCATGACCATTCGCCCCGCAAGCCGCGGCGGTTCGTGGCGTTCAACTGCGCCGGGCAGAGCGAGAGCCTGCTCGAAGACCAGCTGTTCGGGCACGTCAGGGGGGCGTACACGGGGGCGGACTCGGCCCGGGAGGGCGTGTTCGAGTATGCGGACAAGGGGACGCTATTCCTCGACGAGATCGGGGACATGCCGCTGACGATGCAGGCGAAGCTGCTGCGCGTGCTCGAGACGGGCGAGGTCGTGCGGCTAGGGAGCAACGAGCCGCGGAATGTGGACGTGCGGTTCGTCAGCGCGACGAACAGGGATCTTGCCGCGGCTGTTCGCGAGGGATCGTTCCGGGAGGATCTGTATTACCGGATCAACGGGAGCCATATCCATCTGCCGCCGTTGCGGGACCGTCGCGACGACATCCCGCGGATCGTGCGGCACGCGATCTCGAAGTTTAGCGAGTCGATGCCGGTGCCTGATATCTCGGACGCAGCGATGATGCGTCTGACGTCGTACCACTGGCCGGGGAACGTGCGGCAGCTGCTCAACGTGGTGCAGAACATGACGGTATCCGCGATGGGGGAGGCGGAGCCGGGCGAGGTGGTGGTGCTCGACGTGCGGCACATCCCTGATGAGGTGCGTGTCGGCGATGAGCCGGGACAGGCCGGGGGTGGCGGCTCGCTCGCTGGGACAAGCCTGGAACAGCTGGAAAAGCGGGCCATCCGCGAGACGCTGAAACTGACAGGCGGCAACCGCGAGCAGACGGCCAAACTGCTGGGGATCGGCGAGCGGACGCTGTACCGGAAGCTGAAGGAATACGGGTTGCGGTGAGCGGGGGCGTGGAACTGGGCGCCGGATTATTGAACCAACACCAGCAGGCCGACGCAGACCGCCTCGACTCCGAGGGCGAGGTCGACCGGGTCTCGGAATCTGCCGGGTGACAGCGGGAGCAGGGCGATCGACGAGAGCACCGTCGCCCCGGCCCACGCGAAACGGGCGGGCGTCGGGCCGATGGGGATCAACGCGAGGGGAGCCGCGAGCAGCACGCGGGCGGTGATCGCGGCGCGTTTCGTATGGGACAGCCCGATCGTCGCCGGGATGGTGCTGGTGCCGAAACGGGTGTCGGCGTTGAGGTCATCGAGATCGCAGAGGACGGCGTCGGCGAAGACGCGCGGTAACAGCATGGCGGCGGCGAAAACCCAAGGCCCGAGGGGGACGGGCAGCGTGAGCAGCGGGGCGGGATCCCAGAGGCGGGCGGTGATCAGGGCGAAGCCGACGATGCCCGAGGCGACGTAGGCGTTCTTGAAAACGAGGATGTCCTTGGGGCGGGGTCGGGCGCGTCTCGGGCCGGCGGCGTAGACCACGACACCAGTAGCGGCGACGAGCGGGACGGCCGCGAGCCAGCCGACCCGGCCCGGCGGCGCGAATCGCCAAGCGATCAGGATGGCCGCGGCGAGCGATGTGGCGGCGAGCACGCGGACACCCGGGGCGTGGGCGGCGAGAAAGGCGAAACGGACCGGCCGGGCGGCGCGGTCGGCGGGGTCGAGCCTGCGGTTGCTGATCTTGATGCGGTCGAGCAGGTAGACACCGACGCCGGTCGTCAACGCGAACAGGGCGGGCCAGATCGGCTGTGGGGAAGCGGTACCCGCGATGAAGATGACGAAAAGGACGGCACCCGCGAGGTACAGCCCCGGCCAGAGGGCCAGGGCGGAGAGGATCGTTCGGATCGGCGGTCGCATCGGCAGATCAGATTAGGCGGGGACAAACGGCACAAATCAGTTTGATACCCGAGCCCTCGCTTCCGCTCGGGCCTCTTTGTGCTGAGGTCGTTTGGTGTGAGTCTTGAGCCCTCGCTTTCGCTCAGGCCTCTTTCTGATCCGTAATCGGCGGCGCGACACCCCGGCTTCTGTGCCAGACGGGATCACGCTTTGTCGGCTGCGGGCGTTTTCATTCCGCAGACGACGGGCTGGGCAGCCAGAGCGTTCGGCCCGACTCGGCGTCGCGGCGGCCCAGGATGCAATCGGCGATGATGCGTCCCACCGATTCGGGTGTGAGGCACAATTCTCGTGGCAACGCTTCCTCGTTCACGATCGACCGCAGCAGGGGGGTTTCGACCGTGCCGGGGGCAACGGCGAAGACACGGATCGGGCTATCGGGGCCGAGCTCGTTTGCGAGCCCTTTCGTGATCGTGTTCAGGCTTGCCTTGGCGCCGCCGTAGACGGAAAGGCCGGGGAACGGGTCGTTGCTGGCCATGCTGGACACGTTGACGATCCGGCCCGCGTTCTGCTTGAGCATGATCCGCAACGCCGCGATCATCAGCAGGGTCGGCCCGGTCGCGTTGACGGCGAAGATGCGGGCGACGTCGTCCGGTGAGTGCTCGGCGACGGGCTTCATCGGGGTCCAGCCCGCGTTGTTGACGAGGCCGTCGAGGCGGCCGAAATGTTCGACGGCTTCGCCGGGCAATGTCTGCACCCGTGCCGGGTCGGCGATGTCGGCGGGGAGGGCGATCCAATCATCGCGTTCCTTGCCCAACGCAGCGCCGGCTTCGCGGAGAACGTTTTCACGCCGGCCCACGAGGGCGATGCGGTGGCCCTCCGCGGCGAGGATTTTCGCGGTGGCCAGCCCGATGCCGGTGCCGGCACCGGTGATGAGCGTGACGGGGCGGGTGTCGGGCATCGTCGGCTCCGCTGTGTGGGTTCATCCGGGCATTCGCCCGGAGAGTCGATCTGACTTGAAATCCGAGCCTTCGCTCGCGGACTCGCTCAGACTCGGCGTCCGGGATGGCGTGATGCGCGCGATGTTCTGGGGCTAATCCTCGAAAGCGACCCGCACGCGTCGACCGTCGCGGCCCGCGCCGGTGATCTCGCGTCCGTCGGGCAGCAGGACACGGACCTTGAGCGTGCGGTCGGGGCGTTTCATCTTGCCGCCGAGGGTTTTGGTTTGCACCACGATCTCGTTGTTCATGCGCGTGGCGGTGTATTCGGTGCGGAGGTATTGCCCGTCGCGGAAACCCCAGCCCTCGCCGGCGTCTTCGTAGAGCGTGCCGGAAGCCTTGCCGTCGGCGTCGAGGCATACGAGCAGGGTCAGTTCGTCGCGTTGGTCGGGACGGTCGCCGAAATATTCGTGAACCGGCGCGGCGGGGATGATGCCGCCGGGGCGGATGTAGAGCGTGGGCAGGTCGGGGTCGGTGCTGTCGGGGAGGCCGTCGAAGCCGGGGAAGTCGAACCGGCGCCACGCAACGCCGCCGACGGGCCTGGGCAGGATGTGGACGCGTTCGCGTCCCGGCGTAACGTCCGCGGCGACGAGGAGGTTGTCGCCGAGCAGGAACGAGTCGTCCTCGCTGCGGAGGGCGGGGTCGGTCGGGTCGGCGAAGAACGTGGGGCGGGCGACGGGCAGGCCCGTGCGGTGGGCTTCTTCAAACAGCGTGTAGAGCATGGGCATGAGGCGGTAGCGTCGTTCGAGCGCCCGGCGGGCCGTCGCCTCGACTTCTTCTCCGAAGGCCCAGGGTTCCTTGTTGATGTTGCCCTTGGCGGTGTGGCCACGTGAGAAGGGCATGAGGGCGCCGAAGCCGATCCACCGGGCGAACATGGCCCCGTCGCCGTCGCCGGCGAACCCGCCGATGTCCGGTCCGCAGAAGGGCTGGCCGGACAGGCTGAGGTTGAGCATCATGGGGATGGAGACATCGACGTGGTACCAGTTGGCGGTGTTGTCGCCGGTCCAGGTGGCGCCGTATCGCTGGCCCCCGATGTAGTTGGCTCGGCTGAGGACGAACGGTCGTTTGTCGGGGTTGGTCGCCATGACACCCTCGCGGGTGGCGCGGACCATGAGCATGCCGTAGACGTTGTGGAAGCGGGCGTGTGGGCCGGGCCCGCCGAACTCGGGGTCGGCGCGGTGGATGTTGTCCTCGGGCATGGTTTTGGTGGCGACGTTGAAGACGGCGGGCTCGTTCATGTCGTTCCAGACGCCGTTGATGCCGTTGGCCATGAAGTCGGTGTAGAGGCCGGACCACCACGATCGCACGTTCTTGTTGGTGAAGTCGGGGAAGACGCATTCGCCGGGCCAGACGTAGCCGTGGTATTCGTTGCCGTCCTTGTCCTGCACCCAGACATTGGCCTTCGTGCCGGAATCATGGACGAAGTAACCTTCTTCATTCTTGATGCCGGGGTCGATCATCCACACGTTGGAGAACCCGATCGAGTCGAGATAGGCGTTCAGCCCGGC
Source organism: Phycisphaerales bacterium (assembly GCA_027083355.1). Classification (GTDB taxonomy): domain Bacteria; phylum Planctomycetota; class Phycisphaerae; order Phycisphaerales; family UBA1924; genus UBA1926. The sequence goes on along the minus strand of JALWOY010000165.1, from coordinate 12,577 downwards.
GGGGTCGGGGAACTTGTCTTTGTCGAAGGTGAAGCAGCGGAAGCCGTCCATGTAGTCGATGTCCATCCAGATGACGTCGGCGGGGATGTGCTTGGCGCGGAAGGTGTCGGCGACTTCCTTGACGCGAGAATCGGGGAAGTAGGAATAGCGGCACTGGTGGTAGCCGATGGCCCACCGGGGTGGCATTTCGATCGTGCCGGTCAGTTCACCGAGTTTTTGCAGCACGTCTTTGGGTGTCGGCCCGTCGATGACGATGACGGGGTGGGGCGGGCCGTCGGCGCGGAAGACGATGCCCTCGGTCAGGTCGATCTCGCACCGATAGGTCGTGTCGGCGAGGACGCCGAACGCGGTTCCGTCGGGCCGGACAGCGAGCACCCACGGGTGGGACGTGTAGAGGTTGTGGTAGGAATCGTCGTAGCCGTAGGCGTCGTAGTTCCAGCATTCGGTGACGCGGCCGTTGCGGAGCAGCGGGCCGGGGGTTTCGCCTGTGCCGTACAGACTCGTGCCGGGCTGGATGTCGATGGTGGTGACGAAGCGTTCGTCGCCGTGGAGAGCGGACGGCCCCGTGCTGAACACGGGCGTGACGGCGAAGCCGGCGGGGGCGTCGCCGAGCGCGGGGCGTGGGTGATCGAGGGCGAGCGAGGGGAGGGTGTTCTCGCGGGCCTGTTCGTTCTGAAAATATCGGACGACGCCATCACCGATCCGTTCGGCGACGACCTTGGCGGCGGCCGGTGCTGTGGCAATACAGATCGTGACAAGGAGCAAGAAAAGCTTTGCATGAAGAGGCGTTTTTCGAGAAACCGTCGCGTGGTGCGGCATCGAATCTCCTTGGTGGTTTGCGGTGTTCTTTTGCCGGAAAAAACAGCCTGTTCTCATTCATCGAAAAGAAATCGTCGAATCGGATGTCAACAACGTGTATGGTACCACCACGGCGGTTGCGGTGTGTCCGCGATCGGCCGCGCGGGTGGGTTCCCGCTGTCAACCGGGTTCACCAGATTGAGAGATTGTCCATGCGTTCGACCGCCTCCACCGTGCTGCTGATTCTCGCCGGCGCCGCCGCTTCGGCGTCTGCCTCCGAACGGGTTTTCCTCCAGTTCTTCGAGACGGAGTGGGACGACATCGAGCGTCGGGCCCCGGACATCTTCAAGGCGGGCTACCGTGCGGTGTGGTTGCCGCCGCCCTCGAAGGCGTCCGACGCGTTCAGCGCCGGGTACGACGTGTTCGACCGGTTCGATCTGGGCAAGCCCCCGATCTCGGACAGCTCGTCGAGCCGGAAGCGGACGGCGTTCGGGACCGAATCGTCTTTCGAGTCGATGATCGAGGAGTTGCACCGGGCCGACGTGCTTGTGTATGTCGACGCGGTGCTGAATCACAACTCGGCCCGGTCAACGAGCGACGCGTTCATCGCCGACGGGGGGTATCCGGGGTTCTGGATCCCGCGGGAGAACCCCCCGGCGGACAAGCAGCCGACGGACGACTGGGGCGATTTCCACGCGGGCAACGCGCAGGGGTATATGCAGAGTCACGACCCGGGCGGCCCGAACTATGACCTGTGGCGTGGCGATCTCGTCAACCTGATCGACATCGCGCAGGAGAACTCGAACCTGTTCATCCGCCAGCCGGTGGACGCGGGGGACCCGCAGAACATCCCGCCGGGAAACGTGCGGAACCTGCCCGACCCGGACAACGCGCGGTTCTATCCGGATCGTGTGCTTTCTCCCGATATTTATGTCAACCCCGCGTCGAACCACAGCGGGAGCGATGTCGAGATCCGGTACCCGTTCAACACCGCCAACCCGATGCAGGGCGACCCGGTGGCGGAGGATTCGACGGGCTATCTGCGACGTTGGCTCCAGTGGATGCTCGAAGTGCAGCACGTCGACGGGTTCCGCCTCGACGCCTCCAAGCACATCTTCCCGTGGTGGTGGGATACCCACTTCGACTCGGCCGTCTTCCAGGACAGGCTCACGCCCGACGGCTCACGCGTCACGCCCCTGAGCTTCGGCGAGAACGTCACGGGCAACTTCGACATGCTCGCCAACTACATGCGAAAGGACGCTTTCGCCAACCGTGACGCGCTCGACATTCAGGGCGCCGCGAGGTTGCGTGAGTTGATCAACGCCAACGGGTTCGGCTCGTGGGGCAATCTGTTCTCGAACAGTGACACGGGGCACCTCGATCAGGCCGACGACGGGTTCCAGAACGGATCGGCCGGGCTGTTCCATGTCTTCAGCCACGACAACGGCTCGACCGGCGACGGGGGCTCGCAGCCGCCCCTGCCCAGCCACAGGCAGCAGGGCTGGTTCACCTACGCCTACATGCTGATGCGTCCGGGCATGCCGATCGTGCACTACAACGGCCGGGGGATTCTGCGTTCGAGCGGGTTCTGGCCGAAGGAGGGCGTGCCCGTCGCGCTCGGGTGGGACCCGGCGACCGCGGCCCCCGATGACACGATCACCACGCTCGTCGGGCTGCACAACATGATCGCCACCGGCAACTACTTCCAGCGCAACGGCGACATCTCCGACGTGCTGGTGTATGAGCGATCCACCAACGGCTCGCAGGGCGACATCCTTGTGGCCGTCAACGATCGCTACGACTCCGGATTCGACACCCTGACCGTCTCGACGACCTTCCCCCAGGGCACAAGGCTCGTCGAGCAGACTGGCAACGCCGCCGACCCCGCGGTCGACCCCACCGGGCAGATCGAGGACGTGCTGACGGTCGGTGCGGGCGGCTCGGTCACGCTGCACGTGCCGCGGAACGTGTCGTCCGCGGGCGAGCACAACAAGGGGTACCTCGTCTACAGCCCGGCCCTGCCCGACGCAACGCTGACGATCGTCGGCCAGAGCGGGACGATCCCGCCGGACCCGGCGTCGTTCCCGGATTATCTCCAGCGGCTCAGCGAGATCCCGGTCGTCTCTGGTGATTCGTTCACCATCCGCCTCGAAACCACACCCGGCGACACGGTGGATCTGACCACAGATGACAACGCGTTGTTCCGCATCGACAACGGCACGGAGGACTGGAACGGTTCCGGCGGACCCGATTTCCCGCTCGACGATCCGCTGCTGGCGGGGTTCGAGCAGTTCACCGACACGCACGCCCCGGGGATGTCCGACCCGAACCACCAGGGGCTGTACGAGCAGGTGATCGACGCGACCCGGCTTTCCGAGGGTTTTCATTACATCAGCGTGATCGCGTTCCGCCAGCGTCCCGCCGGTACGGGGCCCCTCTTCCGTGATTCGCGCGAGGTGGTGTTCGTGGACCGGCTCGACCCGATCGTCACGCTGATCGACCCGCAGGACCCGTACACCGACGACCGACCGACGTTCAAGATCTCGACGCCGGACCGCACCGTCGAGCGGCTGCACGCCTTCCTCAATCTCCAGCCCGGCGACGACCCCGTGTCGATGGTGAGCCCGCTCAACGCGGCGACGAAGTTTGACCGGCTCGAATGGCGTGAGACGTTCGACGACGCCCTCGTGCCCGGCGAGAACACGCTCACCTTCGTCGCGATCGAGACCAACGGGCGGGCCTCGGTGATCGACATCACCGTCAACTTCCAGGCCGACTGTCCGGCGGACCTCGCCGCACCGTTCGGCGTGCTCGACCTGAACGACATCTCCGCGTTCGTCACCGGGTTCACCACGCAAGACCCCATCGCGGACCTCAACGGCGACGGCGTGTTCGACCTCGGCGATATCACCGCATTCACAACGTCGTTCACGGCCGGGTGCCCGTGATGGCTGAATAGGGCGTCGTGCATCATCATGTTCCGGCTTGTGCCACGGCTCTGTGAGCCGTGTCTTGGGCACACTTGCGACACACAGCCATTTCACACGGCCAAGATGGCCGTGCCACACAGAACAAGATTTCGCACGAGGCCATGGGCACGGGGGATCACAGATGACATCGAGCCATCGCTCCCGCTCGGGCCTCCTTGCGCTGAGTTCGCTGCACGAAAGGAGGCCCGAGCGGAAGCGAGGGCTTTCCTCCGAACAAGCCTTCGGAATCGCACGATTCCCGGTGAAACGACCGGCAACACACTCGAGTACTCTTGCCTGAACAAAGACTCAGACCGTTCCGCCCCTGCGTGACACCAGCAGCACAAGAAAGAACGGTCCACCGAGCGCCGCCGTCAGCACGCCCACCGGCAACCGACCCCCGCCGAGGTTGATCGCCTTGACGAGTGTGTCCGCCGCGACGAGCAGCACCGCCCCGGCGAGGGTCGCGTTGACGGCCAGCATCCGGTGGCGGGGCCCGCCGGTCAGCCGGGCCGCGTGGGGGGCGATCAGCCCGACGAACCCGATCGGGCCGGCGAGCATCACCGACCCGGCCGCGAGCAGCCCGGACGCGACGAACAGGAACATGCGGATCCACCCGACACGCAGCCCGACGGACCGCGCCTCGTCGTCGTGCATCGCCATCGCGTCGAGTCGGTTTCCCTGCACGACCACCGACAGCAGTGTGAAAAGCAGCACCCCGCCGACCACGCCCCGTTGCGCGTCCGTCGTTTCGTCGGAGATTGACCCCATCAGCCACCGCACGGCCGACTGGCCCCGGTCCGGCATCTGGTATTGCAGGAACATCGTGCCCGCGGCGAAGACCAGCCCGACGATCACGCCCACGAGCACCATCGCGGCCGGGTCGATCAGCCCGCGCCGCTGGCTGATGAGGTAGACCACGCCGAGAGCGGCCAGGGCACCCGCCAACGCCGGGGCGGAGGCGCCCGCCCATCGGGTGAGTTCGCCGGTGGCGAGGTAGTGGAGATAGGTCGCGAGCATGACGCCGAAGCCCGCGCCGGGGGCCAGCCCGATCAGGTCGGGCGAGGCGAGGGGATTGCGCAGGAGGGTCTGGAGGAGGACCCCGCCGAGCGCGAGGGCCCCACCGACGACGGCGGCCCCGAGCAGGCGGTCGAGGCGGAGGTCGAGGATCTCGGGCGATCCGGGCCACGCGATCGTGTCCCCGCCGACGAGCAGCCGCAGCGCCGCGACGCCGGCGAGCAGCAGGACGAGCACGAGCAGAGTGGCGCGGGGTCTCGGGGGCATCGCAGCAGGGTACGGCGCGGGGTGGGGGGCTATGATCGTGCCCGAATTTCGAGGAGCCAGCCGTGTCTGACAGAACCTTCCGATGCCGCGTCGTGACCCCCGCCGAGAGCCTGCTCGACGAGCCCGTGGAATACGCCAACGTCCCGCTGTGGGACGGATTGATGGGCTTCCAGCACGGCCGGGCCCCGATCGTGGCGAAGCTGGGCATCGGCGAGTTGAAGCTGCATTTCCCGGCATCGACCCACGGCGGCGCCGATCGGTCGTTCTTCATCGACAGCGGCTTCGTGCAGATGTCCGACGGCGAGTTGATCATCCTCGCCGAGCACGCGCAGGCCGCCGAGACGATCGCCGAGAGCGACGCACAGAAGGAGCTGGACGAGGCCGAGCGATTGCAGCCGGACCCGGACGCTCCCGATCGTGGGTTCGAGGCCGACCGTATCCGCCGGGCGCGCGAGCGTGCGCGTGTCCGCCTCCGAATCGCTCGGCACAGCCGGGCGAAGGGGATCTGACCCCGGGGCCTTGGGCGATATCGATCGACGGATGGAACCAAGCCGTTTTCGCGGCGGGGAGCGTTGTCGGTGCTGCTTTGCCGGCTCGTGTAGCGTGAATCGGGCCGGGTTCGATCACGCGGGCGCGTGGATGGACGCGAGCACCCGAAGGACCACGGCGACCGACCATGCCTGAGCGGGGCAGCCGTCGGCGCGTCGGGGGGCGCCGGGCGCGTCGTCCCCGTCGAAGATCTCTGGCAGTTGGCCCAGACCCGGGCAGGAGAGGTATCCGAGCAATGGCTCAAGGGCGGCGAGCAAGTCCGCGCGGGGGGCGCCGATCTCGAGCAGCGCGTCGGCATACGGCCCGATGAGCCAGGGCCAGACGGTGCCGTTGTGGTAGGCCCGGTCGCGCTGGAACATGTCGCCCTCATATCGACCGATGTAGCCGGGGTCGGCGGGGTCGAGCGTCCGAAGCCCCATCGGGGTGAGCAGCCGATCACGCACGACGGCGACGACGGCCCGTTTCTGGGCCGCGTCGAGCGGCGAACGCGGCAGGCTGACGGCGAAGATCTGGTTGGGGCGGATCTCGGGGATCGGGTTCCATGAGCCGTCGGCCCCGGGTTCGAGGCGGTCGAACAGCCCCAGACCGTCGGGGCGGACGAAAGCACCACGGAACGAGTCGGCGGCTTGCCCGGCGATCTCACGCATCTCACCGGCGCGCCGGTGGAAGTCGTCCTCGACGGCGTCGGCGGTGGCGAGCAGGCCGTGATGCCAGAGGGCGTTGATCTCGACGGCCTTGCCGTGCCTCGGGGTGAACGTGACCCCGTCGCGTCGGGCGTCCATCCATGTCAGTTGCGTGTCCTCGTCGCCCGCGGTGATGAGGGCGTCGGTGTCCATGCGGATGTTGTAATCGGTACCGACGCGGTAGGCGTCGATGATGTCGGTGCAGGCGGGGGCGAGTTTGTTCATGTAGCCCGCGTGATCGCCCGTGATCCTTCGATATTCGGCGGCGGCGTGGAGGAACCAGAGCGGGGCGTCGACGGTGTTGTAGTGGGCCGGGCCGTCGCGGTCGTCGAATCGGTTGGGGATCAACCCCCGCCGGCGGTGCTCGGCGAAGACGGAGAGCGTCGAGAGGGCCTCATCGAATCGGCCCGTGGCGAGCATCAACCCCGGCAGCGAGATCATCGTGTCGCGGCCCCAGTCGGTGAACCACGGGTAGCCGGCGATGACGGAACGGTGGCCCTTTTCTTTCGGGCCGCGCTGGACGACGAAATCGTCCGCGGCGGAGACGAGCCGGGCGAGCCGGTCTCGGGTTCGCGGGTCGGCATCCGGTGCTCTGGAAAGCGCATGGGAGATGTGCCGACCGACTCGCTCGACGCGCTCGGCCCGGTCCCACTCGATGGGTCCCGGCGGCATGGCGTCGATCGAGGCGTGGAGAACCGCGGAAAGCTCGCCGGGGGAATCCTCCGTCCGCTCAAAAACGAACTCGCCGGGGCTGAACAGGTCCTCGGTGGATTCCTGGCCCCGGCGGGCGTCCCAGACATACTCGGCGTCGTGCCAGATGTCGGGATCATGCCGGTATCGGCCCGTGCGAGAGGCGAGATGCACGCCGGCGTGCCGGGTGACGCACATCACCCCGCCCTCGACGGGTCGTGCCTGATATCGCGCGGCGATCTCGTCGCCGCGGAGCAGCTCGTGGAAATCGCGCAGGGCGGTGAGCGGCCTAAGCGTGAGCCGAACGGGCCCGGGCGTTTCGATGCGGTAGGTCAAAGCCGCGGCGTTGCGGCGGTCGTACAGGTGCAGATTCCGGGTGACGGTGCACAGGCCCGAAGGTGTGGCGATCGAGAAGACCCATGTGCACTCGGCCGACTTGTCGAACCGGCACGGGACGGGCGTGTTGATCGGTCGATCGGGGGCACCCGCGAAATGGAACGGGGTGAGCGTCACCGCCCGTTCACCCGGCCCGCCGGGGTTGACCGTGACGGTGTCGGCGACGGCGCTCAGGGCGACGACGCGGTCGACCGGGGGGTTCATGGCGGCGACGAGCAGGCCGTGATACCGGCGGGTGTTGACGCCGGCGGGGGTGCCCATGGCGTACCCCCCGATGCCGTTGGTCAGGAGCCATTCGGACCAGAGCGGCCTGGCTCCGGGGTCGGTCAGATCATGCGGGCACGAGGGGATGTTCTGTTCCATGCGTTGGCTCCGTCCGTGGCATATCGAGCGTAGCCGCGGCGGGAGGCGTGGGTTCCGGGTGCGTCGGCTTGACGAACGGGGGTGGGGGGGTGACACTGTTTCATGGCAAAACAGAGACTCGACGGGGGCATGCCCACGGGCCGGGACAGGATCGTTGCCGACGCGATCACGTTTGACGATGTGCTGCTGGTGCCGCGGCGGAGCGAGGTGCTGCCCGCCGACGCGGATACCTCGACACGACTGACCGTGGGGATCCGGCTGAACATCCCGCTCGTGTCGGCCCCGATGGACACGGTGACGGAATCCGAGCTGGCTATCGCGCTCGCGCTCGAGGGCGGTATCGGGATCATCCACAAAAACATGACCGCCGGTGAACAGGCCCGCGAAGTCGCCAAGGTCAAACGATCGGCCAACGGGATCATCACCGACCCGGTCACGCTCGGGCCGGACGACACGGTGGGGCGGGCACGCGAGTTGATGCGGACACACCGCGTCTCGGGTTTCCCGGTGACGGAGAACGGGTCGAAGGATGTCCGCAGCGCCGACGGGGGCCGGGTGATCGGCATCCTGACGCGGCGGGATCTGAAGTTCGTGGTAGACCAGTCGACACCGGTGCGTGACGTGATGACCTCGGGTCGGCTGATCACCGCCCCGCCGGGGACGACACTCGCCGAGGCCGAGGGGATTCTCAACCGCAACAAGATCGAGAAGCTGCTGATCGTGGGCGATGATGGCCGGCTCGTCGGGCTGATCACGATGCGCGACATCGAGCGGCTGGCCCGGTTCCCCAACGCCTGCACGGACGACCGGGGCCGGCTGCGGTGCGGTGCGGCAGTCGGGCCGGGGCAGTACGACCGTGTCGAGGCGTTGATCGAGGCCGAGGCGGACGTGCTGGTGGTCGACACCGCCCACGGGCACAGCCGCAACGTGCTCGACACGGTGCGCGAGATCAAGAAGCGGTGGGATATCGAGGTCATCGCGGGCAACGTGGCGACGGCGGAGGGGGCGCGTGATCTGGCCGAGGCGGGGGCCGACGCGGTGAAGGTGGGTATCGGCCCCGGCTCGATCTGCACGACGCGCGTGGTGACGGGCGTGGGGGTGCCCCAGATCACCGCGGTCATGGACGCCGTCGCGGGCGTCGAGGCGTTCGCCGCGGCGGGCGGACGGCGGGTGCCGGTGATCGCCGACGGCGGCATCCGGCAGTCGGGCGACATCCCCAAGGCGATCGCGGCGGGGGCCGAGAGCGTGATGATGGGCGGGCTGCTTGCGGGGCTCGATGAAAGCCCGGGCGAACTCGTGATCTCGGCGGGGAGGCGGTACAAGGCCTACCGCGGGATGGGGTCCGAGGGGGCGATGATGTCGGGGTCCGCCGACCGGTATTCGCAGTCGGACAAACTCGACGACGAGGGCCGGGCGACCATGAAATTCGTCCCCGAGGGCGTCGAGGGGCTGGTGCCCTACCGCGGCCCGCTCGCCGATTATGTCTACCAGTTGACGGGGGGTCTGCGCTCGTCGATGGGCTATTGCGGGTGCGACACCATCGAACGCCTGCGGACCGAGGCGGTGTTCGTCCGTGTCAGCCCATCGACGGTGATCGAGAACCACCCGCACGATATCCGGATCACCAAGGAAAGCCCGAATTATTCGGTGGAATCCGGTCCCGGCGAACGCCGGCGGGTATAAGCCCCACGACCGCGTCGATCGGTGAACGCCGTCGACTCGGCAGATTCAGCCGGATTGGCCGGGTCATCGGCGGGAGGGGCGATCGACACGTGCTGACACCCCCCCGGACTGCCGTGTACCATCGCACCATTCCGGGGGGTATTCGATGCTGACCACGCTCGCACAGGCAGACAAAGCCGCGCCGCTCGTGACGTCTGATCTGGGCGTTCTCGCGGTGCTGCTGATCGTACTCGCGGTGCTGTTCTGGTCGAACACGACGCGTGCGGGCTCGAAGTTCTTCTCGATCATCCCGATGCTGGTGTTTTGTTATTTCGTTCCGACAGCGCTGACCACGGCGGGGGTACTGCCCGACGACGCCGCGGTGTACGGGTGGATCAAGTCGTACCTGCTGCCCGCCTCGTTGGTGCTGCTGATTCTTGCGTTGGATCTCCCCGGTATCGCCCGGCTCGGGCCGAAGGCCGTGATCATGCTGCTCGCGGGGACGGCGGGTGTTGTCGTCGGCGGACCGATCGCGTTGTTTCTGGTGAATTCGGTGCTGCCGGGTTCGGCGGCGTTGCCCGACGACGCTTGGCGCGGGTTCACGGCGCTCTCGGGGTCGTGGATCGGCGGCGGGGCTAACTTCGTGGCGCTCGGCGAAATATCCGAAGTCACCCCGGAGATGATGGGGCTGATGGTGATCGTGGACGTGGCGGTGGCGAATGTCTGGATGGGTGTGCTGCTGTTCCTCGCGGGCAAACAGCAGGCCATCGACAACTGGACGGGGGCGGACACCGGGGCGATCGAGGAGCTCAAGCGTCGGGTGGCCGAGTTCCAGGAAAAAACCGCTCGCATCCCGACACTCACGGACTACATCGTGATGCTCGCGATCGCGTTCGGGGGGACGTGGGCGGCGGTCCGCGGCGGTGCCTGGCTGGGCACGGTGGCGCCGGTGTTCGGGGCGACGGTATGGAAGTTCATCCTGGTGACGACGCTGGGCGTTGTCCTCTCGATGACGCGTGCGAGACGGTACGACGGGGCCGGTGCGTCCAAGATCGGCTCGGTCTTTCTGTACCTGCTCGTTGCGGCGATCGGGGCGCACGCAAACTTCGCGACGATGTTCGCCAACCCGGCCGCGGCGGGGCTGCTGGCGGTCGGGGCCGTCTGGATGCTCGTGCATATCGTCGTGCTGCTTCTCGTCGGGCGTCTGATCCGGGCGCCGATCTTCTTCGTCGCGGTCGGGAGTCAGGCGAACATCGGTGGCGCGGCGTCGGCGCCCATCGTCGCGTCGGCTTTCCACCCGACGCTGGCGCCCGTCGGGGTGTTGCTCGCGGTGGCGGGGTATGTGCTGGGGACATACGCCGGGTTGCTCTGCATGTGGGGGTTGAAGTGGGCCGCGGGTGCGTGAGGCCATGCACCAGTTTCTTCTCCAACGCGACCGCCGACCAGAACGGATGGACGACCCGGAAATCGATCAACACGAGCACGCACGAGCGCTGCGGGGGCTCGCCCGGCTCAACAGGCTGTCGATGATCGAACGCACGGTGTGGAACACGCTCGGGCGAATCACGCGTCCCGGCCCGGTCCGCGTGCTCGATCTCGCCGCGGGTTCGGGGGATCTCGTTGTTGCATTGGCTGCAAAGGCCCGAAAACAGGGGTTCCCGATGCGGTTCGCGGCGAGCGACATCAGCGCGTTCGCGTGCGACCAGATCCGTCGGCGTGCCGAGGCACGCGGGCTGGAAATCGGGGTCGTGTGTCTCGACGTGCTCGCCGAGGAGATCCCGCGCGGGTACGACGTGGTGATGTGCCATCTTTTTCTGCACCACCTCGACGAGCCGGACATTGTTTCGTTGCTGGAAAAGATGCGGAACACCGCGAAGACAGCCGTGTGCATCACGGATCTTGTGCGTTCGCGGACGGGGTATCTGCTTGCATCAGTGGCGTCGCGGGTGGTGACGCGGTCGGCGGTCGTGCATACCGACGCCCTCCTCTCGGTCCGCGCGGCGATGACCCCGGGGGAACTCGCCGGGTTGGCCTCCCGGGCGGGGATGACCGACGCTCGGATCAGGCGGGTCTGGCCGGAACGGATGCTGCTGACATGCAGAGTTTGAAGGGCACATCGCCGGATGTTCTGGTCATCGGCGCCGGCCCGGCCGGGGCGTTCGCCGCCCGGATGCTCGCGAGGGCCGGGCCGGACGTGCTGCTCGTGGATCGAGCGAAGTTTCCCAGGTCCAAAGTCTGCGGCGGGTGTCTTGCCGGGCCCGGGTTCGAGGTAGTGTCACGGAACGGGCTCTCGTCGATCCCGGCCTTGCGGGGGGCTCGGCGGGTCGGTCGGCTGCATCTTTGCGTTTCGGGTCGGACACTCGATATCCCTCTGCCGGAATACCGGGTCGTCGATCGCGCGTTGTTCGATCAAGACCTCGTCGAGGCCGGTGTCGCCGAGGGGGTGGAATTCCGTGATTGCACGCGGGCGAGTGTGGAGCCCGGCGGTCGGGTGAGGCTCTCCCCGGCTGGGACCAAAGGAGCGATGCCGGTGACAATCACGCCTCGTGCCGTGCTCGTTGCGGACGGATTGAAGGGAGACGCGTTGCGGTCGCACCCCGGTTTTTCATGGCACACCCGGCCCGGGTCGCTCGTCGGGTTGGGTGCGGTGGCATCGGGGCTCCCGGATGTGTGCCCGCGGGATGCCGTGACGATGATGCACGGTGTCCCCGGGTACGCGGGTGTTGCCCCGCTGCATGACGGCAGGGCGATCATCGCCGCGGCGGCGTCGCCAGCATGGCTTGCGCAGAACCGGTCCGGTGGTCCACCCCTGCCGGCCCTGCTTCACGCGCTCGGGGCCGCATACATCGACAAAGCCGTGCTCGGCCCGACTCGGGGGGTGCCGATGCTGACGCGGCGCCGGTCGGCGGTCGAGGCGGAAGCACGCGTCTTCGTGCTCGGGGACGCGGCGGGGTATATCGAACCTTTTACAGGAGAAGGCATGACATGGGCACTTGAGTCGGCCGAGCGCGTCGTGCCCTTTGTGCTCGACGCGGCGCGTGGGCGGTATGAGTCGGGGGCATGGATGGCGACGTACCGCAGGGGCCGCTGGCGGCGGACGCTCCTCTGCCGATCGACGGCCTCGCTGCTCAAGAGCCCCCGCGCGACGCGAACGGTTGTCACGCTGTGCGGGGGCTCTTGAGC
>JALWOY010000164.1 GCA_027083355.1 Phycisphaerales bacterium | reverse complement strand
CCCGCCCCGCCGCCGGGGCCGCGGCCCCGACGGCCATGACCGTCGACGAGATCATCCGCGAGATCGACGCGCTGCCCGACGCTGAGCGCGACGACCTGCTCGAGCGCCTCGGCGTGACCGAGGACGGGACGACCGAGCCCGTCGACGACGAAGAAAACGTGGACACGCCCGCGGCCGGGGCAAACCCGGACGACGACGAGAAGGACACGCCCGCGGCGGAAAACGGGCCCGACGATGACGAGGAAAAACCCGCGGCGGCGCTGCCGTACGGACGCGTCCGCGCGATGGTGGCCAAACACCTCGACGGCGACGTTCTCAACGCCTGCGTCGTGGCGTGCCTCGACGCGGGTGTGACCGACGCCGAGGGCGTCATGGACCACGTCGCCGCGGCCCTGAAAAAGCAGGCCGCGCCCGATCCCGGCGCCTCGGACGCGCCGATCGGCCGCGGACGCGCGATCGGCGGCGGCCGGCGACGCCGAGGCGACGGCGGGGCGGGCCCGAAACAGGCGGCCTTCATGGCCGCGGTCGACGCCCACAAACGCGAGCACGGCTGCACGCGCCGCGAGGCCATCCGCGCCGTGGTCCGCGAGCAGCCCGAGCTGCACGCGGCCTACATGCGCGAGATCGGACGGATGGTGCGGGCGTGAGCGGAAAAACAGCAAAGCAGCAGAGAGGCACAAGGCACTGGGCTTCCGATTCGTTGCTCTGCTGATTTGCTGATTCGCTGGGCACGACCCAGCGGAGCTGGATCGTGGCACCGGGCTGATCTGGCTCTTTGGCCATTTGCTCATCTGGCTATCTGGCCATTTGGCCATCTGGATCTTTGGAACTCTGAAAGGACTCCCCATGGGTGGTTATCAAATGAACGAGGGCCCGATCACGCTGGTCGCGGCCACCGCCATCGCGCCGCACCTCCGCGTCGCGCTCGACTCGAGCGGCCAGGCCGCGATCGCGGGCGCGTCCGAGGTCGGCATCGGCACGGCCCTGACCCGGGCCGTCAACGCCGGGGACACGATCAGCGTGCAGCTGATGAACCACGGCACGCACCGCATGGTCGCCTCCGAGGCGATCGCGGCGATCAACTCGACTCTCTACGCCGCCGCCGGCGGCAAGGTCTCCGACACCGCCGGGACCGTCAAGATCGGCGTCAACAAGGAGACCGCGACCGGCGACGGGAGCGAACTCGAGGTGATCCCGATCGTCCAATCGTGAGCAGATAGCCAAATGGCCAGATAGCAAATGGCTAGAGAGCCAGATGAGCAGATGAGCATCAAAGCGGGAAAGCAGCAAAGCAGCAGAGAGGCACAAGGCACCGGGCACAAGGCACTGGGCCTCCGATTTGTTGCTCTGCTGCTTTGCCGATCTGGCGTCTCCGCCGCACGACCCAGCGGAGCTGGATCGTGGCACCGGGCCATCTGGATCTTTGGATCTTTGGACCTTTAGAACTCTGAAAGGACTCCCCCATGGCATCTCCCACCAGCACCGCCGCCGTCAGCCGCGCCGACCTGGCCGGCATCGTCTCCGAACACGTCCTCACCGGGCAGCGGTTCATCGCGCCGCAACTGCTCGGCGTGATCCCGACGATCGAGCAGAAGGGCGACTTCTCGCGCCTGCCCAGCGAGGCCAGGACGCAGATCCACACCGCGCCGCGGGCGCCGCGCAGCGCCTACCCGCAGGTCGACTTCGAGGTCGAGGGCGACAGCTTCGCCTGCGTCGAGTACGGCCTCGAGATCCACGTCGACGACTCGGAGCGGGCGCTCTACGCCAGCCGGTTCGACCTCGAACTCGAGAGCGCCGAGATCGTCACCAACGCGCTGCAGATGGGCGGCGAGAAACGCGTCGCCGACCTCATCGCCGCCTCGTTCGCGCTCTCGGGCAGCACCGGGGCGACCGTCGCCAACGCCTGGTCCGACGCCGTCAACGCCACGCCGATCGATGACGTGATGACCGGGCGGGAGACCGTGCGCGACCAGTGCGGCGTCTTCCCGGACACGCTCGTGCTCAACCCCAAGACGATCACCGACCTGAGCATGTGCGACCAGATCGTCGACCGGGTCAAGTACATCTCCGGCGAGGTCGTCCGCGGCGAGCTCACACCCGCGTTCTTCTCGCAGATCTTCCAGGTGCCGCGGATCCTCGTGCCCTACGGACGGTACAACTCGGCCGACTCCGGGCAGACCGAGTCGCTCGCCGACATCTGGCCCGACTCGTGGGGGTTCCTGGCTGTGACCGACGGCGGGCCGAGCACGCTCAGCCCCCGCGTGGGGGCGATCTTCGCCTGGGAAAACGACGGCGGCGTGATGACCGTCGAACAATACCGCGCCGAGGCGACACGCTCGGACGTGCTCCGTGTGCGTCAGAACGTCGACGAGAAGATCTTCTCGACCCGGTTCGGGTACCGCCTCGGCGGGCTCGCGTAAACGGACCACCGCGCCGCCGCGGCCGGGAGCGGCCGCGGCGGTGATTGCCGGAAGCCAGATGGCCAGATAAGCAGAGGGCCAGCAAGAGAGATCAGAAAAGCGGGAAAGCAGCAAAGCAGCAGAGAGGCACCGGGCACAAGGCACCGGGCATGAGAAAATGGCCAGATAGCAAATGGCCAGATGGCCAGATGCACGAATCATTTGGCCATCTGGATCTTTGGACCTTTGGCTCTTCGCCGCATTGCCTCATGCCTCTTTGTTGATTTGCTGCTCTGCTGATTTGCCGATACGAGATCACCGCCGCACGACCCAGCGGAGCTGGATCGTGGCACCGGGCTCTTTGGCCATCTGCTCATCTGGCCCTCTGGATCTTTGGCACGCTGTCATGGCCTGGGCGTACGCCGATTACGAGTCGCAGGCGAGCGACGCCGACCGTCTGAGCAGGCTCCGTCTGCACATCGACGAGGTCTCGGCCAAGATCTCGGCTGCGGTCTCCGACGGGCCGGCGAGCCGGTCGACCGACGGGCTCGTCAATTACCTGACAACCGTGCTGACGCCGCGACGCCAGGAGCTCGAGCGCCGGACCGCCTCGGCGGCCGGGCGGCACAGCCTCGTGCGGCGGGGGGCGACGCGGTGAGCAACCGGAAGATGCGCGCCGCCGAGTGGGTCGGGATCGCCGTCGTGCTCATCACCCACCTGGTGGTGATCGTGGCGATCTTCGCAACGCTGCGCGCCGATGTGCGGAACATGCGGTCGACCGTGGCGACGCAGGCCGCGACGATCGAAGAACTCGGCCGTATCCAGAACCAGACCGCCCGCATCCTCGCGGGCCTCGCCGCCCGCGTCGACGGGCTCGACAGACGGGCCGGGCGGCTCGAGGACCGGATGCTGGGGGGGTAGGCGACCAGAGGGCCAGATGCGCAGATGGCCAGAGGGCCAGACGAGAGAGCAGCAAAGCGGAAAAACAGCAAAGAAGAAGTGGCGAAGCGGCAGAGAGGCACCGGGCACTGGGCACAAGGCACTGGGCCTCCGATTTGTTGCTCTGCTGATTTGCTGATTTGTCGCTTTGCCGATCCGAGATCACCCCCGCACGACCCAGCGGAGCTGGATCGTGGCACCGGGCTGATCTGGCTCTTTGGCCATTTGCTCATCTGGCTATCTGGCCATTTGGCCATCTGGATCTTTGGGCCTTTGGCCCTCTGACATGGACACGCTGATCGACACCGCGGACGGGCTGCTCGGGGCCGCGGCGTACGCCGAGCGGGCGGGTGTCAGCGAGCAGACCGTCCGCAACTGGGTCCGCAAGGGCGTCATCCCGGCCGCGTCACGGCGGCCGCTGCGGATCGACCCGGCGACGGCCGACACCGCCCTGGCCGCCCACCGGCGGGCCAACGGGCACGGGGGGCGGCGGCCGGGCTCGGGACGACCGCCCGGCACGAAGAACCCCGCCCCGGCCCGGCCCGATGCGCCGCCGACGCCCATCGAGGCCCGCGCCGCCGTCGCCCGTCGGGCCGCCGAGGGCACGACGCCGGCCGACGCCGTCCGCCTCGCCGAGATCCTCAACGTCACGCACGACGAGCTCGTCGCCCTCGTGCACTTCGCCGACGAGGCCGGGCTCACGCAGCAGGGGCTCGATCGACTTGAGC
>JALWOY010000163.1 GCA_027083355.1 Phycisphaerales bacterium | reverse complement strand
CGCGATACCCCCGTCGCCGATGCCGAGCACGCCCCCCCCGGTCGCCCGGGCAATCCCTGTCGCCCCCTGCGTCATATCCGCCGAGATCCGCAGCTCGTCGTTGACCCGATCCGCGATGATCTCGCCGTCGTTCGTGAACACCCCGCTCACCCGGCCCTTGCCCCGGATCACGTGACCCGCGGCGTGCAGCCCCGAGCCCCGGATGTTCAACTCCGCATCGTTCAGATCAGCGTTCCCGGGGCTGACGTTCAGCACGATCTCGCCCGACTGCCCGGCGTCCGGCGCGATTACCCCGGCCGTATCCGCGTCGCCCACCTGCAAACGGGTGTTGGCGGTGCCCATGTTCGAGTTGACCACGATCGTCGCGTTGTTGACAAGATCGACCGTCGCCTCCGTGTTCGACAGCACCGAGAGCACCACGGTGTTCGGGATATCCAGCTCGGCGTCCGGGTTCGTCAGCAGCAGACCGCCGATGCTCGGGCTCATGTTCACCAGAACGCCGTACGCACCCGCCAGCGAGATCTCCGCCGTCACCGTCGGGTCGTTGGGCACGCTCAGCAGCGACCAGTTGTTCAGATCGTTCCAGTCGCCCCCCGAGGCGTTCGTCCACGAGTTGATCGGCCCCGCGAAACAGGCCGAACCGAGGGCGACCCCGCCGACCCCGCCGAGCACGCCGATCTTGCGAACGATCCCGTCAACGCCGAAAAGCGAAACCGTGAGCATCTTTTCTCTCCCCATCGCCAGGAATTCCCACACGCGCCCGGGGGCAGATACCCCGGATGCCACCTCTTCCGGTCCACAAAGATCGGGTCACGACCGGCCCCGACCGCAACACGTCAGCATAGCAGAAAGCGTTGCACTTCCTACCCGATTGCGGTGTGCTTCCCGCAATTGAGTGATTCCCCGAGCGCCCCCGCGGTCCGATAGAACCGCACCGACACCAACACCTGTGTTTTCTGTAACCGGTGTTGCCGTCTCGTCGGCCTGCCCACCGTCAATCGCCCGAACCCCGGCAAGTTCACCGCACATCCCGGTGGCACCACCCCGGCCCCGGCGCACACTCTCACGTGTCTGCCCGCGACAAACGGGCCGCCACCAAGCAGATCCATCCGGCCCACGTGCCCGGCACGGTCCGACACATCAGAAGAGAAGGAAACAGGACATGAAACCCGCGATCATCGGGCTCACACTCACCGGCCTCGCCGGGCTCGCCTCGGCAGACCTTATCGGCCTCGAAGAATTCACCGGCTCCGAGAACCTCATCACCTTCCAGGGCATCCAGATGTCCACCCTCGACATCCACGCCGCCGACCTCGGCCGGGGCGTCATCGTCCAGAACAACGGCTCGGGCAGCGGCCACGACGGGTGGCGTGGCTACACCGACTGGAGCAGCTATTTCAGCAACATCGAGGGCGCTTCCGGCGGCGCCGCGCTCGCCGATTCATGGGGAGCCAGCGACCTGACCATCAACTTCGATCAAGGCGTCAACCGCGTCGGTTTCCTCCTCTCCACGGGCACCATGAACAACTGGAAAGTCGAGTTCTACAACACCGCCGGCGACCTCATCGACTCCGCCGCCGCGAAAATGCCCCGACACAACAAGGCCGTCTTCGTCGGTTACGAATCCCTCGCCGAACGCATCGGCGCCGTCCGCATCACCGACGCCGAGAACGGGTACATCACCATCCTCGACGATCTCCGCTTTGAAACCGTCCCCGCCCCCGGCGCCCTCGCCGCGCTCGGCCTCGGCGGGCTCGCCGCCTCCCGCCGCCGGCGGTGAATCAAGCACGCATCTCCAACTCCCCAAGCCTCCCAACCGGGGGGCTTTCTTCTGCGCCGGGTGAACAAAAGAGCCCCAAGCGTCAGCGCGGGGCCAAACGCCAAGGGGATGACAGCAGCACGCGTCCCCCTCGGCCCGTCGCTGACGCTCCCCCGCCGCGATCTCACGACGACGAATCCCCGAGCCGCAGCCGACGCACGAACGACCCGCGCCCGATCGCGGCCGTCGGGTCCACGTCGAGCACCACCGCCTCCCCGGTGCGCACCCGGCCGACCACCCCCATCGGTGCCCCGGTCAACACCGAAACCAGGTGTGTGCATTGCGGGTTGTGCCCGACCAGCACCAGCCCCTCCTCACCGCCGTGCTCCGCGATCAGCTCCAGCACCCCCGACACCGGCTCGTCCACCAGCAGCCGGTCGTCGAGGGTCACCTCCATACCACACGCGATGATCTCCGCCGTCCGCCTCGCCCGCAGCGCCCCGCTCGACACCACGGCCCCACGGGGCATCAATTCAAACAACCGATCCCGCAGGTATTCCGCCTGACGGACCCCCCGCGGCCGAAGGTCGCGGTCGAAATCCATGCCCGAAACCGACCCCGGCTCGGCCTTGCCATGACGCACGATCGCGACCCGCATCTCACCCCCCGCATCGGCCCGACAACCCTCAATCCGCATCCAGCGCGATCGGGTCGATCGAGAACCCGGTCTCGTAGGTCAACCACACCGCCAACAGACCCGCCGCCAGCGTCAGGCTGACGTACAACGCCGCTTTGTACGGGTGGCCCTCCGACAGCAGCCGGATCGTGTCCAGCCCGAAACTCGAAAAGGTGGTGAACCCCCCCAGCATGCCGACCACCACCACTGCCCGCGCCGGCTCCCGCTGCGCGCACCACCCCGCCGCAAAACCGATCAGCACGCACCCGACCACATTCACGCACAACGTTCCCAGCGGAAATCTCGAGGGATCACCCCCGCCGTGCCAATTCTGCACGGCCATCGAGATCACGTGGCGGAGCAGGCTCCCGACCCCGCCGCCGACGAATACCAACGCCCAGATGAGCATGGAGACAGTGTATGGACCATCCCCCGGGGTCGAATCTGAGGGCCGAGTGCGACCAATTGCGGCCGAGTGCCCACCGGTAAAGGGGGGCTTCCCGTCACAGCCGGAACCGTTCGGCAAGATCTTTATTTGTCATTGGTTACGGGGCGTGAATCCCGACGTATTGTTTTCCAGAGCAGAGGAGATCGCCGCCGGACACGCAATGGTCGGCGGCCGGAACAGTCCGGGACATATCCCGGCGCAACACCCCCGTGGGAAAATCCGGGGGAAGGAGAAGACGGTGCGAAATGTGTTTGATCGGCCGACCCGGCGGGATTGCCGGATCGATGGTGTCGTTGCGCTCGACGCGTCCCGGTTCGACCGCGCCTACACCCCCGCCGAGCGGGACCGGGCCATGGACCGCCTGTTGGCGGACCTCGGTCTGGAAGACTCCCCCCGTCTTCCGACCCGACGCCTGGAGGTTGTCGCCCGCAGAGGCCGCGTCATCGAACGGGAAGAAGCCCGCCTGACGCTCGCCTGCTGAGGCGGCAACAATCACCGCGTGCTGATCCTCGGGATCGAGAGTTCCTGCGATGAAACCGCGGCCGCCGTCGTCGAAAGCGCACGCCGCGTGCGCTCGAGCGTGGTGGCTTCGCAGGCCGACCTCCACGCCGAGTTCGGCGGGGTGGTGCCCGAGCTGGCGGGCCGGGCGCACGTCGAGCGGATCGTCCCGGTTGTTCGCAAAGCCCTGCAAGACGCGGGGGTGGGGTTCGCCGACCTCGACGCCGTCGCCGTCGGGCACCGGCCCGGGTTGATCGGGTCACTGCTCGTGGGTGTCTCGGCGGCCAAGGCGATCGCCTGGTCGCTCGGGGTGCCGCTCGTCGGGGTCGACCATGTCCACGCCCATCTGTTTGCGCCCCTGCTGGAGTGCGAGAGAGAGACAGATGTATTCCCCGCGATCGGGCTGGTCGTCTCCGGCGGGCACACCTCGATCTACCGCCTCGACAACCCGACCCAGCCCCGCCGCCTCGGCGGCACCATCGACGACGCCCTCGGCGAGGTCTACGACAAGGTCGCCTCGATCCTCGACCTGCCATACCCCGGCGGGCCCCACATCGACCGGCTCGCGGCGGACGAACGGGCCGACGATCGGCTCGTCGAGTTCCCCGTCAGCCGGCTCAAGCCCGGGTCGCTCGATTTCTCGTTCAGCGGGCTGAAGACCGCGGTGCTGTATGAGGTCCGTGGACGCCC